>JBBQXT010000053.1:0-18133 GCA_038209415.1 Geobacterales bacterium
CACTTGACAAGCGGACACCGAATGAGGCTTATTACCAAGGATTAGAACTGAAAAAGGCTGCCTGAAGCCAACAACTACAACAACATCGGGGAATTGCTTATTTCACCCCTCAGGCTGTCTCACTAACCCCGGCCACCTTAAAGTTCTCTGCATTTCTCGACAATCTCCATGAAGCGTTACCCCCACTAGAAGTCACCATGATCGACCAGGACTCATACAAGCTGATAAATATGACGGATGCCGATGCGAATACAGTCGCTATTGTTACCGTCACCGCCAAAGAAGGCTTTCATACTGTCATGGTTACCCAACACGGTCGCAAGGCATTCTCAGCTGAACATAAAGCCGCAAACATAGCTGCCAAAGTTCTCAAATTCAGGGAACTCCTTAAAGATCCGGAAGACCAATCCTACCTGGAGGTTTCACAAGAGCTATACGACATCATCATGCGGCCACTGGAAGAGGAATTACTTTCCGGTGGATATATCAATATTCTCTGGATGCTGAACGGAGTATTACGCCTCCTCCCTCTGGCCGCCCTGCACGATGGTAAACAGTTTTTGCTGGAGAAGTACCGAAATGTAAATATAACCACTTGCAGTTCAATCGGCAAGCAACCGCATGAACACTGGAATGGCCTTGGTATGGGTGTCACTCTTGAACATGAAGGACACAGCCCATTGTTTGCGGTAAAGGACGAACTGGAAGGTATCATCAGTATGGATAGTACCTCAGGTATTATCCCTGGAGATATTCTCCTTGATGAGGCATTTACCCGTGATGCTATGGAGTCACACCTTGAAGCAGGCTATAAGGCTGTCCACATTGCGAGCCACTTTGAGCTGAATCCCGCAAATGAAACCATGTCCTACCTGCTACTTGGCGATGGCAGCAAAATACGTATGGACGAACTTCGCAGCCTCCCTACATTATTCAAGGGTGTTGACCTAGTAGCATTCTCCGCATGCAGCACCGGTCTTGGAACAGCCAGTACACGAGGCCGAGAGGTTGACGGCATCGGCTATTTGGGAGAGATGCAGGGCGCAAAAACTGTCATGGCAACCCTTTGGCCGGTGGAGGACAAAAGCACCAGCAAGTTGATGCGGGAATTTTACCGATTGAGGGAAGAAGGTATGACAAAAGCAGAGGCACTTCAACAGGCACAGCTTGCCTTGCTTAAAGGAAAAATAACATCGGAAGAAGGACATGATTTTACGCATCCTTACTTCTGGGCACCGTTTATATTGATCGGGAATGGGGAGTAATGATGCTTGTCAATACTGAACCGGGACTGGATGAGCTTGATGGCCTGGAATTACTGGGGAGCGAGCTTGATGCCGCACCAGCAGTTGAAGTTTTTCTACCTGACAAGCCGGCACTGAATATACCTCATCCCGTTAAGCAGCAACTCCGCACTCGAAGTGCTGTACAAGTCATCTCACATCAGGAAAAACGATCCGAACAAATCACGGAGTTCTGCCAGCGACGAAAAATCTCGGATATCTGTCATTTCACCCGCATTGAGAATCTGAAAGGAATTATATCTGAAGGCTTGCTTCCCAGGGCCGTCCTTGAAAAACGTTTTGCTGTCACCCTTCCTATTTTCACCGACGAATTTCGATTTGATCGCCAAAAGAATGCATCCTGCTTGAGCCTGTCTTTTCCGAACTATAAAATGTTTTACCATAAACGCAGACAGTCTGGTGACGACAACCTGTGGGTCGTCATTATCTATGATTACAGCGCCATTACTCGCCTTAATTGTGCCTTTACCACCCAGAATGCTGCGGCTTCTGTAAATTTAAACTCTGACGTTGCCTCCAGAAATACTGTCGAGAGTCTTGAAGAGTTGTTCGGCGATTTTGGCTCAATACAGCGAAAAGACTTGAGATTGCCAGACAACTATCCAACAAACCCGCAAGCAGAAGTTCTTGCTTATGAAATAATCCCGGCAAAGTATGTCAAAAAGGTGGTCTTCTTTACCCAAAGGCAGGCCGAGCAATGGCTGAGTGAAAACCGGTCGATATATCCACTCAACAATTATTCGTATAACGGAGGCATGTTCAAGTATCGAATGGACTTTGCCTTTTGGAAAAAGGAAATGCTCTGATGGCCAAGCGCCCTGTATTCGTAGCGACGCTATCTGGATATCCGTATGTCAAAACCGTGGAGGTTGATTTCAAATGGTTTCCAGGCATGGCAAAATCACAAGCGCAGAAATCAATTCGGTCCTTGCATGAAGCTGCATCTAAAATTGGTTATGAGCGTCTGCTTGAAATATCATCCAAAGCAGATGACTGCCTAGGTGTGGCCTTGAGCGCATTTAACCTGAATATTACCCATCATAACAAAGAGATGTCCGTGGAATGTGCATTTCAGGGAAGTAAGGTTTTTGAGCGAGGTGGTCCGTTTATTGACCTATACAGTGCGTCGAGCTGGGATGCTAAAAAGGATGATCGTATCCGAACGTCCGGGGATATTGTTGCTTTCGACTTTATGGGCAGCAAATTTCCTACACAACCAATAAATCTTTTTTATGACTGGCTGTACATCACGGCACTTCATCAAAATCAGACGTTATCTGCACAGATTCTAGAGTACGATGGTTTTACCGATATTGCCTTTAACCCAGAAAAGTCATGGAACTGCCAGGCTAAATCTGCTGCTTTGTATCAGACACTGTATAAACTAGGAAAAATTGAACAAGCGATGGCTGATGTTTCGTGCTTTATGAATCTTTTTGCGAACCCATTTATACCTCATACAAGCGGAATACAAATGGGATTGGGGTTCAATTGACTGGAATTATAATTAAATCGTAAACAACGTTTTTGGGGTGAGAAAACATGACTACAACTAGGGACGATATAGCAATGGAGATGGCAATTTCAGATCTTCATTATGAAGCTGTCATGTCACAAGCCGCACTTGAACAGGCAATTATAGTGCTTGTTGAAGGCGATTCAGAAGAATGCGCGTTGCCTATGTTGTTCACCGACATACTTGATTTGGAAACGATCGGCGTAAAGGTCGCAAACTACAACGGTCATGGAAACTTGAGAGCAGCTTTGCGCTTGCTTAAACTCACTTTGAACCACGACCGACCTATCATCGTCACATATGACAACGATCCCGAATCTATAGCCTCTGTCAGTAAATGCCAAAACCAGAATCTCATAAATGAATTGGTCTATCTATTCCCAATCCCGATCGAATCAGTCGTGACCTACCCCTGCGGTCACTTTGGCGGATCATTCGAGGAATCTTTTCCCGTCGAGATATTTCTGAACTCCGCCTTCACGGAGAGCATACTCCCTGCATTTATAATTGCAGAGCGTGCATTATTTGAGTCGACGTTTAATCCCCGCGAGCCCTGGTTGCGACAACTCAAGAAATTTACTGCACAATTCAGTTCAGTTGAATGGTCAATTAACAAGCCGTTGCTGGCAGAGGCCTTAGCCATGGAGTGTGACGTCCTACCGTTGACTTATTCTCGTCTCACGACAAAAATTCAAGAAATCAGAGCCAAATACCCAGTGATTCATCCCTACGACGTCGAATTGCGAAAGGTCCATGGTTTGACGTGCTAAAGGGAGACGGGCTTCAAACTAGTTTCTCAAAAATAGAGCTTGTTTAAGAAAAAGCATTCCCTTCTGAACTTATTTTTTGAAAACTGTCAATTCACTGCCGTGTCCATTATCAGAAGCCAAAATTATCGGCAATCTGATCATGGAGGCACGGCATGTTCCCATCACACAACCCCGCACAACAAACTTTCAACTGGTATTGCGAACTTAGCGGCGATAAAGAAACCGATATTATTACCGCAGCAGTTAGATTGCGCGAACATGTCAAGACCGTTCGTGAATTATACAGGCAGCCTTTCGGGACTGCACTCCCCTACGGTGACCAGTTTTTCCGTGCCGCATAGCGCCTCACTCTTGGGCAGGTATGAGAACAAGGTCGAGATCCAGACGTCACTGAGAAGGAAGAAGTGCGGCGGTTGCCAGCAGTCACTGTTCGACCCAGAGGGGGCATGACATGACCGAATTACTGATATCACTGCTTCTACTAGCCTTTGTTCTTTACTGTATTCTTTACTGATATTTCTGCGGGCTGGGACACTCCATGGCGGAGGTGTCCCGGTTAGATAGGAGCTTGTCAGCACATCTTTGGTAAGCAAAAAAATCACCGGCCCAAATACAACATCAAGTCTCATTCCATAGTTTTTGAGATAGCGAGGTAAGCCATGAATAAAGAGATACGAGGAAAGTTGGATTTTGCGTTTGATTGGTGCAAGAGCGGGACCTTTTTTAACTGCCGTCCATTGTCCGATGTACGGGAATTTCTCGAGAATAGAAACGTTGCGATGTTTGAAGAACAGTCAGCAAATCTTGAAGTGGTTCAGCATGATGCCGGGGCGTTCCTACGGAGACGCTCATCGTCTGAAAAGGGGTTGCCCATCAGGCAGACTTTTTTCGATAAGCTGATGCGCTGGCACCAGTTCCCTCTTCAAACATTGTACCGTATGGAGCCTGACGAGCTTCTGCCACTTATCAATGCATCCCTGCGACTGATAAACAAGAATGTTGTTATCCACGTTGAGGATGGCGATGCATTGACCATTGTTTCCAAAAATTACGCGCGAATAGCTGATGATCAACTGCTGGACAGGGTTGGGAGCAGCGATATTGAACAGGTTACCAGAACCGACCACTTCATTCGGATAACATGCAGGGAAATCAAGCAGGTTACTGTCAAGCCTGGCGACCTCGTAGGTATCGGAACGAGCGTTGTGAACTCAGAAACAGGGTTCAGAGCACTCACTGTCGGATGGTATCTGTTTCGCCTTGTCTGTTCGAACGGTGCGATTGCACCACTATCCCTCTATTCAAACCGGATTTATCACCAGAAAACAGATGATTTTGATAGCCAGCTTGACACTGCCTTGAATCAGCTCAATAGAGCAACAGCAGACTCCGGTGAAATATTTCGTCTGCTCACGGATGCAATTTCAAAGCCCCTTCCACCTCGACGTGATGTTGAGCGCATGCTTGTGCCGCTTCTCGGCTTCGCGGATACACGTAATCTGATTGATCCATCGTATGTGAAAAAAACAGACCGGCTCTACGACCTGTTCAATGCCGTAACGTGGAATGCAAAAAGGCAACCACCTTCTATTCAGCTCGCCATGGAGGAGTATGCAGGAAACATGTTGTGGTCTGCCGTAAGGTAGGATGGGATGGAATAGGATCGATGCCGTTACCTGAAAATTACAACTTGCCTAAGAAACCTGAGGCGCTCAACGGGGGATACAATCCAGTACAGAGCCCCTCAACCTGCCGCAGCAAAACCTGAATCTCCGGCTGCTGCACGATCTCGCACTGTTCAGCCAGAACCGTCGCCAGAATCTCATCGGTCGTCAGCGGGTTGGCCAGGACGACGCGCAGGACGGTGAGTTCCTCTCCATAAGCGGCCATGCGCAGCCGCGTCCGGGAGACAAAGGTTTTGCCTGCTTCCCGCTGGGATTTCTGCAGCAGCTGGCTGACCTGGTCGAGGAGGGCATTGATTCCGGCGCGCTGCTCAGCGGTCGCGACCGCCAGGGTCTGCTGCACGGCGCGCGGACAGTAGCGGTAGGTGAGGATGTTCAGCTCAGGTTCGCTGGTCAGTTCGAAATCGGGATGCTGGCGGACCATGGCGGCAAAGGTTTGCGCCCGCTCGATCCCCATGTCGATCAGCAGTTCGTACCCCTTGCGGCCGATGATCGAAAGACCGGCATGAACCAGCATGGCCATCCCCGGTCGCGACCCTTCCAGGGTATGGCTGCCGAGATCCTTGGAACCATGACGCAGGATATAGGCGGCGTGATGTTCAATCGCCGACAGGGCGGTCGGATCCTTGAAGACGACCATACCCGCCCCCATTGGCACATACAGCTGCTTGTGCGCATCGATGGTGACCGAGTCGGCCCGCTCGATTCCGGAGAGCAGGGAACGGTAGCGGTCGGAAAAGAGGGTCGGCCCGCCCCAGGCAGCATCGACATGGAAGTGGCAGCCGATCTCCAGGGCGAAATCGGCCATCGCCTCCAGTGGGTCGACGTTGCCGGTTTCGGTCGTCCCGGCGATGCCGACCAGCGCCAGCGGGAGGATGTTCTCGTCCTGCAGGCGCCGGCATTCCTGCCGCAGCAGCTTCAGGTCGATGCGGTTATTGGCATCGGTCTTCACCTTGACCAGGTTGTCCCGGCCCAGACCGAGCAGGTCGACGGCCTTGCCGAAGGAATAGTGTCCGCGCTCAGAGACGAGGACAGCAATCCCCTCACAGCCGCGATGTTTCAGAGCTCGGGCCAACCCTTCCTTGGCGATGCCGCCAAAGTTCCCTTCCGGGGCAAAGAAACGGTTGCGCGCCACCCACAGCGCCGTGATGTTGGCGATGGTGCCGCCGGAGCAGAAGGCTCCCAGAGCATGCTGACTGTTGTGAATCCATACCGGATAGAAGGCGTCATCGCGCCGATAGACCAGGCGGTGGAGCATGGCCAGGACCTGCCGCTCCATGGGCGTAAAGGCCTTGGAGGTTTCCACCTTGACCAGATTCTGGTTGAGGGCGGTCATCAGGCGCGCCAAGGGGAGCATGAAGTAGGGGAGCGCCGAGGTCATGTGACCGACAAAGCCGGGGGCGGCGGTATGAACCGACTGGGCGACGAGGTTTTCCTTGACGAATTCGGTATATTCCGAGACATAGGTCGGTTCTTCAGGGATGGTGGAACAGGAAAAATTCGCTTCGATCTCTTCCAGGTTGCGTTCGATGGCGACGATATGGGTCTGCAAAAAGCCGGTGACATCGTCGGCAATCGCCTTGTCGATGGCTCCGAGGGTCGAATCGGGCGCTTCCGGCACGGTGAAAATCCGGTACAGGTTTTCCAGGTTGGCGCGGGCTGCGTCACGATTTTTCGGCATTAGCGGTTAACCTTCGACGTATCGCCCAGCAGGGTATTGTCGATCAGTCGTGTGGTCCCGATTCTGACAGCCAGGGCCAGCAGGGTTGTATCGGAAGCGATTGGCACTGTTTCCAGAGTGGCTGCGTCGCGCATTTCAAGGTAGTCGATGGTTGCTACCGGTTCCGACTGAATCAGTTCCCGGGCCGCTGTGAGCAGGATGTCTGCCTGGCGTTCTCCGGCTGCGTAGCGCTCCCGCACCAGCCCGATTGAGCGGAAGAGGCAGAGCGCGCCCTGCCGCTCGGCCGACGACAGGTAGGCATTGCGCGAGCTCATGGCCAGCCCGTCCGCTTCGCGGACGATCGGCATGCCGACGATTTCCACCGGCTGGGAAAGGTCGGCGGTCATGCGGCGGATGACCGCCAGCTGCTGGAAATCCTTGTTGCCGAACAGGGCCAGGTCAGGCTGGACGATGTTGAACAGCTTAGTCACCACCGTGGCGACGCCGTCGAAATGGCCGGGACGGCTGGCGCCGCAGAGTGGCAGAGCGAGTTCTTTCACGCGGATGGCGGTCTGAAAGCCGTGCGGGTACATCTCCTCGCCCGCGGGGATAAAGACGATATCAACGCCGCACTCCTGCGCGACGGCGCAGTCGCCCTCCAGGTTGCGCGGATAGTGGTCCAGATCCTCGTTGGCTCCGAACTGGATCGGGTTGACAAAGATCGACAGCACCAGCACATCACCGCGCCTGCGCCCCTCGCGCAGCAGTGAGGCGTGCCCTTCGTGCAGAAAGCCCATGGTGGGGACAAAGGCGATGCGCTTGTCCTCCCGCTTGAGTGCCAGGGAGGTCTGTTGCATTTCATGGATGGAACTGATAATTCTCATGAGAACGAGTGCTCTTCCGTCGGGAATTCGCCGCTCTTGACCTCTGCCACGTAGCGCATGACCGCGTCGCTGATGATCGGCCCCAAGTCGGCATATCGCTTGACGAACTTGGGCGAATACTTCTCGCACAGACCCAGGATATCGTGGATTACCAGGACCTGGCCGCCGCAGGCCGGACCGGCGCCGATGCCGATGGTCGGGATGGTCAGCTCGGCCGTGATCGCGGCGGCCAGACTGGCCGGTATGCCTTCCAGCACCACAGCAAAGGCCCCGGAGTTTTGAACCGCGTAGGCATCCTCCATGATCCGTTCGGCCTGGTCCTTGCGACCCTGCACCTTGTAGCCCCCCATGCGGTGAATTGACTGGGGCGTCAGGCCGATATGGGCCATGACCGGGATATCGATGGAGGAGACGGCGCGGATGACGTGGGCCATGTTCACGCCCCCCTCGATCTTGACCGCTTCGGCGCCCCCTTCCTTGATCATGCGTCCGCAGTTGCGGCAGGCATCTTCTATGCCGGTCTGATAAGACATGAAGGGCATGTCCGCCACCACCAGCGCCTTGGGGTCGGCACGTCTGACCGCCTTGGTGTGATAGATCATCTCGTCCATGGTCACCGGCAGAGTCGTGTCATGCCCGGCAACGACGACCCCGGCCGAGTCGCCCACCAGGATGATATCGACACCGGCGGCATCCATGATGCGGGTAAAGGGATAGTCATAGGAGGTCAGCATGCTGATCCTGAGCCCGTCCCGCTTCATGGCCAACACATCCGGTATGGTGACTTTCTTGCGCATGCGATCTCCTGAACCCCGATAAGCACTAAAAACAAAAAATGCGCCGGAAGGCGCGTAGACGGACAGTTCTGCAGCGCGTACTGCAATGACTGTGGGGATATTCCCTTCCGTCCCGGTTCACCGTCTGAATCCGTGCGGTATGCAGGTTGCTGTTGCCATCCGGTGCTGCTGCTGATCAACTCCCGAAAGGGTAGCCGTCGTGACCGGAGTGAAGCTATATAGCAAAAAGCCGGGGCCATTGCTACAAAAAAATCAGGCCTGCCCGGTTCGGTTCTTCATGGACTCCAGTTCCAAAATCACTTCGGCGCTTTGCAGCCGGCGCTGTTCCATGTTGTCGAACATCTCCTTGACCATTGCGCTGACCGATTCAACCGTGCTGCGAATTTTATGGCCGTCATCCACCTGGCGGGTGGTGGACTTGACCATCTCGTGGGCCATGTCCTTGATGGTCTCGATGGAGCGCGCGATGCTCCTGGTGGCCTTGGCCTGGTCGGCTGAGGCGGTGAATATCTGGGAGGTCATTGAGCTGATATCATCAATGGATTTCGAAACCATCTTGACACTGACAACCTGTTCCTCGGTAGCCTGCTTGATCTGCTGGGTCATGTCCATGGAGCAGACTGAACGGTCATAGATGGCCTTGAGGGTTTCGCCGGTGCTGTGACCCAGCTCCACGCCTCTCTGGACGAGGCCCTTGGTGGCGGTGATGTTGCTGGCGGCTGTTTTGGATTCACTCATGATCTCTTCAATGATGCCGGTGATCTCGCCAGTGGAATGGCCGGTCTGGAGCGACAGGTTGCGGATTTCGTCGGCCACCACCCCGAAGCTTTTCCCGTATTCGCCGGCCTGGGCCGCGATGATTGAGGCGTTGAGCGCCAACAGGTTGGTGCGCTTGGTGATGTCATTGATGACATTGATGATGTTTTCGATACGGCTGCTGTTATCCGAGAGTCGCGTGATGGCATCATAGGAGAGCCCGACCGATGACTGGATCTCTGCCAGGGAATTGATGGTCTCGGTTACGACAGCCATGCTTTCGTCGGCCTGGGATTTTACCTGACTGGAAACCTCGTGGGAGATGGCCGCATTCTGTTCCACACTGCTGATGGTGCTGTTGATCTCTTCCATGGCGGAAGCCGATTGATGCACGATATTGGACAGGTGGTCCAGATTGCGGGAGACCTGTTCGATGGCTACCGAGATCTCGTTGACCGCGGTACTGGTCTCATCCACCGAGGCCATGATCCCTTCGGAGGCTGAAGAGATCATGGCGCTGCCGTCGGCCACGGAATCGACATTCTCCTTCAGGTCCATGATATTATGGGAGTACTGATCACGGCTGCCCAGCAGGAAGGCGAATGAACTTTCCATCTCGCTGGTCAGGGTGTCAATGGAAGTCAGCAGGTTGATGCGGGTGATGGCCGATGAAACCTGATCGGCGAACAACATGATCGTGTCCACATCCGAGTCGTTGAGTGCCCGCTTGCTGGACTTGTTGTCAATGCCGAAGGCGCCGATCGTCTGACCTTTGACCACGATCGGGCAGAGAATGAAGCTTTTTGAACGGAGCGGTTCCAGATTGTTGTGGGGCGATCGCAGGTGGTAATCCTCCGGATATCGGGAAATGTCGTCGATCAGATAAACCTTCTTATCAACAAAACATTTATAGATTACGCCGATACTTGCATCCAGCGGCAGCCTCGCGTTGGTGATATCGAAGTTGTCCGTGCCGGCGGCGACGACGAAACGGAGCCTTTTCCCATCCTCTGTCATGAGGATGTTGACCCGCTCGTAACCCAGGATCTCGTGCAGCCCTTCGGCGCACAAGCGCAGGATTTCTTCAAGATTGAGGGACATCTGCATCTTGCTGCTGATGTGATGGAAATTTTTGATGTTGCTGTCCAGCACCTTGTAACGGTTTTCAAAGATCTCTTTCTGGCTGGCTACCTCACGGTGAAGGATATCCAGTTCAACGGCCCGCTCGTGCAGATCATCGCTGTTTTTACCGATCATGTATCCCAGGGTGGAAAGGACAAAGGCCGTACCGATGCCCATATAGGTGTACAGGAAAAACTGCTGAGTATTCAGAAAGATATCACTAAAAATCTGCCCGATGAACGTCTGCCTGCCGTCGTAGAAAAACAGGATCCTGATAAAGGTCCAGCCGATAGGCGCCCCGATGCCGAGCATGAGCCCCGATAAGGAATATACCGTTGATTTCTTTGTCATAGTGTCATCATCCCCAAGGGCATAGCCTCTGATTACTTTTCTGCAGCGATCTTTTCGTCGATAGCGTGGTGAATCTCTTCCATGACCTTTTCAGCATCATCAGTGTTGTAGGTGACAATGTATTTCAGATGCGTGTAGGAATCAAGACCGGTTTTTTCAAAGGTAAATCCCATGCCGTTCTCAACCAACCTGCTGACCTTGCCGCTGATGGCGACAGTAATTTCGGGGCTGGAGCCGGTGAGGATAATCGAAATTTCCACCTCGACTCCCGGCTGCAGTTGCTCGGCGGTAACCATGAACATGCCGCTCATGCTGAGGTTCTCAACTTCACCGTGAAACTGGCGGTCTGCAGCCTTGACCGTTGCAGTGACCTGGAAGCGGACGCGAGAAAATTTTCTGGTGCTCATGCGATGGACTCCTGAATCATACGGCGCTCCGCGGGGTGGAAAAGGTTCAGGCTTTGCCTGCAGAACCGAGAACCTTCTCGTTTTTGTGCCTGATCAGCTTGACGAGCTCCTTGCGGGCTTCACCCAGGTACTTGCGCGGATCGAATTCCTTGGGATCCTTGGCAAAGTACTCGCGCACCTTGGCGGTTACCGCCAGGCGCCCGTCGGAGTCGATGTTGATCTTGCAGACGGCGCTGGCCGCTGCCTGGCGCAGCTGTTCCTCGGGGATGCCGACCGCGCCTTCCAGCTTGCCGCCATACTGATTGATCAATTGGACGTATTCCTGAACCACCGATGAGGCGCCATGCAGCACGATCGGAAAACCGGGGATGCGCTTCTCGCACTCTTCCAGAATATCAAAGCGCAGGGGCGGTACCGGCTGGCCGGCCTTGAATTTGTAAGCGCCGTGACTGGTGCCGATGGAGATGGCCAGGGAATCGACGCCGGTCTTCCTGACAAAGTCCTCAACCTCTTCCGGCTTGGTATAGGTGGAGTGTTCCGCCGAGACCTCGTCCTCTATGCCGGCCAGAACCCCCAACTCGCCCTCGACACTGACATCGTGCTGGTGGGCGTAATCCACTACTTTGCGGGTCAGGGCCACGTTCTCGTCGTAGGGCAGGTGCGAACCGTCAATCATTACGGATGAGAAACCGCTGTCGATGCAGGATACGCATAATTCGTAAGAATCGCCGTGATCCAGGTGCAGGCAGATCGGGATATTCGATCCCATCTCGCGGGCCATCTGTACTGCGCCCATGGCCATGCAGCGCAGCATGGTCTCGTTGGCATAGCTGCGTGCGCCCTTGGAAACCTGGATGATAACCGGAGAATTTGTCTCGGCGCAGGCGGTAATGATCGCCTGGAGCTGTTCGAGGTTATTGAAGTTGTAAGCCGGGATGGCGTACTTGCCGGCCATGGCCTTTGTGAACATCTCCTTGGTGTTGACCAGTCCCAACTCGCTGTAGTGAACTTTCCGCTTTTCCATCGTGCCCTCCTCCGTTTTGGATATGGTAGTGGAACGCCTGTGGCGCTGAATATCTTTATCAGTTATCTGACAGTGTATACAGCAGCATATAAATACCATGTAACTTGCGTTGAATCAAGTTAGTAAACACGTCGGCTGCAGGTTGTTGCCCGTCGCTGTCAAAGGCAATTATCGGGCCGGGCATGCCAGGAAAACTTGCCGCCCTGCATGAGGCGGGAGGTGTCAAATTCAGGATTGAGATGTGTTGGGAACACTGCAAAGACAAAAACAGTTGCACTTGTTCCTGCTGGCATGCTATTTTTTCAAAGTTTATATAGACTTCGATCATTCATACAAAAGGAGATTTACGTGAAAGCCTTCACCACCGCAAGAATCATTGCTGCTGCCCTGTGCGCAGCGACACTCTTTGGCTGCCAGGGCGGTACGCCGTCCTCTGACTCCAAAACGGATGCAAAAAAAGATGTGCAGGTTCTGGCCGAGGTTAATGGCGGCACCATTACGACCGCTGATTTTAACCGCGAACTAAAAAATCTGCCCGACTACCTGAAAGCGATGGCCGATACCCCTGAAGGCCGTAAAGAGATGCTGGATACCATGATCATCCGTGAACTGATCCTGCAGCAGGCCTCCAAGGATGGTCTGGACAAAAGCGCCGATCTCGAGGAGAAACTGAAGGATCTGAAAAAACGGCTGATCGTGGAATCTTTCCTGAAGAAGAAGGTTGAGACCGATTCTCAGGTGTCAGACGCCGATCTGCAGAAATTCTATGAGCAGAACAAGGACAAGTTCAAGACCGGCGAACAGATCAAGGCCAGCCATATCCTGGTCAAGACCGAGAAAGAGGCCAGGGATGTTCTGGCCCAGATCAAGGCCGGCGGAAACTTCGAGGAACTTGCCAAGAAGCACTCGGTTGACTCTTCAGCTGCAAAGGGCGGCGACCTGGGATGGTTTGGCAAAGGTTCCATGGTACCGGTCTTTGAAAAGGCGGCCCTGGCTCTCAAGGAAGGACAGGTTTCCGGTGTTGTCAAATCGGACTTCGGTTTTCATATTATCAAGCTGACCGGCAAGCGCGCTGCCGGCATACGTCCCATAGAAGAAGTCAAGGACCAGATCAAGGGGGCCATCATGCCCACCAAGCAGCAGGAGGTTTTCCAGAAGATCAAGGATGAGCTCAAGAAAAGCGCCAAGATCACGGTCAAGGAAGATGTGCTCAAGGGCATGGGCACCAAAAAGGAAGAAGGCAAAGCCGACGGGACTAAGCCGGCTGAACCTGCCAAGCCCGCAGCTGTTGAGAAAAAATAGCCGGTGCAGCCCGCTGCCGTCAACCATACCACTAGGTAACTAACCGACAAGGGTGGGTTCTGCCCACCCTTTCGTGTACGTGAATCCAAGGAATAAGCATGCATATCAACCAAACCATCTTAAGCCTGCTGCTGGCCTGCCTGTGTCTGTCGCTGACGGGTGGCTGTGCCTCCAACAACGCGGTGGTGGCGAAAGAGCCGGCAGCGGTGACGTTGAAGGCAGAACAGCCCAAGACCGCGCCAGCCGTGAGCATTTCAACCGGCAAGGTGGTCAACAGCATTGCCGCCATTGTCAATGACGACATCGTCACGCTGTACGAAGTGGACCGCGAGGCCCAGCCGGTGATCCGCGAGGCTGAGAAGAAATCCGCCCTGGATGCTGCTGCCCGCAGCCAGATTCGCCGGGCAGCCCTGGATCATCTCATCGAGAAGAAGCTGCTGGACCAGAAAGTCAGGGAACTGAATATCAAGGTAACCGACGAGGAGATCCGGCAGGCTATCGATGATGTCAAGAAACAGAATAACATGGCTTCCCAAGAGGCGCTGGTCACGGCCCTGGCCGGTCAGGGACTCACATTTGAGCAGTACCGCACCCAGCTGCAGCAGCAGATTGAAAAGCTCAAGCTGGTAAGCATGGAGGTCCGTGCCAAGATCCAGGTGGGTGAAACGGAGCTGCGGGAGTATTATGATGCAAACCGGGCCAAGTATGCCGAGGAAGATACCTTCCGTGCGCGGCATATCTTCTTTAAAACAAGTGAAAAAATGCCTGCAGACGAGCTCAAGCGCACCATGGCCACGGCACTGATGGTGCTGGCGGAAGCCAAAGGCGGCAAGGACTTTACCGAACTGGCCAAGTCTTATTCCGAAGATCCGGCGGCCCGCAAGGATGGCGGTAATCTGGGAACCTTCAAGAAGGGCGACATGATGCCTGAACTGGAAGCGGCGATAGTGTCCATGAAACCCGGAGAGGTCAGTGAACTGATCAATACCCCGGCCGGGTTCCATATCATCCGGCTGGAAGAGCGTAGCACCGGCAAGATGAAGTCTTTCGAGAGCGTCAAGACTGAAATTGAGGATCTGATCTACCGCAAAAAATCGGAGGAGCGCTTCAACCAGTGGGCCAAGGAGCTGCGCAGCAAGGCCAGTGTTGAGATAAAGGACCTGACCGGGCTACTGTAATCATTGGACAGAGCGCCCGGCAAGAATAAAACAGCCGTTCCTCCTCACTGGGGGAACGGCTGTTTGCGTGAAATCCATGGAATCGATGTTCAGCCGCGGCGCCTCAGAAATGCGAGGAATTCATCGCAGGAGAGTTGCTTTTTATTGATCAGATGGGCAATCTCCCGACTCAGAGCGGTTTTCTCGCCCTGTTTCATTTCGTCCTTGAGCAGAACGAATACCGGAATATTGCTGCTGTAGGGATGCAAGCGGAACTTTTCAAGCAGTTCAAAAGCTGACATATCCGGGAGCATCAGACTGACAAATGCAATATAGACCGGGTGGATGGAGACGAGTGCCTTGGCCTCTTTGGCCGTGTAAGCCTTGACTGCTTCAAAGCCTGCCGACTCCACTGCCCGGGACAGTTTATCTTCTCCCAGCCGCGACACCACCAGGGCCTGGAGATCCCAGGTCTCGGCATCCTCGGTCATGCCGAAGACCGCCAGGCGTTCCAGCAGGTAGCTGTCATCCACCGGCAGGGTAAAAAATCCCGCCACCGGAAAGACACCGCCCACTTTGCCCATCTCGCTCAGAAAAACCGGCAGTACCGGAATATTGCGGGTGGCAGGATCACTCTTGATTTTCAGCAGCAGGCCCCAGCCGTCATCGGAAAAGGGCGAAATGTCCAGAATCACACCCAGAGGCCGGCCTTCGGCAAGGTTCTCGATCTTTTCCGGCCGGCAGCGGTAACCGCCGGCCGCCAGATACGTGCAGAGCTGTTCTTCCCGGCCCGCGCCCGTTGTGATCCCAAGCATCCATATCTCACGCCCGGAGGCCATATTTTCCGGCATACCCGTCTCCTGTTGTTTGCAAAGTTCGTCAGCCGCTTTCTGATAGCAGAATTCCCGCCAGAAAACCACCAATTTGTTATTAAATCATGGCGCAGTGTCATGCGTAGCGCTCAAGAATACGTTCGATGATGTTGGTGGTGGATTTGCCGTCTACAAACGAGACCAGTTCCACCCGGCCGCCATAGGCCTCGACCACGTCTTTCCCCACGACTCCCTCAGCGGTGTAGTCGCCCCCCTTGGCCAGGATATGCGGTTTCAGGGCTGTTATCAGCTCCAGCGGCGTATCTTCATCAAAGAGCACGACGTAGTCGATGCAGTCCAGTGCGGCAAGAACGTGGGCACGTTCTTCCTCACCGATCAGGGGACGCTTTTCTCCCTTCAGGCGTCTCACCGAGGCATCGCTGTTGAGCCCCAGCACCAGCAGGTCACCCAGGCTGCGAGCCTTTTGCAGGTATTTGACATGACCGGCATGCAGCAGGTCGAAACAGCCGTTGGTAAAGACGACCTTTTTCCCGCGGGCTTTTTCCGCGGCAATGATGGCCGTCAGCACATCCAGGTTCTTGATCTTGGAATCGCTGTCGCTGTGGGACAGGGCTACGGCATTGATGATCTCTGCCGGTGAAACGGTGGATGTGCCGAGCTTGCCGACGGCGATACCGGCAGCAATATTGGCAAGACAAGCCGCCTCGGCCATACCCAGGCCGGCCGCTACCCCCACCGCCAGTGATGCCAGTACGGTATCGCCGGCGCCGGAGACGTCGAAGACTTCGCGGGCCACGGTCAGAATATGTACCGCCTCGCCACTGCGGGAGAAGAGTGACATGCCCTCCTCGCTGCGGGTGATCAGCAGATATTCCAGGCCGGCCTTTTCCATGATCGTCCCGGCCGCACGTTCCAGAGACGTGTTGTCCCGGATGGCAATGCCCGCTGCTGCCTCGGCTTCCTTGCGGTTGGGTGTCAGGATCGTGGCGCCATGATAACGGCCGAAATCAGTGCCCTTGGGATCCACCAGCACCGGTATCGCAGTGGGGCAGGCTGCCGCTGTAACGGCTTCAATCACCCGCTGCGTCAGTACCCCCTTGAGGTAGTCCGAGAGCAGGATTACATCAAAGGCGGCGGCATGGGTTGAAAGCCAGTTGCAAACACGAGCCTCCATCTCTGCTGAAAGCGCTTCACGTGTTTCACGGTCGATCCGCACGATCTGCTGATTGGAGGCCACTACCCGCGTCTTGCGGCTGGTACGGCGGGCCGGGTCGCGAAAGAGCGCATCAACCGACACGCCCCGACGATTGAAATTCTCCAGTAGAGCCGCGCCGTTATCGTCCTCACCAACCACCGAGCAGACCGCTACCTGAGCACCTAGTGCTGCCAGATTGTTGACAACATTCCCGGCGCCGCCCAGGCGCAGCTCCTCACGGATGACATCCACCACCTGAACGGGCGCCTCGGGCGAGATGCGTTCGGCCTTGCCCCACAGGTACTCGTCCAGCATCAGGTCTCCGACCACCAGGCAGCGGATGCTGCCGATGCGATTGAAAAGGGATTCGATTGTTTTGCGGTCCATCAGAAACTCCATTCATCGAGAATAGTGCCGGTTTGTAATGCCACAAGTTGGAGCCGGGATCAAAAGCGGACGCACATTCAGTAACAGCTGGCTGGATTGTTTTGGTATTACCATTATGCCACCGGAGTTGACAGGCAGTAGAGGGTTTCCGGTGCGATGTCGATCTCACCGGGCCAGCAAACTGTGTCGAAGGCGACGTACGCCTTTGCGAACACGGAGTGATCTCTCAGTTGTTTAAAAACGCCCATATCCAGATAGGGAGTCACATCGAACAAACGCACCTCACCGGTATCGAACTCAAGCTCCAGACGGTAATTTTCACGGGGAACCACACGAGTGACCGATTCCATAGATTTCTCCTATCGCAACGGTTCTATGTTGAAAGGCGTCATGCCATTGACCGCCAACTCCCAATCAGCCAGCAGGTCTTCTCGATGGATTTCCAGCCAGGCCTGCACAAGCTTCATCTTTGCGGGTGGAATCCCGCCTTCGAGAATCTCTCCGTCGAGGATGGAAACCGCTGCTTGCTGGCCCTGATATTTGGCATGAAAATGCGGCATATGGTGCTTCTGGTTGTCCAGGAAATAGAGGTAGATGACTATTCCATAAAACAAGCTGATCGTTGGCATATCAGTTCCTCCTAAAGGGGTTTTTTACACCGTTATTACACACATGGAAAGAGTTTTGAACTCCTCGCTGGCCTGCTTGCGTATTTCCAGCCGTTCACGATCAGCCGCCAAGGCATCCGACATCTCCTGCCGCCGTGCCTGAATGGCGAAATACTTCTGCGCTGAGGCAATTTCCGGCTTGCGCGGATCGCCGTTCTGGGCGATCAGGTAACAGGCTCTGTCTGTCATAGTGACACCACCAGTTTATTGAAAATGTACTTTGATTCCGAACATCTCTCCGATTCATGAGACAGTCGGTCAAACCTCATCACTCCCCATCCGTCCTGACCAACCCTTGTGCATCGTTGCCGTCAAGCT
>JBBQXT010000054.1:0-17799 GCA_038209415.1 Geobacterales bacterium
GCGGCAATCGGCGCGGTCATTTCCCGAAACTGGGTGAAGACCAGCACCTTTTCCTGTCGGGATGAAATCTCTTCGGCCAGTTCGCGCAGCCGGACAAACTTTCCGCTGCGCCCCTCGGCAAAGTCGCCGTCCCCCAGGGCCTGACCGGGATGGTTGCAGATCTGCTTGAAGCGCATCAGAGTGGAAAGGATCAGCCCGCGGCGTTTGATGCCCTCCTGCTGTTCCTTGAGCGCATCGGCCAGTTCCTTGACCGCCTGACTGTACAGCCGGGTCTGCACGGCGCTGAGACCGCACCAGGCCGCCACCTCGACCTTGTCCGGCAGGTCGCTGATAACACTCTTGTCGGTCTTGAGACGCCGCAGAATGTAGGGCTGCACCAGCGAACGCAGCGGCGCGTACGAAGGCGGTTCACTGCTTTCCAGCGAGGCGACAAATTGTTTGAAGCGGGCGGCGCTGCCCAGCAGGCCGGGGCAGATAAAATCGAACAGCGACCAGAGATCCGACAGCCGGTTTTCCACCGGAGTTCCGGTCAGGGCAATCCTCACCCTCCCCTTCAGCGACTTGACCGCCCTGGTTTGCTGTGTGCCGGGATTTTTGATGGCCTGGGCCTCGTCCAGCACGATCAGGTTCCAGTTCTGTTTTTTGATCCACTCCTGCCGCTGGAGCATGCCGTAGGAGATCAGTACTGCATCGGCAGATGCCAGGGCGCCTTGGGGATCGGCGGCAATGCGCTCCAACTCTAGCCGCTCCATCTCCGATGGATGCAGGCAGACAACCGCCAGTGATGGTGCAAAACGAGCCATTTCGCTCTTCCAGCTGGACAATAGCGATGCGGGCAGTACCAGCAGGCTGGGTGCGCCAGCGCCACCGCACCCCTTTTGCGCCAGCAGCAGGGAGATAATCTGGATGGTCTTGCCCAGGCCCATGTCGTCGGCCAGACAGGCGCCCAGCCCCAATTCGGACAGAAACCAGAGCCAGTTGAGGCCGGTCTGCTGATAGGGGCGCAGTGTGGCATGCAGGGTGTGTCCCGGTTGTACGGCCGCCAGGCGGGCCGGTTCACGCAACCCGGCCAGCATGTCCCGCAGGCGGTCACCCGCCTCCACGAAGGCCCATCCGCTCTCGTCCAGCGTAGGGTCATTGCCGGACAGGTCGCGCCGCGCCCCCGCCAGAAGACGCATCCCCTCCACGAAGGAAAGACCGTCCGAACCGGCCTCGGCTTCGATCAGTCGCCACTGTTCCAGAGCCTGACGAAGTTTTTCCCCATCCACTTCGACCCACTGCCCCCGCAGAAACGCTAAACCCTGACTGGCCGAGGTCAACGCGGCTATCTCTTGCGGCGTGAGATCCTGCCCCCCCAGGGTCAGCTGTACCCGAAAATCCAGCAAGGCCCGCGCAGACAGGGATTCTCCAACCGTATTTCCGACGGTCACCCGTACCCTGGGGCGCGGTCGTTTTTTCCACCAGTCCGGCAGACGCACCACCAATCCGCTTTCCTCCAGGGCCGGCGCACTCTTCAAAAACAGGTAAGCCTCCTCGGGAGTCCAGGCCAGCGGATGATAGATATCGCCGTTCTCCAGCAGCTCCTGTAACCAACCGCAGCGGGTACTGGCCTCATGTACCGGTTCGAGCAGGCGCAGCAAGGCCTCACGGTTGTTGGCGCCAGCATACTCGCGCAGCGCCTGGTTAAGCGGCAGATGCTGGGCACGGGCATTCTTGCCCAAGCGGGGTATGTAGGTTGCCATGAAGGCAAAGGGAAAATCAGGGTCCTTGGTGTTTTCAGCCAGATGAAAACAGACCCGGCCCACCTGTCGCCAGAGCGGCGCGTGTTGCTGTAGAAAGCCGGCCAGACCGTCCGCATTCCGGGCAATCGAAGCCAGCACCCAGTTGTCGAGATCGTTCCAGATGTCAGCGAGAACGTCCGGTGTGCAGTATTCGGCTCCCGGCATGGGGGGTATGCTCAAGGTCAGATGGGCAAGAGTGGCGGCATCAAGAGGGGGGAGCGGTTCAAGCCGTTCGGCATCCGGCTGGATCTGACAGAGCAGCAATAAGTAACGCGCGCCGAAATCACGCCAGAAGGTCCAGGGTAGCGGCCAGTCCGGGGCGGATTTAGCGCCGGCCAATGCCATGATTCCCTCGGCCTGGGAAACGGCAAATGCCTGTTCAACCGCTTCGGCGTGGAAAGGTGTCGAGTCGTAAGTACCGGCCGGAACGTCATCCCGGGCAATCATTACCAGGTGGCCGGACGGCAACAGCGCAAGGGTCATGGATTCTGCTCCAATTATGAACGTACAAAGGCCAGCAGTTGGCTGTAATCATGCCGGTCGGCGGCGCGGAGTGCGTTAATATACTGTCGCCGGCACTCGCCGGCATTGACCAGATTGCCGCTGCCCCATGTAAAGCGTGGTTGACTCAGCAGATGCACCAGCAGAACGTCGGTCATTAATCGGGCATGACGACCGTTGCCATTAGGAAACGGATGGATTGCTGTCAGGCGGTGGTGGAATCGCGCGGCTATCTCATCCGCTGGATACGTGTTGCGTTCAATCCATGTGGCGCAGTCGGCGCACAGGTTGTGAAGCTCCGTAAATACTTGCCATGCCGGCACACCGATATTTTTCCCGCTGGTGCGCTGTTCTCCTGCCCAGCGCCAGACATTTCCGAACATCCTTTTGTGCATCCGCTTGATAAAATCTTCCGTGAGAATCTTCTGCGGTTTGCGACGAAACGCCCAAGCTTCCGCCTCGGTGATATTTTCCTGTTCCCAGCGGTCAAGCTCCGTTCGGTTGGTGATGTGGGAAAGCAGCAGACCCTGCACCTCGTCGGCATCAAGCGGGGTAGCTCCTTCTGGATATTCAAAATTCATGGTTTGCTTTCCCAGAGTTCTTTTGGCATTTCCCGCACGAGTTCATCAACGGCGGCATCATGTGATGCTCGTTGTTCATCGGCCGACAGGTTCTGTGCTTCGAGCAGCATAGTGTGCGATACCCTTTGCATCCGGTCTGCTGCAACCTTGCGCGCCTGTACCCGGACAGTTTCTTCCAGTGTTTTGCGGGGAACAATGGCGTAGACAAAAACGCAATCCATCGCCTCGGCAGCCTGACGCATGGTTTTCAGCGAAACGACACCAGACGCTTCATCCTGCTCCAGCTTGGGGATGCGTGGTTGACTGACATTCAGGCGGCTTGCCAGTTGCTTGCCTGACATGCCAAGCGCCTCACGGATTGCCCGTATCCAACCCTTGACCGGTGGGGTCATCTGCTGCAAGGCTGCATAGCATGACAGGGTTTTGTCGAGCTGTTGACGCGCTATCAGTTTGTATTTCGGTAACATAAAAATAACCTCTGTGTTATTCAAAAGTACTTTTATAATAACATGCAGATAATTTTATTCAATACAATAAATAATACACAGATTATTTATACAACTTCCCAGCGAACAGTGAAAAGCGGCTTGCGCTCCGTTTTTTGCGACATCTGCTTTTCCAGCTTGGTAATCAGTTTCCAGAATTTCTGCTAAAAATCACGGCACGTACACCTGCTCGTTTTTGGGCACATACCACTTGATCTGGTTGTAGCCGATACCGGCCGGCGCAGGTTCTATCCCGCGGATACGGGCGCTGACAACCGGCAGCGCGTCGGGGACGTACAGAAAGGTGTAGGGCTGCTCCTCGGCCAGAATCTCCTGGATGCGGAAATAGGCCCGCTTTCTTTTCTCCATATCGAAGGTACTGCGCCCCTCAATCAGCAGTCGGTCCACCTCGGCATTCTTGAAGCCAATGAAATTCAATTCGCCAGGGTTGGTCTTGCTGGAATGCCAGACATCGTACATATCCGGATCTGGCGTCGTGCTCCATCCCATCAGGATCACTTCGAAATTCCCCTTGTCCACAAACTCCTTAATGAAGGTCGCCCACTCCACGATGCGGATCTTGACATCGATACCGATGAACTTCAGTCGCTGCTGTATAATCTGGGCCGACAACAGGCGCTGTTGATTGCCCTGATTGGTCAGGATTGTGAACTGAAAGGGCTTGCCGTTCTTGACCAGAATGCCGCTGGAGTTTTTCTCCCGCCAGCCGGCCTGGGCCAGCAGCTCCGTAGCATGCCGGGGGTCGTAGGCGATATCCTTGACGTTCGGATTGTAGGCCCACCTGCCCGGCACTATCGGACCGTGGGCCTTCTGCCCCATGCCGAACAATACTCCGTGGATCAATTCGTCTTTGTTGATGGCGGCGGTGATGGCCTGGCGGATGCGCTTGTCTCCAAAGAGCGGGTGGCGCAGGTTGTAGCCCATATACAGGTAGCCGGAGGAGGGATAGCGGAACTTGTTGAAGCGGGAGGTGAACTGCTGCGAGGTGGTCTGACGGGCGTACTGCACCGGCGTCAGGCTCATCAGGTCAATGGCGCCGGCCTTCAGTTCCATGTACATGGTAGAGGTATCCGGGATGATGCGATAGATGTAGCGATCGATCCAGGGACGACCCTCAAAATACGCGGGATTGGCTTCCAGCACGATCTTCTGCCCGGCGATCCATTCCTTGAAACGGTATGGCCCGGTGCCGACCGGCTGACGCGCCAGGGGGCTCTTGGTAATGTCCTTCCCCTCCAGCAGATGGGCCGGCAATATCGCCGTACCCCACGAAGCCAGGGCCGGGGCAAAAGGTGAGGCGTAGCTGACCCTGACCGTATAGTCATCGGGTGTAGCTATGCTTCGGACCTGCTTGAAATCCTCGGCATAGGCGGTGGGTGTCTTGGGATCGATGATCACACGATAGGTATAGAGCACATCGCGGGCGGTAAACGGGGCGCCGTCATGCCATTTTACACCGCGGCGCAGATGAAAGGTGATGGTCAGACCATCTTTTGATACATCGAAGGAGTCAGCCAAATCGCCGACAATAGTAAGATTTTTATCATACTTGACCAGGCCGTTATAAATCTGGCTGGCCACGTCATGCGAGGCGGCATCGGTGGCCAGGACAGGAATCAGGGTGGAGGCCTCTCCGATTGTTCCCTCGACTATGGCGTCACCGCTAACCGGGGCTGAGACGACTGCCGCCGCCGGAGCGGCTATCTGCTCTCCGGAAGAGCAGGCGGTCAGCAGATACGCTGCCGCGAAGCAGATGATAGTCCTGCTCCGCCAGGAGATGCTCATCGTTCGCTTTGCGCCCCTTTGATCCGCCGGATCTTGTTAGCCAGTTCCTTGCGCTCCGGCTCGATCTGAAGGGCCTTCCGGTAAGTCGCCAGCGCCTTTTTATGTTCGCGGCGGGCCAGATATACGTCTCCCAGATGCTCGGCAATGGTGGAATCGTCCGCCACCAAGGCCACCGCCATCTCCAGATTTCTGACCGCCTCGTCGTATTCTTTCCGTTTGAAGTACACCCAGCCGAGGCTGTCCAGAATAAAACCATCATTGGGACGAAGTTCAACAGCTTGCTTGAGATATGCAAGCGCCTCATCCAGATTTATACCCATCTCTGCATAGGTATACCCGATAAAATTGAGCGCCTGTGCATCCTTGGGATTAAGAGATATGACTTTTTTCATCCTCTCAATGGATTCGGCCCGCTGGCCGAGTTTGTCGTAGAGCACTCCGATCCGGAAATGAAGCCGCGCTTCTCCGTCAAACTGTTTTTCTGCATCGAATAACAGCATCAGCCCCTCTTCGGGCTTACCCAGCGCTTCATACAGTGATGACAGATTCAGGTAGAGTTCCAGCTGGTGTGGACTATCGGCTATGGCCGATTTGAGGGTTTCTACCGCCTGTGCCGGCTGCCCCTTTTCCTTGAGGATGAACGCGATGTGCCCGACAGCCTCTATATAGACAGCTGAGTCGCGAGGGATCTTGATAAATTCGGCGGAGGCGGCATCGAGATCGCCTTTCTCCTCCAGGGCCATGCCGAGATAGAGTCGCACCTGGTGGGCGGCAGGGTCCTTTTCAAGCATGGCGCTAAAAACCTTGATGGCCGCGTCAAACTGTTCAAGCTCCAGATGGATCAGCCCGATCTTGCGCATGGTTTCCTGTCCGCCATAACCGGTGTCCACCGCAATCTTCAAGTAGTCCAGGGCTTCCGGAAAACGTCGCTGCTGGATCAGAACCTGGATCAGCCGCTGGAGAACGGCCGGCTTGCTGTCCTCATCACCGACCAGCTTCTTGTAGGTGTCGATAGCACGGCCAAAATCGCCCAGGGCCTCATAGGCAGCGGCCATATCAATGGCTGCCTGATCGAAATCAGGTCGCAACTCGAGCGTCTTGCTGAAGTAGCCCACGGCCTCACGGTACAGTTTCATCTGGCCATAGGTCTTTCCCAGATAGTAATAGCCGAGAACCGAATCACTGTTGATCTTTATCAGCGACTTGAGGGTACTGACCGCCTCTTCGTACTCGAACAGATGGGTTAGGGAAACAATCAGCTGGAGATAGGCATCTTCCTTGGCGGGATCCAGCTCTACCGCTTTACGCAGATAGACCACCGCCTCGGAATCCTTGCCGGTAGCCGCCATGAGTGAGCCGGCCATGAGATAGGGAGGCCGGTAGGAGGGATCAAGTTTGATGGCCTTGTCGATGAATTCCAGCGCCTCCTGAACCTGTCCGATCTTAAGCTTGAAATCAGCCATGGATGCATACAGAAAAGCCGATTCAGGATCCAGTTCTATGGCATCCCGCAGGATATTCAGGGCTGCGGGATAATCACCTTCAAGCCCCACCAGCCGTGCCCGTGAATAAAGATACAGCGCCCGCGACTTGCCATCGCGAGGGGTGTTTTGTTGGGGCAGCCCACCCGGTGTCGGGCCGGGTACGGCAGCGCAGGATGACAGAAGTGCGGCAAAAAGTAGAAGTATTGCAATAGCAGGCATTGGCAGGCTCGATTTAAAAAATAAAATGTTAAACAAATTAGCATACAATCTGCATCTGCGTCAAACGATTATCATTTTCGTTCAGTGCCTTGCGGACAGACGGTTTTGATGATATTGTGTGGAGAATTAAATGAGGAAAAACGATGATCCGAACCAGACTTAAATCACTCCTGAAACCGGATGCCTACCCTGAGAAGGTTAGCGCTGTGGAGTTGATCCAGACGCACGTTTCGTACATTTTTCTCACCGACCGGCACGCCTACAAGATAAAAAAAGCGGTGGATTTCGGTTTCCTAAACTTCTCCACCATTGATCGACGGCGCTTTTACTGCAATGAGGAGGTCCGACTCAACCAGCGTCTCTGCCCGGATATCTACGAAGGGGTTGCAGAATTACGCGAAACCTCTGGCGGGGCGTCATTTCACGGAGACGGAGCTATTATTGATTATGCCGTAAAGATGAAGCGTCTTCCGGCAGACCGCATGCTTGACAGACTGGTGGATGCCGGTAATGTGACCGCAGTCGACATGCGCCGGATCTCCTCCGTCATCGCCGAATTTCATCGAACCGCCCCGACATCGCCGGCCACAGCTGAATATGGCCGCCTGGAACGGATCATGTACAACTGGCAGGAAAATTTTGACCAGGTCATCCCGTTTGAAAACAGTACCTTGCCCGCTCGTGATCGTGAATTGCTCCGGTCGTGGGTCGTGCAATTCGCCGCCGATCATGAAGGGCAGTTTCAGAAGCGTGTCGATGAAGGCTTCATCCGCGAATGCGATGGGGACATCCATCTAGAGAACATCTGCCTGGATGACGGCGCTGTCCACATTTTCGACTGCATCGAGTTCAACGAACGCTTCCGCTGCTGCGACACCGCTGCCGACATTGCCTTCCTGCTGATGGACCTGGATTATCACGGGCGCCACGACCTGTCCGATGACGTGATCAACGAATACGTCTCGATTACCGGTGATCAGGGGATGGAGGATCTGATCGACTTCTACAGGATCTACCGGGCCTTTGTGCGCGGCAAGGTCGAGAGCTTCCGCCTGAATGACACCGGGATCAGCCCGGACGACCAGGCATCCGCCAGAGCGCGGGCGGCCAAATACTTCCGTTTGGCGCGCGGCTATCTGGAGCGGCGGCGACTCACACCGTGTCTGTTCATCACCTGCGGACTGATGGGTTCCGGCAAAAGTACGCTGGCCGCCCAACTGGCCTTCGAACTGGGAATGGTCTCGTTCAGTTCCGATACGGCCCGTAAACTGGCCGCGGGGCTGACTCCCGAGACGCCTGTCAGGGATGCATACGGTGAGGGTCTCTACAGCCGGCAGACAAGCGAGGCAACTTACGCAGAGCTGCTCAACAGGGCTGAAGAGCAACTGCAGAAAGGCTGCTCTGTGGTCATTGACGCCGGCTTTATTCTGACCAGCCAGCGCATCCCGTTTGCCGAACTGGCCAAGCGCCATGACATACCGCTCATCATTTTGCATACTGCCTGCAATGATGCTGAAAACAGGCGCAGGCTGCTGGAACGCGAGGCGGGCGGAAAATCCGTTTCCGACGGCCGGCTGGAACTGCTTGCATCTCAGGCGACCCGCTTCGAAGCGCCGCATGAATCAGAGGGCACACTCATCGCACTCCCGTCCAATGCGCCCCCGGCAGCCCTGATCGATGAAATCTACACCAGACTGGCTCCATGATCCGCCGCATCCGTCACAGGATACTGCACCGCCTGAAGCTGCGGGAATCCTGGGTGATTTTTTTTATCATGGGCATGACCATGCTGAATTTTCCCTTCCTGCACATCTTCAACAAGTCTGATCCGGTGTTCGGATTTCCGCTCCTGTTTCTATATTTCACGCTCGGCTGGGCCGCTTCCATCGCCGTCATCTACCTGTTTACCCTGGCCATACGTCAAAACGGTGATGCATACCATGAGACAAAAGAACCGTGAGTAGCGGCCCCGCCTCCGCGGCAGTCATATCGCTGCTCTATACCCTGCTGATCTTCCTGATCGGCTGGTATGCCCATCATCGCAAGGTGACCGGCAGAAGCATCGTCGGAAATCCCTACATCTATTCCCTGTCCATCGCGGTCTACTGCACCACATGGACTTTCTATGGCAGTGTCGGCAAGGCGGCCACCACCGGCATCGACTTCCTGATGATTTACCTGGGCCCCTCGCTAACCGCTTTTTCATGGTTCTTCCTGCTGCGGCGCATCGTTCAGATCAGCAAGGAGAACAACATCACCTCCATCGCCGACTTTATCAGTCTGCGTTACGGAAAATCCCTCTGGCTGGGCGCCCTGGTGACCCTGATCGCCGTCCTGGGTATCATGCCCTATATTGCCCTGCAGATTAAGGCAGTTTCAACCAGCTTCTACCTGATCAGCGGTTTTCAGACCGACAACATTCGCATCCCCCACAGCGGTTCCGACCTGAACGTTCCCATTGGACTGCTGCTGGCCCTGATCCTGTCTGTCTTCAGCGTGATATTCGGCGCCCGACGTCTGGTTTCATCGGAACGCCACGAAGGTTTGATGGCGGCCGTGGCCTTCGAATCCTTGGTAAAGCTGGTCAGCCTTCTGGGGGTGGGAATCTTTGTCACCTACCAACTCTTCGACGGATTTGGCGATATATTCACACGCTTCCGGACCCTGCACCCCGATCAATTCAAGCAGCTTTTCACCCTCGGCTCGACAAACGGCAGCCCTGATGCGATACCCTCGTTCACCATGCTGTTCCTGTCCATGGGCGCCGTCATGCTGCTGCCGCGACAGTTTCATGTCATGGTCATCGAGAACGCTGACGAACGCCACATTTCCAAAGCCATGTGGATGTTTCCGGTGTATCTGTTTCTGATCAACCTCTTTGTCATGCCCATTGCCCTGGGAGGGATCTTGACAACCGGCAGCAGCACCGGGGCCGATTTTTTCGTCATCAGCGTTCCGCTCGCCACCGGCCATTCCGGCATTGCCATGCTGGCCTTCCTGGGAGGACTTTCCGCTGCGGCCGGTATGGTCATAGTAGAATCGGTGACTATTTCCACCATGCTGCTCAACCACATCTTCATGCCGGTCATCGTGCGTTTCACGCCCCAGACCTGGTTCCCGCTCCTGCTGATAAACCTCAAACGGCTGGGAATCTTTCTGGTAATCTTCCTGGGCTATTTTTATTACCGCATCGTGGGTGATTCCTTCATGCTGGTCAATATGGGGATGATCTCCTTTACAGCTGCCGCCCAATTTTTGCCGGCCATGCTGGGAGCCCTTTACTGGCGGCGCGGCAATCGGTCCGGGGCGATAGCGGGAATCCTGCTCGGATTTCTGACCTGGTTCTATACACTGCTGATCCCGTCCTTCAGCCACTCGGGCTGGATATCCAAAGAACTGCTTTCCGCCGGTCCATTCGGCATGGGACTGCTCAAGCCGACCGCCATGTTCGGCCTGAGCGGCATGGACCTGTGGAGCCATTCACTGTTCTGGAGCATGCTCTTCAATATCAGCGGCTACATTATCTGCTCGATCCTGCTGCGGCAGAACGAAGCCGAGCGTGATCAGGTACGTAAATTCATCGGCATGTTCGAGATCGACCGGCGGCAGCAGCATCACGTCGAGGCGAAGCGCCTTTCCAAACCGGTCACCATTGCCCAATTCGTTTCCCTGATGACAAAATTCATCGGAGAAAACGAGGCACAGCGGGCAATCGAATCCTACCGCGGCAACCGCGAACTGGATGCCGACGGCAACGTTTCCGAATTCGAACTTCCCAATCTGAAGCGCTTCACGGAAAAAAGCCTGGCCGGGTCCGTCGGCGCTGCCGCAGCGGGCGCAATTGTGGACAGCTTTCTCTCTGACATGGGTTCGCGCATGGAGTCAGTCTACGATATTTTCAGTACCGTACGCACCTCGCTCGACCAGAGCCGCGAATCGCTTTTCGTACGGCTGAAGGCCTCCGAGATCATCAATCGGACCCTCGACCTGCAGATTATCATGGATGACCTGCTGAAACTCCTGCTGAAGGAATTCAGCCTGGACGCGGCCATCATCCAGCTGAAAACGGAGGACGACACCTTCAGCGTCAGAAGCTACCAAGGCGCCAATCGCCGCCCGATCAACGAGCAGCACTGGTTCATGGAGAGCATGCCTCACTGCCGGCTGGCCCTGGCCGACCGCAAGGTCCATTTCGTGAACGACGTCGGACTCGTCCCGCTAGCGACATTGGAGAAAACAATCGTCGAAGGCATCGTGTCCTGCGCTCACATCCCCATCTTCCGTGAGGGCGAACCGGCCCTGGGCGTCATGTCGGTTTTCTCAAAATCCATCAGCGGTCTTTTTACCGAAGAATTCATCAGCCTGCTGGCCAGCCTGACCGGTCAGTTTGCACAGGCGGTGACAATCGTCCAGGAGATCGAAGCCAGGGATCATGAGCGGATACAGAAGGAACAGGCGCTGCTGAAAAATGCCCGCGTCATGCGTGACATGGAGATCGCCCAGCAGATCCAGATCTCGTTTCTGCCCGAATCGCCGCCGGAACTGTTCGGGATTGAAATGGGCGGACGCTGCATTTCCGCGGCACATGTGGGCGGCGATTATTACGACTTCTTCCGGCGTGATGAACAGACCGTTGACCTGCTGATTGCCGATGTCTCCGGCCACAGTGTCGGGGCCGCGCTGGTCATGTCGGAGGTGCGTACACTGCTGCGGGCCCAGGTGAATTCAGCCCCTAATGCCAGCTCTATCCTGCAGAGCCTCAACAGCCAGCTCTACGACGACCTGACCCGCGCCGAACTGTTTATCACCATGTTCTATGCCAAATACAATGCCAGCACCGGCCGGCTGTCCTACGCCAATGCCGGGCACAACCATCCCATGATCTGCCGCAAGGGACAGGACGCCTGTATTGAACTGGATGCCGAAGGCTTGATCCTGGGCGTCAGGCAATCAGTCATTTTCGAAGAGCTTTTTATTGAACTGCAGAAAGGGGACGTACTGCTCTTCTATACGGACGGACTGACCGAGGCCACCAACCTGGAAGGTGAAATGTTTGAAAACGGGCGGGTCTGCAGCCACCTGAAAGGTGTTTCGCATCTGCCGGTCAAAGAGATTATCGATTCTTTTTATCTGACAGTCACCGAATTTACCGGATCAACAACCCTGCAGGACGATATTTCCATTGTTGTGCTCAAAATTTTATAGATAGAAAGGGTGACGAAAATGAATCTGAAAACAGAATTGAACGGCGCCGTAACGGTGATTGTTGTGCGGGAAGAGCGGATTGACGCCCATAATTCGGATCAGCTCAAGGCCGAGATGAATCGTTTGTTCGAAGGCGGTACGAAAGATCTGGTGGTGGACCTCAAGGAAGTGCGCTTCATCGACAGTTCCGGTCTGGGTGTCCTGGTGTCGGGATTCAAGAATGCCTCCACCCGCCAGGGCAGCATCAAGCTCTGTAGCCTGCAGAACCAGGTCAAGTCCATGTTCGAGCTGACCCGCCTGCATCGGGTGTTTGATATCTACCAGACGGTTGATGAAGCCCTGGACAGTTATTAACCACCGCATCCCGGAGATCGGGGGAATAATGAAAAACCAGATCGACATACAGATTACGGTACCTAATCAGACGCGCTACCTGGGTCTGATCGGCAGGATTGGCGAACAGATGGCCCATGAACTGGGGGGTTTTCCGGGTGATCGTGAGGCGCTCGGTCAGCACCTCAACGTCGTGCTGACCGAGGCGCTGGTAAACGCCATCAAGCACGCCAATGTCGCGGATCCGGACAAAGAGGTGTGTATCCGCATCAACGTATCGGACAAGGAGCTCATGATCAGGGTCTACGACAACGGACTGGGGTTCGACCTGAGTGTGGTTTCCAGCGGCACTTGTCCGGATCCGCTCGAGGAGAAGGGCCGCGGTATCTACATCATCCGTTCACTGATGGACTCGGTGGTGTACAGGAAGGCCAATGGCGGAAATGTGCTGGAAATGAAGAAGGCGCTGGGCTAGGCTGGCAAGTGTTCTATACCCCACAACCGCAATTCGTTCAATATGTTTGAAATCAATATATCAACCGTTGCCTCAACATCTGCCGTAAGCTCCGTATCCATCTCGATACTGCCCGGCTGAACCCCGATCAGCACCATCTCCCGCGGCGAATGACCCATCAGCTCGGCTACGGCCAGCAGGTCCTTGAGCCCCATCTGATGGGGCGACAGCTTCGTCTCCAGGGCTATCGGCAGCTCCTCGCCGGCCAGCCTGACGCAGGTGCCCGGCTTTTCACCGGTCTCTACCGCATCCACGATGATCAGCCGCTCGATCCCCTCCAACCGGGGAAGCAGATCCAAACCCAGGGTACCACCGTCCATAATCTCGACGCAGGGCGGAAAATGGTGTTCACGCTGCAGCCTCTGGACAACCTTCACACCGACACCGTCATCGCTCATCACCAGATTGCCGATGCCGAGAACGAGAATCTTCCCTGTGCTGCGTATTCCTGAACTCATGACTCCCCCGGGCTTCATAAAAAAAGGGCGCACGAGGTGTGCGCCCGACTGAATTTCTCCTGCCTGCGTGACTTACTCTTTCTCTTTATGCACGGTGAACTTGTAACCGCTGAACATGCTTGAGATCTCGCTGCCATGTTCCTTGATGTCCATCAGCCAGGCGCTGTAAATGTGATTGATCACAAATCCGAAAATCAGGTACATGCTGAAATGGTGAGTCAGGCGCATACCTTGGTTACTGAAGAGCAAGTACATCGGGCTAAGAACCTTGTGCATCGGTCCGCCGGGGGCATGCTGGGCGTACAGCGAAAAACCGGTCAGGATCATCAGGACGTACACTGCAAAGAGCGCCGTGTAGGCCGTTGTTGCCAGGGGATTGTGGCCGATTGTTTCCGGCACATCCCTGTCGATCAGCATGTAATAGCGCAGCATCTTGATCATCTTTTCGCGTCCCTTGGCGGTGAAGAAGGGAAAAAACGCCCGCCAGCCGGCGAACTCATTACCGATCAGGGACCACAGCACACGGGAAGCCAGACTGACCGTAAACAGGTAGGCCGCAGTGAAATGCACGAAACGGATCCAGCCCATGACGTATGAGGAAGCCGAACTGCCAAAGGAGAAGGGTGTGCCGATGAAGAAGCCGGTTACCGCCAGGGTCACGATGGAAACCATATTGATCCAGTGACACCAGCGTACCGGAAGTTCCCAGATATAGCGTTTGAACTTGCAGGATTCACTCATTCGCGCCCTCCTTTTATTCTCTTACGGCTGTGTATTACAAAATCCAAGGAAATTGTTCAACAACATTTTTTTGTTTCCGGCAATGTTCATTTCAGGAAACCTTGACCTTGACCAGCTCGTTGCCGGTGGCATCCACAACATGGACGGCGCAGGCCAGACACGGGTCAAAGGAGTGGATGGTCCGCAGGATCTCCAGCGGTTTGCTGGGGTCGGCCATGGGAGTACCCACCAGGGCGGCCTCGTAGGGGCCGCGCTGCCCCTTGGCGTCACGGGGTGAAGCGTTCCAGGTCGACGGGACCACCGCCTGGTAGTTGGCGATTTTCTGATCCTTGATCTTGATCCAGTGCCCCAGGGCACCGCGCGGCGCTTCATGCATGCCGTAGCCCTGCGCCTCCGCCGGCCATTCGGAGGGATCCCACTTTTCGCCGGCGTGGATGCGGTAGTCACCCTTGGAGATATTAACGATCAGCTCATCCAGAAATTTGGGGGTCTGCCGGGCGACCAGCAGACAGTCTACGCCGCGGGCAGCGGTACGACCCAGGGTCGAAAAGAGCGCCGGGGCGCCGACGCCCAGCTTGTCGAGCACCAAATCCACGACGGCCTTTGTTTCCTTGTGTCCCGAGGCGTAGGCCACCAGCACACGGGCCAGCGGACCGACCTCCATGGCCTTTTCGTCGTAGCGGGGAGACTTGACGAACGAATATTTTGCATCGGTATCCAGGTGCTCGTAGGGTGCCTTGGGACCGGTGTAGTGCACCTCGGTTTCACCATCGTACGGATGCAGCCCCTTTCCGGCACCGGCCGAGTTGTCGAACCAGGAGTGATCGACGTATTCGGCGATCTTGCCCTGATCGACCTTGACGACCTTGGAGAGGTCCTTGTCCAGGATGGCACCGGCCGGAAACCACAGGTTGCCGAAGGCATCCGGGAACTCGCCGTAGCACATGTAGTTGCCGACCCCTCCGCCGATGGCGGCCCAATCCTTATAAAACGAGGCCACGGCCAGCAGGTCCGGGATATAGACCTTCTCGACAAAGTCCTGGGCTTTCTTCAGCAGGCGCTGGATCTCGATCAGCTTGTCGGCGTTGAGGGCATTCTGGGAATCCGGGTCGATCGGTATGGCCATGCCGCCCACCAGGAAGGTCTGCGGATGCGGGTTCTTGCTGCCCAGGATGGCGTGGATCTTGATGACGTCCTTCTGCCACTCCAGGGCCTCCAGGTAGTGGGCGGTGGCCATCAGGTTGGCCTCGGGCGGCAGTTTGTAGGCCGGATGGCCCCAGTAGGCATTGGCAAAAGGACCCAGGCGACCGGATGCAACAAAAGCCTTGAGTTTGTCCTGTACGCCCTTGAAATAGGTGGCCGAGTTGTTGGGCCAGTCCGACAGGGAAGCAGCCAACTTGGATGTGGCGGCCGGGTCGGCCTTGAGCCCCGAGGTAATATCGACCCAGTCCAGGGCATGCAGGTGATAGAAATGAATGACATGATCCTGCACATTCTGGATGCCGATGATGATATTGCGGATCAGTTCAGCATTGGGTGGAATCTGGATCTTGAGGGCGTTTTCAACTGCGCGCACGGAGGCGATGGAATGCACCGTGGTGCAGACGCCGCAGAAGCGCTGGGTCCAGAACCAGGCGTCGCGGGGGTCGCGGCCTCGCAAGATTTTTTCGATGCCGCGGAACATGGTGGCTGAGCTCCAGGCATCGGTGATCACGCCGTTGTTTACCTCAGCCTCGATGCGCAGATGTCCTTCAATCCTGGTGATCGGGTCAACAACTATCTTGGCCATATCCTAACCCTCCTTGGTTTCTTCGCTGGGTTCTTTGTCTTTCCTGATGGCGTTCAATACGCCATGGACGGCAAAGGCCGCGGCCGCGCCGGCCACCAGGCCCAGGCCGATCTTGTCGGCGGTCGCCTCGATGCCGAAGCCCGGCACATGCGGTAGACGTTTGTACATCGGTCCCATGGTATCCCAGAAATTCGGTTCGGAGCAGCCGGCACAGGGGTGTCCGGAGCCGATCGGCCAGGAGGTCTTCTCGTTGTAGCGCTGAGTCGGACAGTTGTGGAAGGTGGCCGGCCCCTTGCAGCCCATCTTGTAGAGACAGAAGCCCTTGCGATGCGCGTCATCGCCCCAGTGCTCCACATACTGGCCGGCATCGAAGTGCGGACGGCGCTCGCAGTTGTCGTGGATGCGCTTGCCGTAGGCAAACAGCGGCCGACCGTGACCGTCCAGGGCCGGAATCTTACCGAAGACCAGATAATGGACAATGGTGGCGGTCAGGTTGTCGGCGTTGACCGGACAACCGGGCAGGTTGATGACCGTAACGCCGGGCACCGCTTTCTGGACGCCGACCGCACCGGTCGGATTGGGAACGGCAGCCGGGATACCACCATAGCAGGCGCAGGTCCCGACCGCAATGGTGGCAACGGCTCCGCCGCAGACCTGCCGGGCCCGATCAAGGTGCGACTTGCCGCCGGTACTGCCGTACACGCCGCCGTCCTTCATCGGAATCGAACCCTCAATGACGCAGATATACTTGCCCTTGTAGGCCGCGATGGTCTTGTCCAGCGCCTCTTCGGCCTGGTGTCCGGCGGCTGCCATGATGGTTTCGTGATAATCAACTGACAGGATATCGAGGATGATCTCGGCCACCGTCGGATTGGCCGAGCGCAGCAGCGCCTCGCTGTCACCGGTACAGCTCTGAAACTCCAGCCAGACCAGGGTCGGCCGTTTGACCTCGTCCAGCGCCTGGGCGATCCGCGGGGCAAAAGAGGCCGGCAGCGCCATTGCTGCCGTCACAGCCGAGCAGAACTTGAGAAAATCACGGCGGGACACGCCGCGCCGGCGGAGAATCTCACCGATCGAGCAGTCGCTCGTGTCTAAACTGTGTTCTAATGCATCGCCGTTTGATTCCAACCTCTGCTTACCCATGCGAAACCCCTTTCTGTCCTGGAGTATATGAACATAAACTTCTATTTGGCCTCACGAACTAATACATTTTGGCGATTATAATATAAATACGTTTTATTGCAACGGATATTATCTTAAAAAATCGGCGGGTTGCAAGTAAAAGAATCCCCGCCCACAGGACGGGGTTTTATGAGACTCAATAAACGATCCGGGCATCTGTTCCAGAATCGCTACAAGTCTATTGTCTGCGAGGAGGAGCCCTATCTGCTGGAATTGGTCAGATACATTCACCTGAATCCGTTACGGGCTGGAATGGTTACGAACCTTTATGAACTGGACCAATAGATAACTGCGTCCCGCTAGGTCCGCCTCTGTCTTTCGAATAGTGCTCGGGATCTACCGTCCATCTTGGAATCTTGGAAGCCTGATCCCATAGCTTTTAGACCCCCATAGCTTTTATGACCCCATAGCTTTTAAAAAGATTTGTTAATCTTTCAGCAAGCTACAGAAATGGTGGTAGTATCTGAATTCAGTACCGGGGTTCATTAACCTGGAAATATTTATTTCACTGGAGGGAATCATTACATGGCGATCGACAATTTACCCATAACAGGACAACTGGCAGCGCTGAACCACGCACAAGGCAAGTTAATAGACCTGATCATCGAATTCGGTCCCAGGCTTTTTGCGGCTGTGCTGATTCTTGTGGTGGGCCACTATGTCGGGCGCTGGGTTGGGCGCATGCTGGACAAAATGTTTAAACATATGGATTTGGACATC
>JBBQXT010000055.1:0-17698 GCA_038209415.1 Geobacterales bacterium
CTGCTGGTTACAGTGGGCGGTGCCCTGGGCGGCCAGGGCGGCATGGGCATCGCACTGGTGCTGGCGGCCGGGATGAACTTTTTCTCTTACTGGTTCTCCGACAAGATGGTTTTGTCCATGTACGGGGCCCGGGAGATCAGCGAGTCCGACGATCCCCGCTTTTACGGCATCGTGCGCCGTCTGGCTCTGCGGGCCGGTCTGCCCATGCCCAAGGTCTACCTGATCGATAGCGACACCCCCAATGCCTTTGCCACCGGCCGCAACCCTGAACATGCCGCAGTGGCCGCGACTACCGGTATCCTGCGATTACTCACGGAGGATGAGCTGGCCGGTGTCATGGCCCATGAACTGACTCACGTCAAGAACCGCGATATTCTGATATCAACCATAGCCGCCACCTTTGCCGGGGCGATCACCTATCTGGCTCACATGGCCCAGTTCGCCGCCATTTTCGGAGGTGGCCGCAGCAGTGACGATGACGAAGGGGGCGGTATCTTCGGCATGATCCTGATGGCCATTCTGGCTCCCATTGCGGCCATGCTGGTGCAGATGGCCATCTCCCGCTCCCGCGAGTTCGGGGCGGATGCCGGCGGTGCCAGCATCTCCGGCAATCCGCTGTCCCTGGCCAATGCCCTGCAGAAGCTTGAGATGGGCAATCAGCAGATCCCCATGGAGGCCAATGCCGCCACGGCCCACATGTTCATCGTCAACCCCCTGACCGGTGGCGGCATGATGTCGATGTTCTCCACCCATCCCCCCATGGCCGAGCGCATCGCTCGTCTGCAGGAAATCGCGCGGACGCACAGCTATTGAGCGCTCCCGGTTCGACGCCATCCAATCCGCGCCAGGCGGCCTGTTCCGTGCTGCTCCGCATTCTGAAGGAAGGCTGCTACGCCGATCAGCTCATGGATCGCGAATTGTCGGCCGGCCGGCTGAGCGGCCCTGACCGGGGTCTGTTCGCCGAGCTGGTCTTCGGGGTGCTCCGCCGCCAGGGCACCCTTGACCATATCCTGACCGGCCTGGTGACCCAGCCGCTGGCACGCCTGGAACCGCAGGTGCTGATCCTGCTCAGGCTCGGTCTGTACCAGCTGGTCTACCTCGATCGCATCCCCGAGTCGGCCGCCGTCAATGAATCGGTCAAACTTGCCAAAGAGACCCTGCCACGCGCCAGCGGCCTAGTCAATGCCGTGCTGCGCAATTACCTGCGCCACAAGGATACGATCACCTTTCCCGACCCGGTTGCCGCACCGGCGGCTTCGATAGCGGCACGGCATTCGCACCCGGCCTGGCTGGTGAAACTGTGGTTCAGCCAGATTGGCGAGGCTGATACGGAACTGCTGGCCGAGGCGTCCTCCCGGCAGCCGCCTTTGACCGTGCGAGCAAATACGCTACTGACGACCCGGGATGCTTTGCTGGAAACGTTTGCGACAAACGGCATCAGCGCTGGCCCGTGCCGATATTCTCCCCACGGGATCCAGGTGGAGGGGCGCCACCACATCCCTGGTCTGCCGGGTTTTCGCGAAGGGCTGTTTGTCGTACAGGACGAGGCTTCACAACTGGCCGGCCTCCTGCTGGACCCGCAGCCGGAGGAACGGGTACTGGACACCTGCGCCGCTCCAGGGGGCAAAGCCACGCATCTGGCCCAGCTGATGGGCAACCGGGGAGAGCTGCTGGCAATGGATGTGTCGCAGACCAAATTGCCCCTGATTCAGGAAACCGCCCGGCGGCTCGGCATCAGCATCATCAGTACCCGCGCGGCTGACCTGCTCAGGTCCGGATCGTTTCCCGCGGATGCCTTTGACCGGATCCTGCTGGATGCCCCCTGCTCGGGGCTGGGTGTCATTCGGCGCAATCCCGAGGCCAAATGGCGCCTGACGCCGGAAGATGTTACGCGTCTGGCCGCTGCCCAGAAGACCATGCTGAACAACGCCGTACGCATGCTGAAACCGGGCGGTCATCTGCTCTATTCCACCTGTTCGACCACGCGGGAGGAAAATGAAGCCGTTGTGGTAGATTTCCTTTCCCGTCGCCCCGATTGTGTGTTAGAGAACCTGAACGAAATTTTCCCGGCATACCGAGAGCTGTTCACGGAAGAGGGCCTTTTCCGTGCCTGGCCGCATCGTCATGGCACGGACGGTTTCTTTGCTGCGCGGATAACAAAGAAATAAGCGCTTACCCCGGAGTTCCCATGAAAAAAATAGCACCATCCATCCTCTCGGCCGACTTTTCCCGCCTGGGAGATGAAATCCGCGCCATTGAACTGGCGGGAGCCGATTACGTCCATATTGATGTCATGGACGGCCACTTTGTGCCCAACATCACCATCGGCCCGCTGATTGTGGAGGCCGCCCGGCGGGTGACCACGCTGCCGTTGGACGTGCACCTGATGATCGAAAACCCGGACAACTATATTCCCGACTTCGCCGCGGCCGGTGCCGATATCATCGTGGTGCATGCCGAGGCGGTCAATCACCTGCACCGGACCCTGCAGCTGATCAGGTCGCTGGGCAAAAAGGCCGGCGTGTCCCTCAATCCGGCCACGCCGCTCAATATCCTGGAGTATGTGCTCGACGACCTGGACCTGGTGCTGTTAATGACCGTTAATCCCGGTTTCGGTGGTCAGGGTTTTATAGACGCCTGCTTGCCCAAGATCCACGCCCTGCGGGCCATACTCGACCGGCGCGGGAGTGAAGCCGAGCTGGAGGTGGACGGCGGCGTCAAGCTGTCAAATATTGCCATGGTCTCGCACGCCGGGGCAGATGTCTTCGTGGCCGGCAGTGCCGTGTTCGGCAGCAGCGATTATGCCGCCACAATTGCGGAGATGAAACGTCTGGCGCAGGAGCCGTTACTATAGTAATTTGGTTAACGCACGATCACTGTTTCTCAAGGTACGGGTTATTTTTGCGAAGGATTTAGGGTAACGTGCATGCCAATGTCAAATAGTGTCCTGATCATAGATGACTCCGACGCCGTTCGCGAGCGGATCATCAAAACCCTGGAGTCATTCGACCTTTTTTCCCGCTATTACGAGGCCGAGGATGGTCTGGAGGGGTTCAAGAAACTGCTCTCTTCCCCGGTGGATATTATCCTCTGCGACATGGAGATGCCGCGCATCGACGGCTTCAAATTTCTGGGCCTGATGAAATCCCGCCCCGACCTGAAGGACACACCGGTGATCATGCTTACCGGCCGGGATGACCGTGAACTCCGGATCAAGTGCCTCGAACAGGGAGCCAGCGACTACATTACCAAACCTTTTGATGTTGAAGAACTGGTGGCGCGGGTCAAGGTGCACCTCAAGATAAAGAATCTTCAGGACGACCTCCGGCGCACCAACGAGCTGCTGCTGGAGCTGTCTAATACGGATCACCTGACCGGTCTCTTCAACCGCCGTTATCTGATGGAGTCGCTGGGCAAAGAAATCCAGCGAGGCCAGCGCAAAGGGGCCAACCTGTCCCTGATCATCCTGGACATCGATCATTTCAAGCAAGTAAACGATCAGTACGGTCACCTGCAGGGTGATATTGTTCTGCAGAAGGTTGCCCTGCAGTTGCAGAAGGAACTGCGTAATTACGATATTGCCGCCCGCTACGGGGGAGAAGAGTTCATTGCCATCCTTCCGGATGCCTCGCTGGAGGAGGCCGTCTTCGTGGCCAACCGGGTGCGTTCGTCGGTGCAGACAGCCAGGTTCAACGGCGAAGTGTCACAGCTGTCACTCACCGTCAGTCTGGGAGTGGCCATGTTTACGAAACAGGGTTGCGCGACGGTGGACGCATTCATAAAACTGGCCGATGATGCACTCTATCGGGCCAAGGCCAACGGCAGAAACAGGGTCGAATTTGCCGAATAATCCGCTCCGCAACCCGCTCATGACCGTCTGATGTACTGCCATACCTGTTTGCCCGTGACGATTTCGGACTCTCGGGATGGTGTTTTGTTTGCAGGTTCTTACTATCCCGACACGTCTTGTACGTGAAGAACAGGAGTAAACATGAAACGCCTTGCCACTCTTTTTCTTCTGTTCGTTATTTTATCAGCGGCCGTCTGTCCGGGGTGGGCGGCGCCCTTCAGAAAGCTGGACAAACCGCCGCTTTCCGATCGCTGGTTCGGCATCTACTTTAACGGGGACCGGGTCGGATTCAATCATCAGAAGATATCTGAAACCGCCGATGGCTACCAGATTGAGGAAGACAGCAGCATAAACATTAAAGTTATGGGTTTCTCGAAAGATATTTCGAAACGTGAAACATACCATGTAGCAAAAAAACTGACCATACGCTCCTTTGAAGCGGAAACTACAACTAATGGTGTCTCATCACGGGTTTCCGGCAAAACGGGCGATGCTGGTTTGCGTGTAAAAAGTGAAAGTGATGGCAAGGTTACGGAGCAACGGCTCAAGTTCAAAGGAGAACTTTATCCCGGTTCTTCCTTGAATATCGTGCCGCTCATGCGAGACCCATCCCCTGGAAAAACTTATAAGGTTATGAAATTTGATCCAGAGGACCTCAGCATCAAGGAAGTCAAGATCAGCATTCTGGGTGAGGAGAGTACACCCGACGGCCAGCCAGCCCTGAAGCTGCGCAACAATTTGTACCCTTTTATAAATAACGATATCTGGGTAGATGCCCAAGGCAACACCCTGCTTGAGTCGGTTCGCGACGGACTGGTCATCACCAGGGCCGAAGACCCGAAACTTTTGGGCGCGTTTGTCGGGGCCCTGGCACTGTCAAAAAAGGACCTGATCTACGATTTCAGTTTGGTACGGGTTGATCCGCCCATTGGGAACCTCGCAAAACTGACCGGTCTGACGGTGGAGATTAGCGGTTGGAATGAAGCGCTCCCGCTTTTGCAGGAAGGTGGCCAGACCGTGGAAAAAAGCGGAGCGGAGCGTATTGTGGTGAAAACCGGCTCGGCTGTTACGCCGGTTGCCGCGCCTGCAGCAATAGTTGCCCGGGAACGTTATCTGATGCCCGCCGAAAAGATCGAATCGGATGCCCCGGAGATTGCGGCCAAGGCAAAGGAACTGGCAACAGGGAAGAAGGATGCGCGGGAGATTGCCCGGACGCTGGCGGCCTGGACGGCCGACTGGCTGAAGGATACGGTTGAAGACGGCGGCGGCGCCCTGGCCAGCCTGAAAGGGCGCAGCGGCAACTGCCAGACTCACGCCCGTCTCTATACGGCATTGGCCCGTGCAGCCGGTGTTCCGACGCGCTTTGTCTCGGGTCTGGTCTACCAGGAGGGCAAGGGTTTTCTGTATCACAGCTGGACGGAAAGCCTGCTGGGGGGTGCCTGGGTAGCGGTTGATCCGACCTATAATCAGCTGCCGGCCGACCCGACCCACCTGAAATTCTTCGAAGGCAATACCCAGGACGATATGGCCCCGATCATCGCCATTATCGGCAGGATCCGGATCAATGTGCTGGAAGCGAAATACTAAGCGACCTGCTCTGCGTAATTCCCCACCAACTCCCGCACCCGCTTTTTCATCCCGCGTTTCCATGGCCCGACCGCCACCAGGCGCAGATTTCGCGCCGCAAAAACCGCGTGGGCAGCTTCACGGATATCCTCCCCGCTGGTGTTACGCGCCGCCTGCTGGTCATCCTCGATGGAGCGCACCACCTGCATCAGCTCCCCCCAACCATAGCGTCCTCCCATCTCGTAGGCCGAATCCCGGCTGTACTCAAGGTCATAGATGTATGACTGCCTGACCCGCTCCAGTTCCGCGGCCGGAATCGGCTCCGTAGCTGCCCGCAGCAGTTCCTGCAGCGTTACCTCGATGGCCTGGGCCAGGGTGTCCGGAGCGGTCGAAAGACAGACAGACAGACAGCCGGTCTCGTCGTAGGCCCCGATGGAGGCCTCTACCGAATAGATGATGCCCAATTCCTCCCTCAGCCGCAAATAGAGCCGGGAGCCGCCGCCACCGGCAAGCAAACGCCGCAGCAGGCGCAGCGCGGTAAACCTGGCATCCCCGCGCGGCAGCCCCAGAAAGGCCAGCTGCAGATTTATTTGGCTGTCGGAGTCGTGTACAAAGCGAGTCCGGGGGCGTGTCTGCCGCCCGACTACCGCTACAGCGGGTGGCAGCGCGCCGTCCTGCCAGCGGCCGAAAACATCCTCGGCAGCGGCAAAGACCTCATGGCTGCACACCGGACCGGATACGGCTACCACAGTGTTGCCGGGCCGGTAGAATCTGTGCAAGTGCTCCTGCAGATCCGCGCGGGTCGTGCCGGCAATACTGTCAAGTGTCCCGATGGTGGGCAGTCCCAGAGGGTGCCGCGGCCAGAGCATCCGGCTGGAAATGGTGTCGGGGCTGATCTCCTCGCCCTGCTCGTTCAGGTCTTCCCGTGCCTCCTCGGTGATGATGCGTTTTTCGATATCGATTCCGGCCAGGGTCGGACTGAGCAGCATGGAAGCGAAGATCTCCATGCCGCGCCGGACATGGTCAGGATGAATCCGGGAATAGTAGCAGGTTGATTCGGCATCAGTAGCCGCATTGGGGGCGCCGCCGATCGCTTCGAAGGCGTTCTCGATCTCCAGCGACGAGCCGAAGTCGTCTGTTCCGCGGAAAAGCATGTGTTCCAGAAAGTGCGAGAGCCCGGCTTTGGCGGGCGGATCGTTGCGGCTGCCGACCTTGAGATAGACCGCCAGTTCCGCGGCATGCAGATGGGGCATCTCCACGCAGACAACTCGCAGACCATTAAGCAGGGTATGGGTAAAGGGACGGATCACTACAGCGCCTCCCTGATCAGTTCGATCCGCTTCCGGTATTCAGCGGGGGACAACAGCAGTTCGACGTGTGGTTCGGCCCAGATCGGGCGCGGCCAGAGCGCTTCACCCGAAAAGCGGGGCACCAGATGCCAGTGGATGTGCGGCACCATGTTGCCTAGCAGTTCATAGTTGATCTTGTCGGGCTGAAACTGGACGTGAAGAGCCTGCGCTACAGCACTGACCTCCTCGATCAGCCCCGCGCGGACGGCAGGATTCAGATGGAAGAGTTCGCTGACATGCCGTTTGGTGAACAGCAAAGTATAGCCGGGGAAGAACTGGTCTCGATTCAGGACAACGAATGAGTGCTCCAGTTCTGTGATGCGCAGATCGCGATCATCATCCCAGCGACGGCACATGGGGCATCCTTCCGTAGAACTCATCGGGACTGTTCTCCTGTTAGTGCGGCTTTGGCGGTCCAGCGGGTACGCAGCCGCGCCAGCTCCCGGCCGTCCTTTTGGTTGACGATCTGGTGCAGGCACAGGCCCGGAGCTGTCACAACGCACCGGGACAGGACGCTTTCACCGTAGAGCACCTCGGCCCGGAAGGATATTTCCAGCTCGGTCAGGGTGCCGGCCGCGATCTCATCCGGCACGGTTTCCAAGGCCCAACCTGCAAAGATGGCATTGTTGACATGATGATTTGTATCCAGGTCACCCCGCAGCACACGAAAGGAATATTCTGAAGTCGATGTTTCCGGAACGGGCGGCAGGCTGGCGAAATCATCATTGATTGCCCGGCGTGGCAGCAGAGGATACGCGGGGAGGTGTCCCTCAAGCCTGACCGGTCGACGACTGGCAATATTGAGAGCAGCCCACGACGTAGTGGCTCTTCCAAAAAGCACCCGGCCGGCACCGGTCAGTTCGAATTCACGGCAGCTGAACAGACCCTGGCGGGTGGCTGGCCAGGTTCTTACCGCAACACTCTCATCTGCCCGTGGATAGTTCGTGACAATCAGGTGGATCCGCGAAAGAACCCAGGTAACCCCCAGCCTACGCAGGTCTGATACCGAAACTCCCAACTGGGTAGCGTGAAGTCCGGCCGTATCCTGAAGGTAATTGAGCAGCGTCACCGGGCTGACGTTTCCGTGAGAATCAAGCTCATGGTAACGGACCGACAACTCTTGTTCGAAAATGGGATTGAGGGCGTTCATCGCGATCTGGCTACGGAATCTCTTCCCCGGCCACCGTTTGCTCCGTATCCGCCCCGGTTTCCTCGGCCTCTTCACTACCCTCTGTTTCTTCAGTTCCTTTTTCCAGTTTGCGCTGGGCCTTGTCCTCTTTTTTCTTCTTTTTTTCCAATTCCTTCTGTCGCTTGATAAAGTTGAAATTTGGTTTTGCCATGTGTCACCGCCTATGGGGATTTAATTTGTACAATAGTCCTTGTTGCTACTCGTAACGTAATGCGTCTATGGGGTTAAGCCCCGCGGCCTTGCGGGCCGGATAGAACCCGAAGAAGATCCCCACGGCACCCGAAAAGAAAAAGGCTACCGTGATGGACTGGACCGAGATCAGCGTTGGCCAGTCCAACAGGCGCGAGACGACGGTTGCGCCCAAGGCGCCCAGCGCGATGCCGATCAGTCCACCGAGCATGGTCAGCAGCACCGCCTCGGTCAGGAACTGCCAGAGGATGTCCTTTTTTCTGGCCCCGATGGCCATGCGGATGCCGATTTCACGGGTGCGTTCGGTGACCGAGACCAGCATGATGTTCATGATGCCGATGCCGCCCACAATCAGCGAGATGGAAGCCACAGCACCCAGCAAGAGCGACATGGCCTTGGCGGATTGTTCCGCCACGGCCAGGAGCTCTGTCAGGTTGCGGGTGGAGAAATCCGGTTCCTTGCCATTGGTTATACGGTGGCGTTGCTTCAAGAGGTTGTTGATCTCTTCTTCAGCCTTATCCAGAAGCGCCTCGCTTTTTGCCTGGACGATCACCGCGCCAACAGAGTTGGGAAACGAGGAGCGCGACAGCTTGACCTGGGCCGTTCGTAACGGCACGAAAATGGTGTCGTCCTGGTCGGTGCCCTGGGGTGACTGACCCTTGCGATCCAACACACCGATCACGGTAAAAGGTATCTTCTTGATACGCACAATTTTCCCGATCGGCTCTTCACCGCTGAACAGATTGTCGGCCACGGTCTGGCCCAGCAGGCAGACCTTGGCTGCTCCGTCCACGTCCTGCTGGCCGATACCGCGTCCGCTGACAACAGACCACTCGCGAATATCGAAAAGTTCCGGCGTGGCCCCCATGATGATGGTTGACCAGTTCATATTGCCGTAGACGACCTGGGACGTGGTGCGGGTTGTACCGGATGCACGTGAGACGGATGGACATTCGGACATGATGGCACGGACATCATCCGAGGTCAGGGTCTGGCTGCCGCCGCTCCCCATGCGAAGACCGCCACTGGTTGTGGAGCCGGGGATGACCAGGATGATGTTGCTGCCGATGCTGGCAATCTGCTTGGATATGACATAGCTGGCGCCTGACCCGACCGCCATCATGGCGATCACGGCGGCAATGCCGATGATGATGCCGAGCATGGTCAAAAACGAGCGCATCTTGTTGGTGCGCAGGGCTCGCAGGGCTATTTTCAGGGTCTGGAGAAAATCCATCAGTTTCCAATACAGTGCTGAATAGTTATAAAAACTGACATTTGACCACCCCTAACCCCTCCTGCCAAAAGTAGGCGCTACTAAGCGAACCAGGAGGGGGATCATCGAGGCTCCCCTCCTTGATAAGGAGGGGCTGGGGGTGGTTGAATAGGCTCATGTATTGTATCCCCAATGATCATTCCGTCGCGAAAGGTAATCTGGCGGCCGGCGTAGGCCGCCACATCATTTTCGTGGGTGACCATGATGATGGTGATGCCCTGTTTATTGAGCGAGGTAAACAGGCCCATGATCTCTGCGCTGGTGGTGCTGTCCAGGTTGCCGGTCGGTTCGTCGGCCAGGATCACGGCCGGGCTGTTGACCAGGGCGCGGGCGATGGCGACACGCTGCTGTTGCCCGCCAGATAGCTGGCTGGGGTGGTTGTTTTCTTTCCCGGCCAGCCCGACCTGCTCCAGGGCTTCAAGGGCTTTGACCCGGCGTTCCTTTGATCCAAACCCCGCATATACCAGAGGCAGTTCAACATTTTCCACGGCTGGTGTGCGGGCCAGCAGGTTGAAACCCTGGAAGACAAAGCCGAGTTTCTTGTTACGGATATCGGCCAGCTGGTTGGCGTCCATGCCACCCACATCCAGGCCGTCCAGCAGGTACGTGCCCGACGTGGGGCGGTCGAGACAGCCCAACAGGTTCATGCAGGTGGATTTGCCGCTGCCGGAGGCGCCCATGATGGCCACGAATTCACCCTCGGCGACACAGAAGGAAATCCCCTTGAGCGCCTCGAACTGCTGATCCCCCATGATGAATACACGGCGGATATCGGTCAGGGATATGACGTTGCCCATGTCTAGAATGGCCGTCCCATTGGAGAAGCGCTTTTCTTCTTGGCATCTCCGCCGATCTGCTCGATGATGACTTCGTCTCCTTCCTTGAGGGCACCCTCGACCAGTTCGATGCTGCTGTTGTTGGCAATCCCGGTCTTGACCGGCACGGCAACCGGTTTATTTTCCTTGAGGATGTAGACCTGCTGTCCGGCAGCTCCCTTGCGTCCGCCCGCTTTTCCTGCGCCTTCGCGGGCTCCGCTTCCAGCGGGAGGCGTGGACGCCTGGCGTTTCTCTTTCGGTTCATCAGTTTTGGATTTGGGCTTGAAGCGCAGTGCTGCCGGCGGCAGCTTGAGTGCATCATCCTTCCGGGCAACCTCGATGGCCACATTGGCGGTCATGCCCGGTTTCAACTTCAGATCGGTATTGTCAACATTCACCACGGTTATATAGGTGACTACATTCTGGGTGATGATCGGCGCGTTGCGGATCTGGACCACCTTGCCCTTGAATGACTGCTCCGGATAGGAATCAACGGTGAAGCTGGCATTTTGCTCCAGTTTGATCCTGCTGATGTCAGCCTCATCGACGCTGACTTCGATCTGCATCTTGGTCAGGTCCTGGGCGATGGTGAAGAGGGTCGGGGTCTGGAAAGAGGCGGCCACGGTCTGGCCGACATCAATAGCGCGTGATATGATCACGCCATCCACCGGCGAGCGGATGACCGAGTAGCGCAGGTTGGTCCTGGACTGCAGCAGGCCGCCACGGGTCTGGGCAATAGTCCCCTCGGCGGCCTTGACCCCGGCCTTGGCCGACTGAAAGGCTGTTTCCGCCACATCAAAGTCGCCCTGCGAGATGATGCCGTCTGTCAAGAGCTTCCTGTTGCGGTTCATGGTTCGTTCGGCGTCGGCCAGGGTTACCTTGGCTTTGAGCAGGCTGGCTTCGGCACTCAGAAAGTTACCCTGGGATTGCTCGACCGAGGCATTGAAGAGCGACGGGTCGATCTCGGCGATGGCCTGGCCCTTTTTGACACGCGAGTTGTAGTCCACATACAGCTTCTGGATGGTGCCGGAGACCTGCGTGCCGACCTGGACGGTGGTCACGGCTGAGAGGTTGCCGGTGGCGGCCACGTTGGAAACAATCGTGCCGCGTTCGATTTTTACCGTCGTGTAGGAAACTTCAGGTGTGCGCTTCAGAAAGAAAAATCCGGCAGCGCCGGAAATCAGAAGGATAACAGCCAGAATAATCAGGTATTTTTTCATGCAACTCTCTCGCTGTTTCGATAGTGCGTCTGTTTATCGCGGTCATAATAACAGATTAGTATCCATAGGACAAAAAAAAAGCCCCATGTCCGTAGACCGGGGCTTTTTCGTGTGTGCCCGCCACTATCAGGCGACGGGCCAACGAGGGCAACCCTCTTTGCAGTGGGAAACCGGGCGAATTCTGAATCTTGCAGTCCACATAATCGGGTACTCCTTTCGTTGATAATTGAGTTGCTAACAGGACTAATTTAATCTTAAACCTATCTGGAATTTTGTCAACCAGTTTTTTACGCCATCCGCGGGGGAGCAGCCGGCCTGCTCCGTCTTGACATGGCGCAGGTTTCGGACTACAAGAACTAGACATCCGGGGCGCTGATTTCTGGAGTATTTCTATTGTCGGATGGAGACGTACATGACAGCACAGGTTTCATTCGTCGGCGCCGGCCCGGGCGCGGCCGACCTGATCACGATTCGCGGGGCTCGTCTGCTTCGTCACGCCCACGTGATCATTTTTGCCGGCAGCCTGGTGGACCGCCAGCTGGTCAATCGTTATGCCGCCACGACTGCAGATGTGTACGACTCGGCCGGCATGACCCTGGCCGAGGTACTGGCCGTGATGGTCAATGCGGTGGCCGACGAAAAGAGCGTCGTGCGTCTGCACACCGGGGACCCATCGATCTACGGTGCCATTCAGGAGCAGATGCAGGAACTCGACCGGTTGGGGATCGAATACCAGGTCGTGCCGGGTGTCACCAGCGCCTTTGCCGCCGCTGCCGCGCTGAAGCAGGAACTGACCCTGCCGGAGGTTTCCCAGACGGTCATCTTCACCCGTGTGGAAGGGCGTACACCGGTGCCGGAGAACGAACAGCTCGGCAGGATTGCCGCCATCGGGGCCACGCTGGTGATCTACCTTTCGGTCGGTATGATCGAGAAGGTTGTCGAACAGCTCCTGCAGGGAGCCTATACGCCGCAGACCCCGGCCGCCATCGTCTGCCGGGCCTCCTGGGAAGACGAGCAGATCATCCGGGGGACTCTGGCCGATATCGCCGACAAAGTCCGCGCGGCCGGCATCGACCGCCAGGCGCTGATCGTGGTGGGGGATGTGCTGGCCGCCCGGCGCGAGGGGCTCAAGGCCCGTTCGCTGCTGTATGACGGCGGTTTTTCACACGGTTATCGCGGGGTTGTTGCCTGATGTCCGCCAATGCCATGCACACCATAGAACAGATCGAATCCCAACTGTGGGAGGCTGCCGACCAGCTTCGCGCCAATTCCAAACTGACCTCCAGCGAATACTGCATGCCGGTGCTGGGGATCATCTTCCTGCGCCACGCCTGCAACCGCTACGAGTTGGCGCTGGAGCAGATCAAGGCCGAGCAGGCCGCAGGGAAGATGCCTGATCGTCCGTTGGTAAAGGGCGACTTCATCAAGCGCCGTTCGCTGATGCTGCCCGAAAAGGCCCGCTACGATTACCTGTTGAAACTTCCCTCCGGTGAAAAACTCGGCCCGGCTCTGGTGGAGGCGATGAACGCCATCGAAGAGAACTTTGAGCCGTTGCGCGGTCAGCTACCCAAGGAGTACGAGCGCTTCGATAACGATCTGCTGGAGGTGCTGTTGCGCACCTTTGACAGCGAGGCGCTGCGCTCTGCCAGCGGCGATCTTTTTGGCCGGATCTACGAATACTTCCTGATGAAGTTCGCCATGCAGGGGGCGCAGGACAACGGCGAGTTTTTTACTCCGCCTTCGCTGGTGCAGACCATCGTCAATGTCATTGAGCCGGACCACGGCATCGTCTTCGACCCGGCCTGCGGCTCCGGCGGCATGTTCGTGCAGAGCAGCCACTTCATCGAGCGCCGGGGTGCCGATACCGGCCACAAAGTTACCTTCTACGGTCAGGAAAAGACCGGCACCACCATTCGCCTGGCCAAGATGAATCTGGCTGTGCATGGATTGGAAGGTGACATCCGCGAGGCCAACACCTTCTATGAGGATGTGCATCCGATCTGGGGTGAGTGCGACTTTGTCATGGCCAATCCTCCGTTCAACGTGGACATGGTGGACGCCGAGAAGGTCAAGGACGACCGCCGCCTCCCCTTTGGCCTGCCGGGAGTGAACAAGAACAAGAAAGTCAGCAACGGCAACTACCTTTGGATCTCCTACTTCCACAGTTATCTGGGGCCGAAAGGTCGGGCTGGCTTTGTCATGTCGTCGCAGGCTTCCAGTGGTGGACATGGCGAGGCCGAGGTGCGCCGGAAGATTGTTGAAACCGGCGATGTGGATGTAATGATCTCCATCCGCTCCAACTTCTTCTACACCCGCACTGTGCCATGCGAACTGTGGCACTTCGACAAGGGCAAGCCCGAAGAGCGGCGCGATCAGGTGCTGATGCTGGATGCACGGAACATTTACCGCAAGGTCACCCGCAAGATCTACGACTTCAGCGCCGAACAGCTGGCCAACCTGACCGCTATCGTTTGGCTCTACCGTGGGCAGCAGGATCGCTACCTCGGACTGGTGCAGGAATACTTTGCGACGCTTGCTGCCGAAGCTGCTGCCGTGTCGGCAGCGTTAAGTGCTTTTGAAGCTGGGTTGTGTGATCTGGCGGATCGGTCCGATCAGTCGGATCCGACTGATCATGATTTTCAAGCCTATCAGACCGATCGGACGGCGCTGGTGGCCGATCTGGCGGAGTTCCTGGAGAGCTATGCCGCTGCTGCGCCGACAACAAACGCCAACCAGCACGCAACGCGGCAGGCATTCGATCCGCTGGCGGAACGGCTCAAGGGGCTGCTCAAGCAGGTGGACCTGCTTTACAAACTGGCGGCTCATGCGGTGCAACAGGCCATGGATGGAGGTGAAACTGCCGACCGCCGCCTGGCAGCAAAAAAACTGAAGCAGCTCGACGAGCTGCGCAAGCAAGCGGTGGAACAGTTGAAACAGGCCGCCTACTTCCACCGGCAGATTGTCTGGCTGCAGGAGCGCTTCCCCGATGCGGTGATGGTCGCAGTACCTGGACTGTGCAAAGTGGTCAGTCGTGCCGATATCGAGGCCGCCGATTGGAGTCTGACCCCTGGCCGCTATGTGGGAGTAGCACCGCCCGAGGTGGATGAGGATTTCGATTTTGAGCAGACCATCCGGGATATTCATCTGGAGTTGAAAGACTTGAATGCGGAGGCGGTGGAGCTGGCGGCACGGATACAGGAGAATTTTGAGGAGTTGGGGGTATGAAGTGGCAGGAGATAACTCTCGGACAGGCAATTCATGTGAAGCATGGTTATGCCTTTAAAGGAGAGTTTTTTGTAGATGTCGGCAAATATATCGTACTCACGCCCGGAAACTTCAACGAGCAGGGAGGCTTCCGCAAACGTCCTGAGAAAGATCGCGCCTATGCTGGAGCTATACCCGAAGCATACGTTCTGAATGAAGATGACCTGATCGTAGCAATGACTGAACAAGGACCGGGCCTGCTGGGTAGCTCGGCACTGATTCCAGAAGCGGATAGTTATCTGCACAATCAGCGGCTTGGCTTAATCGACCAGATTGACCCATTATTTTTAGATAAACACTTTCTTTACTTTCTCTTAAACACCCATTCGGTTCGCGCACAAATCTATGGTAGCGCTTCTGGAACAAAGGTTCGTCACACAGCTCCTGAACGAATCTACAAAGTTCGTGCGCGTGTTCCTGACGTAAAGACACAGGGCAAAATTGCCCACATTCTCTCCACCTACGACGACTTGATCGAAAACAACCGGCGACGGATGGCTCTGCTGGAAGGTGCGGCGCGGCAGCTGTACCAGGAGTGGTTCGTCCGCCTGCGCTTCCCCGGCTATGAGCATACCCGCATTGTGGATGGTGTACCGGAGGGGTGGGAGAGGAAGACTGCATTTGACGCAATCCAGGTTCTCAGCGGCGGAACACCAAAGACGACAAACCCCGACTATTGGGATGGAGAGATGCCATTCTACACGCCGAAGGACTCAACTGATGGTATCTGGGTCACTGATTGCGAACGAACTGTTACAGAACTCGGGCTGAATAACTGCAGCAGCAAGCTCTACCCGAAAGAGACGGTTTTTATATCTGCCCGTGGTACCGTGGGCAAGCTCAACATGGCGCAACGACCAATGGTAATGAGCCAATCCTGCTATGCACTTGTAGGCAAAGATCATCTGTCACAGACATTCGTATATTCTGCCATGCAGGTGGCTGTTGAAGCCTTGCGCCAACAGGCTGTTGGTGCGGTATTTGACGCAATCATTGTGGATACATTCAAGCGAATTTCATTGTTCGTCCCGGATCACAAAAGTGTGCGGCTATTTGATGAGACAATCCAGCCAATGTTTGAGCAGGTGGAGAATTTGATTATTCAGAACCAAAAACTTCGCGCCGCCCGTGACCTGCTGCTGCCGAAGCTGATGAGTGGGGAGATCGCGGTATAAAAACGAAGGGCCTCCGGGTAGTCCCAGAAGCCCAACGCCGATCTGGTAATCCCGATCCACGCGCCCACAGCAGGGTAGCTCACATATAGATTACGCGCAGACGACCCGTAGCCGTCCCATTGCTTGTGAACGAGGCTTTGGTTTGACGACGATCTGAACCTCACGCCCCAGAAGGTTAAGGAAATGGATCAAGCGCTCCAGGGAAAAACCGGAGAGCCGCCCGTTCATGATATTGGAAACTTTGGGTTGATCGACCCCAAGCAGTTTGGCGGCATCTGCCTGGCTCAGATGGCGTTTGGTGATAATTTCGCCGACTTTACGGGCAAGCTCAGCTTTTGCCAAACGATCTGCCGGTTCGGAAAGCCCCAGATCTTCAAAAACATTGCCGCTGCTGGTGATTATTTCTTCCATAGTGTTACCCCTTCTTTCCTGCATGGTGCTCAAGTGCCCGTTGGAGACGGGCTTTTATCAGTTCAATATCTCGTTGCGGAGTGGCAACGCCGCTTTTCGACTTTTTCTGGAAAGCATGCAGTACATACACCGTATCGCTGAAACGAACCGTATAAACAGCCCGGTAGGTGTCGCCATGGTGATCTTCAACAACTTCCAGAACGCCAGCACCGCCAAAACCTTTGAGTGGTTTTGCAGCAGGGTGCTTACCTCCGGTCTGTGCCACATAGAGTGCAAAGCCCATGAGCTCTTTGACCGGATCGGGAAAGTCTCGAAGATCATTTTTGGATGATCCGATCCAGGCAAGAGGTTTTATATCGCGTTGTTCCATGTTGTGTATTATGCCAAATCTGGTATAAATAGCAAGCTTTCTGTACACAGCGTGAGCGGCTCAACAGAAGGAGATATATGATCACCGACATCAATAACGAGGACCGGCTTGTACAAGCCACCTTTGCCGAGCACTTGGAAAAGGAACTCGGCTGGGATAGCATCTTCGCCTGGAACCAGGAAGATTTCGGGCCGGACAGTCTATTGGGTCGGGCTGATGCCCGAGAGGTGGTCCTGAAGCGAGATCTGCGCCAAGCTCTTGTCAGGTTGAACCAACAACTCCCTCCCTTGGCTATTGATGAGGCTATCACCAAGCTAACCCACCACGACTTCACCCGCTCACTTCTGCAGCACAACCAGGCTTTCTACAAGATGATCCGTGACGGTGTGCCGGTCAGCTACCGGGACCAGGCAAATGTCCTGCGCCACGTTTTGGCACAAGTGATCGATTTCCGCAATAAGGAGAATAACCGTTTCCTGGCGGTGCGAGAGCTGAAGCTTACCGGCCTACGGACACCCAATTACAACCGCCGGGCCGACATAGTCTGCTTCGTGAACGGGCTGCCACTGGTATTCATCGAACTGAAGGCGGTCTATAAGAACATCCGGGCCGGATTCGATGGCAACCTGAAGGATTACCTGGACGAGCATGTCATCGCCCATGCCTTCCACCACAACGCCTTCCTGATCGTCAGTAACGGGCACCGGGCACGTTATGGCTCTATCACCAGCGAGTGGGATCACTTTGGTGAATGGAAGCGCCTGGATGAACGGGACAAGGGTGCAGTGGAGGCCGAGGTGCTGCTGAACGGCATGCTGGACAAGCGCCGACTGCTGGACATCCTGGAGAACTTCATCCTGTTCGACGCCAGCAAGCCGGGAGCGGCACGCAAGGTGGTGGCCCGCAATCATCAGGTGTTGGGCGTTAATAATGCCGTAGCTTCTGTTATTCACCAGGAAGAACTGAAACTTTTATTCCCGCCAGAAGAGCGCCTGACCTACCGGGTGATTGAATTGCCCCGTGAGCA
>JBBQXT010000056.1:0-17666 GCA_038209415.1 Geobacterales bacterium
TCGCATTGCTCTACGGTACCGTAAGTACTTGAAAAATTGTCTAAACTAAAACCTATTTGCATCTGAATTTCGTTCTTTGCCATGATCTGACTCCTGATTTTTGAAGTACCAGGAACGTATCATATGCATGCAACACAATAATTCATTCTTGCAGCAGGCGGAATGAAAGTACTATTCAGGAAATCTTTTGCCGAATCCGTAGCTATCTATCAACCTGCATGAAGCAAGGCGTTACTGCGTCCGAAGGTCTGCGGCTGTTGTTTCAAGGTGAGTTCCCCGATTTTATGAATGTGAAAGAACAAAGTGCTGAATAGTTACCTGCCAATAAACTATGGGCAGACCGGCCGGATTCTGCTATGTTTGCAACCCGGCAATCAAATATTCATTCACCGGTACGGAGTGTTGCGTGGAATTTAGCATCGTGGTTCCAATTTATAACGAGGAAGACAATATTCCAGAGCTGTACCGGTCAATCACCTCGGCCCTGGATGGTATTGAAAAGAACTATGAGATCATCATGGTTGACGACGGCTCTGCCGACGGCTCGTTCTGCGCACTCGAGGCAATCGCCGCGCAGGACCAGCGGGTCAAGGTCATCCGTTTTCGCCGGAATTTCGGTCAGACCGCTGCCATGTCGGCCGGCTTCGATACCGCAGCCGGCGAGATCATCATCCCGATGGACGGTGACCTCCAAAATGACCCGGCCGATATCCCTCGCCTGATACAGAAACTTCACGAAGGCTACGACGTCGTCTCCGGCTGGCGCAGCGACCGCAAAGACACCTTTATCACCCGCAAGATTCCCTCCATGCTGGCCAACGCCCTGATCTCATCGCTGACCGGCGTCCATCTCCACGATTACGGCTGCACACTCAAGGCCTACCGGCGCGAGGTGCTGGACGGCATCAACCTGTATGGCGAAATGCACCGTTTTGTGCCGGCACTTGCATCCCAGGTGGGAGCCAAGGTCGCCGAGATCCCGGTCAACCACCGCCCGCGCCTGCATGGCACCAGTAAATACGGCATCTCCCGAACCCTGCGGGTAATACTCGACTTGATGACGGTGAAATTTCTGCTGGCCTACTCCACCAAGCCGATCCAGCTCTTTGGTAAATGGGGAGTTTACACCCTGATGGCAGGCCTGTGCAGCGGCAGCATGACAGTCTATATGAAGGTCTTCGAGAATTTCAGCATGAACCGCAATCCGCTGCTGATCCTGACCGCCTTTCTGCTGTTCATGGGGATACAGTTCATCGTCTTGGGACTGCTGGGCGAATTGAACGCCCGCACCTACTACGAGGCCCAGGGCAAACCGATCTACGTCATCAGGGACAGGATCAATCTTGGCTGACAGGAAACTGAAGATCCTCATGCTGGCGCCCACCCCCTATTTTGCCGACCGGGGCTGCCATGTCAGGATATACGAGGAAGCCCGCGCACTCCGCTCGCAAGGCCATGACGTGCGCATCGTCACCTACCACCTGGGCCGGGATATGCCCGGCATCCCGACCGTCCGCAGCCCCCGCATTCCCTGGTATACGCGGTTGGAAGCCGGCCCTTCCTGGCACAAGCTTTACCTGGACCTGCTGTTGTTCTTCAAGGCAGCCCTGCTCATTCCGGAATTCCGCCCCGACCTTATCCATGCGCACCTGCACGAAGGCGCTTTCATCGGTTATTTTCTCAAGAGACTCTCCGGCCTGCCGCTTGTTCTCGACTACCAGGGCAGCCTGACCAGTGAATGCATAGATCACGGTTTTTTCGGCGCAACCTCCCGGACAGCGGGCGTATTCAGAAAAATCGAAAAGATGATCAATGGATTCGCCGATAAGATCATCACCAGTTCCGGTGCCGCAACCGCCGAACTCGTCAGCACCTGGGAAGTGCCGCAACAGCGTGTAACCCCGCTGATAGACGCCGTAGATACCGATGTCTTCCGCCCGGTTCCCAAGCAGGCGGGGCGTATCGCACTGGGGATTCCGTACGACACCCTTGTGGTAGCCTATCTGGGAATTTTAAGTTGCTATCAGGGAACCGACCTGCTGCTGGATTGTATCGAACTGCTGAAAAAAGACAGGATCAAGGTGCATTTTCTGATCATGGGGTTCCCCGACATCCACTACAGAGCAGAAGCCCAAGCGCGCGGACTTGCGGACATGACCCTTTTCACCGGGAAAGTTGATTATAAGGATGCGCCGCTGCTGCTCTCGGCAGCCGATATTGCCGTAACGCCGAAACTCTCTCCAAGCGAAGCAAACGGCAAGATTTTCAACTACATGGCCTGCGGTCTCCCGGTGGTTGCCTTTGACACCCCGGTCAACCGCGAGGTATTGGGCGACACAGGCGTCTATGCCGCTTATGGTGTTGCCCGTGACCTGGCGGCACAGATAGCCGCCCTTGCAGCAGACAGCATAACAAGAGCGCAATTATCGGAACAGGTACGCGAAAAAGCCCTCCGGGATCACTCCTGGAACGCCCGCGGAAAGCTGCTGGCTAGTCTGTATCAGACCATACTTTCGCAGCAGCCCTGATTTAGCGCAGGTTCCCAAACGTAAACCTTGTGCTGATTTCAAGAAGAATTTCCTGGGTATACTGTAAAAGATGTTGACACCAGCTCTCCAGTCTGGTAAATAACAAAACTCACTGCGCGGGAATAACTCAGTGGTAGAGTGCAACCTTGCCAAGGTTGAAGTCGCGGGTTCGAATCCCGTTTCCCGCTCCATTTAATCTACATAGTTTCAGCAGGTTATGGCTGGAACATCGAAACTGTGCCCGGTACTGTGCCTAAACTGTACCGGGTTCTTGCTTTTCCGGGGTGTGATGAAATCCTGGCCGAAGTAGTCGTAGATATTTTCCGCATCCTCTTCCAATCCCTCCACATAATTCCCGTAAACTTCGTAAACCATCTGTTTTGTTGCTAATTCTAAACTGCACTTTAGAAAAATATTGACAACACATCATAGAAATGTAAGTTTCTTGAAAAATATTTAAGAGATAGACGATAATACTTAACCACTCGCGAGGGTGGGGCGGAAAGCCTAATGGGTCTTAAAGAGACAGCCGGGTTGCCGAAATATCACTCCTGATATTCAGCCCCGGCTTTTCTGTGTCCGGACACATAAAAAATCAGGGAACAATCTCAAAGATGAGTTGAAAGCAATGAAGATTGCAAGGTGTCAAGGGCTGACCACTTTATTCACATTAATTTCATTGTTGAGAAAGGTACCTTATTTTAGTCATGCGCCGAATCATTGACCTGTCACTCGTATCCAATTGGCTTCGTCTTATAGCTCTCTGTACATTCATCGTATCTCTCAATGGATGTGCTATGACGAAAGGCGTTCATGAGGAATCATGGCCTTCTCCTGGCCATGTTGAAAAGGACATCGAACAAAACAGGTTTTCGGTTGCAAAAGGAGATGATGTCGTTGGCCGGTTGGCATTCATCAGCCTTGAAAAGGGGGATACGCTTCCGGACATTGCCCGGCACTTCAGCCTGGGGATCAATGCAATCAGTGACGCTAATCCAGGTGTAGACATTTGGGTGCCTAAAGCCGGAGAACGTATCATGCTGCCTCTGCGTTTTATCCTGCCGGACGCCCCCAGAAAAGGCATCGTGATCAATTTGGCCACCATGAGGCTTTTTCAATTTAACGGAAATCGTGAGTCAATGACGGTTTCGACCTATCCGGCCGGTGTCGGTACCGAAGAACGGCCCTCGCCCACCGGTCAAATGTTTGTAACGCGCAAGGCAAGCCGGCCAACCTGGCATGTGCCTGCCTCGATAGCCGAAGACCATCGAAAAAAAGGAGATCCTCTGCCCAAGGAAGTTCCGCCGGGGCCTCAAAATCCCTTGGGAGAATACGCACTCTATTTAAGCAGGTCGGGTTATTTGATGCATGGCACAAATAAACCGGCCAGCATCGGTCTCAGGGCATCCAATGGCTGCATACGACTCTATCCGGAGAATGTGAAAAAACTCTTTGAGAACACTCCTATCAAAACAGTTGTAAGCATCGTTACCCAGCCATATCTCATGGGTCAGGAAAATGGGCTTGTGTACCTGGAAGTTCACGCGTCGCCGGAAGATCAGGACACTGTCGAGTTTGACAGGATCTATGCAAAATTGAAAAAGATTGAAAAGGAAGCGGGCCACCCGCTCGACTGGAGCAAGGTCAAGAAGGCATTGGCCGAGGCCCGGGGGATTCCTGTCCCCATATTCGAGATCAGGCAAGGAAGCGGGAACGTGGTTGCGGAAACTATGGAAGTCAGGCATCCGGGCCAATTGTACGGCAGACTGGACGTGCCGGAACTGAAACCTGATGCGTGGTCTGTTCTGGCTGCAGACATGCCTGACGAAACTGATGCGGTGAGACTGGCCGCCATTATTAACCACCAGGGTCCACAAATCCCGGCCAGGGTAGTGCCAAACAACGGCAGCTATCGTGTCATCGCCGGCCCTTTCAATGATAGTAAAGAGGGCAAAGATGCACTCAAACGCTTGAAAATTGATTTGGAACTGGATGGTGTCCTGCTTGACCCAGTCAAGAAGAAGCAGTCGAAACTTAATTGAAAGGAGGTGATACGACGATGAAGAATATTTTAGTACTCTCAATGATGCTTGCTCTTGCCGTTACGGTGGCGGGTTGTGCCACAACAGGCGACCTGGAGAAAGTTCAGTCGCAGCAGATGATGACTGGCGCGAAAGCTGATCAGGCAGCACAGGATGCGCAGGCTGCCAAGGCGGCGGCTGATGCGGCCACGGTAAAAGCGGAGGCGGCCGCAACCCGCGCCGAAAACGCCGTGAAGATGGCAGAGGAAAGGTCGAAAATCGCGGATGAAAAAGCGGCGATCGCAGACGAAAAGGCGAAACTCGCTGACGAAAAGGCGAAGAAGGCTAACGAAACTTTCCAGAGATCAATGAGGAAGTAAGTCATTTTTCTGGGGAGCCGTTAACGTTACCTGTAGGGCTCCGGCAAGGAAGTGGCAGGGTCTTAAAGCCCTGCCGCTTCCTTGCTCTCCTCGTAGTGTGTAGCTATTTTGGATACATCAGGAAGAAGCATGATTCTGAGATCATCAAATAGTGTAGTAACGAACACGAAGGAGTATATGGGGGAAAATCGTCGCAGGATAGGTGACCTTCTTTACTTTTTCTTTCTCTGCATTGTGATAACACCAATTCTACTCTGCGGATGCAGTCACTTTAATGGGGAATCGCAGGCCAAGTCAACCTTCAAGGAAGCGAACGACCTTTTCAGCCAGGGAAGCTACAATGCCTCGCTGGGCAAATATCAGCAGATCATTGAAGTATATCCCCCGGCGGCAGACAAGGTGCTTTTCGAGATGGGTATTATTTATGCGTATCCCGGGAATGAGCAAAAAGATTATCAGAAATCTCTGGAATGTTTCCGGCGGCTTATAAAGGATTACCCCGAGAGCGGGTATAGGAAGGACAGTGAAATGATGGTATTTACTATCAATAATGTCACTGTCAAAGATACGACCATCACTGCGCAGCACATGCAGATCGAGGCCCTTCGCCAAGAGGTTACAAGCAGGGGGAATGAAATCAGCATCTTGCAGAAAAAAATAGTAACGCTTGAACGGGAAGTTGTGGGCAAAGAAAATGAGATCAGCAGCCAGCAAAAAGAGATTTTTGCACTCCAGAAGAGCCCGGCAGACAAGATCCTGATAGAAAAGAAAGAACGGAGATTGACGTTGATCTCAAAGGGCAAGGTGCTCAAGACCTACAAAATGGCTTTGGGGGGAAACCCGATTGGTCCAAAAGAAAGGCAAGGCGATAACAAAACCCCGGAGGGAACCTACGTTGTCGATTCAAGAAACAAGGACAGCAGTTATCACCGCTCTCTTCATGTTTCCTATCCAAACGAGAAGGACAAAAAGCGGGCACAACAACTTGGTGTTTCTCCGGGCGGAGACATCATGATCCACGGCATTAAGAATGGTTTCTCGTGGGTTGGTGATTTGCACACAGGGGTTGACTGGACGAAAGGGTGTATTGCGGTACCAGACGAAGAAATAGAGGAAATTGATAAGCTTGCACCAAATGGTACGATTGTTGAGATAAGGCCAAATAAGACCGTATAACGAATAGCTCCAACTGATCATTAATGCTTCTGGTGAACTTTTTTCAAATTGCAATTATGCTGGAAACTACTTAATGTCCGCCACAATGGTGTGATGGTGTTTCGTTCAAAGACCTTGAAGCGATAGCCACTATTGGGTTGGAATGGTGACATCAGCCTGCTTTCGGCGTGTCGCCGTTTTGTTGCTATCCTGTTTAGCTGGCTGGGTCTTCTTCAAACCGGCAAAATACTGATCCAGCCATTTCCGGCAGGCGGCTGTATCACCAGATGCAGCAGCTTTTCTAATGACGTCATCACCGTATTTATTGATCACCGCCAACTGTTTCTCGCTCATGGTGGGTTGCCCACTTCCGTCTCTCGCTTGGGGCGGGCGTTGTGTTGTTGACCCGCCGGATTCCTTGATCCTGACGAGTATTCGCTCCATCAGCAGTTTCCAGCTGCCCTGACCTGCCTCGACTTTATCCAGGTATTCTTCCAGCTTGCGGGTCATATCGTAGTCGATGATCCAGCCCGCGGTGTTTTCAAGCCAGACGAGAAGTTTCCCCCCTCGTTCCGTCAGATATATTTTTCTGGCCTTGATCTCGACGTAGTGCCGTTCGCGGATCCCTTTCAGAATGGTTGCGTAGGTTGATGGGCGGCCAATGCCGAGCTTTTTCAGTTTATCGACCAGGGAGGCTTCGGTGTATCTGGGGGGAGCCTTGGTGGTTTTTTCATCGAGTTTCTCTCCGGTTTTCACTACCGCTTCACCGAACGTGAGATCAGGCATTTTCTGGTCGGCCTCGGTCGGATCATCCCTGGGTTTGGCATCAGAGGTTTCCTCTTCCGCTGCCCAGAGTTTGCGGAAGCCGTCGAACACTAGCACCCGGCCCTTGGCCTTGAACTGCTCGCCGGCGCACTCCAACGTAGCCGCCGTGGTATCAAAAACCGCAGGCGCCATCTGCGAGGCCATGGCCCGCCGGGCGATCAGTTCATACAGTTTCAAGTGTTCTTGGGAAAGAGATTCTTTTGCAACCACAGCAGTGCAGGCTGTCAGGGCATGCACCCTGGTTGGCCTGATCCCTTCGTGGGCATCGGCCTGGGAGTCCTTGGACCTGTATTCGTGGGGCTGTGCGGGAAGATAGTTTACGCCACAGTCGCTGCTGATCTGCTGCCGCAAATCCTGGATGAAATCAGGCGCCAGGCGTACGGAATCTGTCCGGTGGTAGCTGATCAGGCCAACCGCGTACAGATCCTGCGCCAGTTTCATGGTGCGCTCGGGCGCTATCGCAAGTTGGCTGGAGGCCGCCATCTGTAACGAGGCGGTTTCGAAGGGAGGCTTAGGCATCTCCTGTCGGTTTTTGCGTTCCACCGACATGACCAGGGCACTACTTTCCTGAGAGACCTTTTTGGCGAGAGTTTCGGCGTCAGTCTTGGCTTCGATCTTTCCGGCTGCATGCCAGGCGATGAACCTGACCCCGTCTTTTTCACACTCGATGCCGACGAGGTAATATTTGCTCGATGTGAATGCGCTGATCTCCCGCTCTCTCTCACCGATGAGACGAACGGCCGGAGACTGAACGCGGCCAACGGACCAGGGAGACAAATCCCTGCCCAGCGCCCTGCTTGCAACCGGTGAGAGGAGATAGCCAATCAGCCGGTCCCCTACCCTTCGCCCGAGGAACGCATCATAGAGGTGGAGATTTGTATTCTCCATTGGAACGGCCCTGGCGATTTCGGCTTTGACGACCTTGGCGGATATTTCCCTAAACTCAGCTCTCTTGACCGATTTGGCCACTTTTTCGATATCCCGCCACACCATCATGCCGATGGCGTACCCTTCACGGTCCGGGTCGGTGGCCACAATGACATCCTGGCCTTTCGCCTGGGCAAGCAGATCTTTGATCAAGCCTGATTTTGCTTCCTTGGGGACGAATACCGGTTCGAGCTTTTCAATATCAACACCCAGTTCCTTGTCAGGCAGGTCTCTGTAGTGACCGACGGTGGCAAAAACCTTGGCGCCGGAATATTCCCGTATTTTTTTCAGTTTTCCTGGGGCTTCAATGATGATGAGCATAATTTAGATGCTTTGAACCATCCCCTTGATTTTGTCCAGCACAAATTCGTTACCGAGCTGATGATCAGGAAAAATCCTGCTTTCTCGGCCGCGCTTGCTGACGGACGAGGTTTCTACTATCGAACGCACTCGGTTTGTAATGGCTCAGTTTCAGGAGGGTAATTCCATGTGCTGGTTTGAGAGGTCAGAAGACACTTCACCGCCGGCGCTTTACCATTGACGGCAGAGCAATTTTGTTATAAAAATTGAAACTTAAATTTTACTGCCGTTTTAGCTCAGTTGGTAGAGCACATCACTCGTAATGATGAGGTCGTCGGTTCGATTCCGACAAACGGCTCCAGTAATATCAAAGGGTTATGGCATGCGCCACAACCCTTTTTTTGACAGGATTCGTCAGTTATGGAAAGACCGTTATAATGGCCATGAGTCGCAAGCATCCAAGGTGGCGGGGTCCGGCGATGTTGTTTTGCCTGGTGCTGATTCTCATGCTGTACGTAGCTGCCGACCCGGTCCGTGGGGAGGAGCCAGTGCCCATCCGTGCCGAGCCTGATGCAGAGCAGTCTGACATTTACTACAATGCCATGCTCAGAAGCATCGAGCTGGACAAGGGCCGCTGGAAGGCATTCGGCAGGTCCATGGAAAACGGCCTGTGGTTTTATGATGCGCAGGGCCTCAAGCGCAGCGGCACAAAGGTCACCGCGCTGGTGACGGTTTTTCCCCATCCAAACAGGACGGAACTCTACCGTTCTGTCTACGGCGATCACGAGAAAATCAGAAAGATCGTCTTTGTCACCGAGATCAACTGTTCCCGGCATTCCTACCGGCAGCCGGAGATACGTGTTTATGGCTACTACAGGGAGTTGCTGGCAGAGCATCTGCGCCAGGGCAATAGTCTGACATTCTCCCCCATCCGGCCAGGCACGACCACCGACACCCTGCGAACCCTTGTCTGCACCCCCGACCGGAAGAAGAGAAACTAAAGACCTCCGAGGTTTCCAAAACCTCGGAGGTCTCACACAACCGGAACTGACGGAATCAAAAACTGAAAAATTCCCGTATCCGATCTCCCACCACCCCCCTTTTGGCCGATCTCCTTCCGGCACGACAGTAATGACAAGGACCGGAGACAATGCTATGGTACCAGCCAGGCAACAGCACCCTATCAAAGGTGGATGCACGCACATGGATCATGTAACCATAACCAGGCTGGAAGAGGCGGATATCGAGACCCTCATCCCGCTGGCAGGCCGCATCTGGCACGCCCATTATCCCGGTATTATTACCGCGGAACAGATCGATTACATGCTGCTGCGCGGTTACACCCGCCAGGTCATACTGGATGAAATAAACCAGCAGGGGGTGATCTGGCTGGCGATCAAGGCCGACGGCGACATGATCGGCTTTGCCTCAGTCGGTCCGCATGCTCCCGACACCATGAAGCTGCACAAGCTCTACCTGCTCCCGGAATACCACGGGACCGGGATCGGCGCACGCGCGCTGACCGAAGTGGAGCTGATTGCCCGAAACAAGACTGCAACGACGCTGGTCCTGAATGTCAACAGGCACAATACCAAGGCCATCCGCGCCTATGAAAGGGCCGGCTGGCATGTGGCCGACGAGGTCGTGGTCGATATCGGCAACGGATACGTAATGGACGATTTCATCATGGCGAAACAGTTGCCGTGATAGGGCCGAGTTAACTAGTCTCTGAAAGAGAAATAATTTATGAACGTGGTATCCTGTTTATCAGGGTTCGGAGGTCTGACATGCACATCTCGACACAGGCGGTTCAAACTGGGCTTGATTGGGACACACTGACCGGATCGGTTACCGTTCCCATCTACCAGACCGCCACCTTTCTGCACCCCGGTCTCGGCCATCCGGCCCGAGACCAAGGGGATCTACCTGGAGACCCCTTCCAACCCGCTGTTGAAGATCACTGACCTGCGCGGAGCGGTGGCCATTGCCCGGCGACACGGCATCATCACCCTGGTGGACAACACCTTCATGCCCCCCTACCTGCAGCGCCCGCTGGAGTTGGGCTGCGACATCGTCCTACACAGCGGCACCAAGTTCCTCAACGGGCACAGTGATGTCATCTGTGGATTTGCCGTGGTCAATGATACGGAACTGGGGCAGCGCATCCGCTATATCCAGAATGCCTTCGGCAAAGGTCTGGGACCGCAGGATTCCTTCCTGACCCTGCGCGGCGTCAAAACCCTCAAGGTCAGGATGGACCAGAGCCAGCGCAACACCATGGTGGTCGCCGCCTGGCTGAAAGCGCACAAACGGGTTACGGCGCTGCACTATCCGGGGCTGGCCGAGCATCCCGGTTACGCCATCCATGCCGCCCAGTCCGATGGATCGGGCGCGGTGTTCTCCTTCGAGCTGGATTCCTTCGAGACCACCAAGCGCCTGCTGGAGGGGTCGCGACTGGCGGCCTTCGCCGTCAGCCTGGGCGGGGTCGAGAGCATCATCTCCTATCCGGCCCGCATGTCGCACGCGGCGCTGCCCAAAGAGGTACGGGAACGCAAGGGGATCACGGATACCCTGGTCCGCCTTTCGGTGGGTCTGGAAGACCCCGACGACCTGATTGCCGACCTAGAACAGGCCATAGGGTAAACAACATGAAGATTGCAGTTGCCATAAGCGGCGGTGTGGACTCCTCGGTGACCGCCGCCCTGCTCAAACAGCAGGGACACGAGGTGATCGGCATCACCATGCGGCTGTTCGAACCCTGCACCAACGGCACAGGATCGGCCGCCCACGATGCGGCGCTGGTTGCCCGGCAACTGGGGATCACCCATCACGTGGCGAATTTCGAACCCGAATTCCGTGAACTGATCATCAACGACTTCATCGCGGAATACGGCTGCGGCCATACGCCCAACCCCTGTGTGCGCTGCAACCGCTTCGTCAAGTTTGGTCTGCTGCTGGACAAGGCCCGCGAACTGGGTGCTGATCAATTGGCCACCGGCCACTATGTCCGCAAGACCGTGGATCCTGACGGCACCTGCCATCTGCGCATGGCCCGCAATCGGCCCAAGGATCAGTCCTATTTCCTTTTCACCCTGACGCAGGAGAAACTCGCCCGGCTGCTTTTCCCACTGGGCGAGATCGAGAGCAAGGAAGAGGTGCGCCGTCTGGCCAGGGAATTCGGCCTGCCGGTGGCGGACAAGAGCGACAGCCAGGAGGTCTGCTTCATCCCGGGCGATGATTATGTAGCCTTTCTGGAAGGGAGCGCTGCGCTAGCCGACACCCGTGGTGAGATCGTGCACCTGAACGGGACGCTGTTGGGAAAACACGGGGGGACGCACCGCTACACGATCGGACAGCGCAAAGGGCTGGGGGTTGCCTGGAGCGAACCGCTCTATGTGGTGGGAATTGAAACGGGAAGCAAGCGGGTGTTAGTGGCGGAACAACAGCACGTCTTCGCGGATGGCCTGCTGGCAACAGACCTGAGCTGGGTTACCGGACCGCCGGGAACGGAATTGGCCTGCAGCTGCAAGTTCCGCTACCGGCATCAGCCGCTTGCCTGCCGTGTGCAGTTACGGGACGGGGGGGAGTGCGAGGTGCGCTTCGCTGAAGCGCAGAAATCTGTTACTCCGGGGCAGTCGGTAGTCTTCTATCAGGGAGATGATGTCTTGGGTGGCGGCAGGATCGTGTCAGCACTGCACAGCCAGACATTCCTTGCAACAGAATGATATTGCAAGGTTTCTGTAATACAAACGTGGTCAGACGCAAGTAAAATATACATGTTTTGTAAATAATATCAGTTAGTTATAAAAAATGCAGTTCTCGCGACTGCATCATGTTTTGGAGCGTGTCAACAAGGAGATCCGGCGCAGAACTCGTGTTGTCAGTATTTTCCCAAATGACGCTTCTTGCCTGAGACTTGTCAGCACAGTGCTGATGGAAATTTCAGAGGATTGGGAAACTGGAAAAATTTACCTTACAATGTGAACAATTATTGAAAACCAAAAAGGGAATGACAAATTTACAGAAAAGATGTTGCTCTATCCTTGCGCTTCCACATGCCGGCATTGTCCAGACACATAATGGCCAGGAATATCTCAAGATCATCCGGCCAGCGTTCCGAGTCATCGGATGCAGGGAAGAGTGCCGCTCTAATGATGGCGCGAGTCAGCACCAGAGGTTTGGAACCCCACCATTTACCGAGTGATGAAAGCGCCTTTAATCCCTTGGCATCGCGCTCTATATAACTTTCCAGCGACAAGGGACCAATCAGGAATTGAACTTCGAGAAGGGAACGCTGGGACAAGGACTATCCTTAATGGGTTGAGTCAACGTGGTTGCAAAACGTCACACATTGCGCTACAATGTAGCTACAAAATGCAGGAGGTATCAGTCATGTCAGAAACCGTTATTCGTTCACGCATTGACAGCAGCGTAAAACTGGAAGCTCAGGTTCTGCTGGAGCGCTTCGGCCTTACCATGAGCGAAGCCATCCGTCTTTTTCTGCATCAAGTGGTGATCGAAAAAGGGCTTCCCTTTCAGATCAGACTGCCAAAGACAGAGGCGCTGGAGCATGACCGTTGGTTCCGCAGCCAGGTTGAGGCGGCGCTGAAAGAGGCCGATGCCCCTGATGCCGTATTCATCCCCCATGACGAAGTTGCCTCGCGCTGGGCCGCAAAACGTAAAGCATTGCAGGCAACATCCGCCAAGGTTAAACCGTCGTGATACTTGAATGGCTCCCAACCGCGCTGCGTGATTTCGATGGAATCATTGACCACATCGCCGAAGACAACCCGGTAGCTGCCGTTGAGCAGGGTGATGCGATTGAACAACAGGTAGCAAACCTGCCGCATTATCTCAAGCTAGGCCGGACTGGACGGGTAAAAGGCACACGGGAACTGATTATCGCCCGCACGCCGTACATTGTTGTGTATCGGGTAAAAAAAGACCGTATCCTGATTTTGAGAGTGCTGCATGGCGCAATGCAGTGGCCCTCAGCGTTCTAATTCCCCTCAGAACAGACTCATTTGACCGCCGTCCCCTTTTTTTGGGGGGACGGTTTTCTTTTTTCCGGTTCCTGAGACTGTTTTGACAACAGCGGGCTTTCCCGCTGGTACAGATTTCGTCGCAGACCCGGCAGCACGGCTAATTTCTGGTAGCAGCGCTTGTCACGTGGTTCAAACATCTCTTTCAGCTTGTCCACTATCTGGGAATCTCTATCGCTATCGCGGCGCCTGGGGGATGCTACCTTGCGGTAGTCTCCGTGTTTGTGCGTCAATAACTTTCAACGAGACAAATTCAACCACGAGTGTCCCTGTCGCACTATCAAAAGCGATTTAGCGGATGTTGGGCGATTTAACTCTATGGCATCTACAAATGACCATAAAAACCACTAAAAAAAGAATTGTATTCCAAGACTTACCAATTCACGAACACGTTGTCGGAAAATGCCGGAAAAAAATCACTTCATCAATATCTTCAAAGCCTGTTTCAACAACTCCTCCACACCCGCCCCACCACTGGCGTCCAGTCCAGCCAGAGCTTTTCTGACCTGTGGCTCCTTGTACCCCAGATTGATCAGGGCCGAGGCCACATCATCCATGACATCGCCGTCCGGAATCCCGCGCAGCTCCGTTTTCGGCAGTGATGAGATATCCAGTTTTCCGGCCTTGTCCTTCAACTCCAGAACCAGACGCTCGGCGGTCTTCTTGCCTATGCCGGGGATCGTGGAAAGCTTGTGGATATCAGACTGGCCAAGGGCCTGGGCCAGTGCTGCCGGCTGTATGTTGGAGAGAATGTCGCGGGCCAGCTTGGGGCCAACCCCGGTAACGGAGATCAGCAACTGAAAGAACGACTTTTCCAGACTGGTGCGAAAACCATACAGCTGGATGGCGTCCTCCCGTACATTGGTATGGATATGCAGGCTGACGAGACCCTCTTCGGGCAGTTCATAATAGGTGGAAAACGGGATCATGACCCGGTAGCCGACTCCGTTCACGTCAAGTATGATGTGATCGGGCGTTTTGTAGGCGATCTTTCCGGTGAGCAGTGCAATCATGGCTTGTAGTTCCTCCAGGAGGTCTGGCGCTTCGGCACGGCAGGACCGGCCTGCCGACGAAGTTCATGGGAGTGGATGTGGCAGATCGCCACCGCCAGGGCATCCGAGGCATCGGCCTGGGCGATTTCAGGCAATCCAAGCAGTGCCTTGAGCATCTTCTGTACCTGACCCTTCTCGGCCCGCCCCTGCCCCACCACGGCCAGCTTGACCTGCAGAGCGGTATATTCGGCAACCGGCAACCCGGCGTGGACCGCTGCGACAATGGCCGCCCCCCTGGCCTGCCCCAGTTTAAGGGCGCTCTGCACATTGGTGGAGAAAAATATGTTTTCCACCGCCACCTCGTCGGGCCGGTACTCGGCGATCACCGCCGAAAGCCCTTCAAAAATGCGCTTCAGCCGGCCGGCAAAGTCCGTGGCACTATCGGTGAAGAGGGCACCGTTGTCAACGTGAACGAGCTTGTTACCCTGCTGTTCCACAATGCCGTAACCGGTGATGCGGGAACCGGGGTCAATGCCGAGGACTCTCATCTCATCCTCCTGAATTCTCAGCGAAGTCAAGTCTGGATGACTGCCCAGGCGGCAAGGAGCAAACGACGCAGGCATACTGATCAGTACGTCGAGGAGTATGCGACGCAGCCAACGTCGGCAGGCACCAGAATCGACTTCGCACCATTAGAATCCGCAGCCTCCGCCATGTTTCTGATTATACTTCTGATGATACTCTTCCGCTTCCCAGAAGGTCGAGACAGGAACGATTTCAGTCACAATTGCTCGGCGCAGCCGTCCGGAGCCGTCAAGCCGGGCCAGCGACTCCTCCGCTGCCAGCTTCTGTGCCGGGGAGTGATAAAAGATCGCGGAGCGGTATTGGGTCCCGTGGTCGGGCCCCTGGCGGTTGAGCTGGGTCGGATCATGGCACTGCCAGAAAATGTCCAGCAGCGCGTCGTAGGATATGATCGCCGGATCAAAGGTCACTTCGATCGCCTCGGCATGTCCGGTCATCCCCGAGCAGACATCGTGATAGGTGGGATGCTCCATGCTGCCGCCAGTATATCCTACCCGGGTTGAAACAACACCGGGGGTCGAAACAAAGCAATCCTCGACACCCCAGAAACAGCCTGCTGCAAATGTGGCCTGCTCCATCACATCCTCCAAAAGAAAAGGGAACCGAAGCTCCCTCTCTCATTACATCATCTTTTCCATCTCTTCCGCCGAGATGTCGAAGTTGGAATAGACGTTCTGAACGTCGTCGCAGTCTTCCATCTTGTCCATCAGCCGCAGCATGCTTTCAGCCTGTTTACCCTCCAGCATCGCCTGGGTCTGCGGGATCATGGTAATCTCCGCATTGACATGCTTGAACCCCTTGGACTCCAGCGCCTCGCGTACCTCAATAAGAGAACCCGGCTCGGTGGTAACCTCAAACTGCTCATCCTGCTCGGCCACATCATCGGCACCGGCCTCAAGGGCAGCCTCGAAGAGCTGCTCGAAATCAACGGAGCGATCATAGAGGATCAGCCCCTTCTTGCTAAACAACCAGGAGACACAGCCGGCTTCACCCATGTTGCCGTTGTTCTTGGAAAAGATGCTGCGCACCTCGGAGACCGAACGGTTGCGGTTATCGGTCAACACCTCCACCAGCACCGCGGCACCTCCAGGACCATAGCCCTCGTAGATGATCTCCTCGTAGGTAACCCCTTCCAAACCGCCGGAACCCTTCTTGATGGCACGTTCGATGTTGTCCTTGGGCATGTTTTCGGCCTTGGCCTTGTCGATGGCCGTCCTCAGGCGAGGGTTGGCAACCGGATCAGCGCCCCCCAGCTTTGCAGCAACCGAAAGCTCCTTGATGATCTTGGTAAAGATCTTGCCGCGCTTGGCATCAGTCGCACCCTTCTTGTGTTTGATCGTGCTCCATTTATTATGACCCGACATTGTTCCCGCTCCTTTTGACAGGTATGTACTAAATCCCAGCATCCAAAAAAATGCAAAATAGTAGCATGACGCCTGTACGCTGTCCAGAGCAAATATGCCGGCACTCGCAACCCGTCGGGACCCATCCCCGAAGCGCTTGTCATCGATTCCGCACCTTTAGGTTCGCCTGGCACGTCACGGCCACACGGCGCAAGTAGACGTAATTAGCGATTGACAACAGGGGGGTATCTTCTATATAAATACAAATTCGTAACGTGACATGGCGGCGTAGCCAAGTGGTAAGGCAGAGGTCTGCAAAACCTCTATTCAGCGGTTCAAATCCGCTCGCCGCCTCCATAAATACCTAATATCGTTAGATATTTTGAGAGAGCCAAGCTTCACAGCTTGGCTCTTTCTATTTTTGTTGTGGATTTTGTTGTGACTGTGAACCGCAGACCTCTCCATTAATGTGATCATCATATCAGAAAAGCTAGCATGATGATCCCAACTCCATTTTTACAAATGGTACCACCTACGCCGCCATGTTATTGTGTTTGGCCGTTAGGGGTAAAGTCTTTTGCTTGAGATACAAATCAACATGGCTGCTGCAACATCGACCGTTTTTTTTATTTTGACCCTCTCCTGCTTATCGTCTTTTTTTTGTTTCGAGAGTATGATCTTTCCTCAAGACAGATTCCCAACAACAATTTATTACCCATAGTGTGATAACCGGCCTCTGGTGTCAATCACGTATCTGGTGTAGGTTACGCCTCATAAAATGCGATCAATACAGCCTGATCGTATTTTCTTCACCGTGTCTTTTTCCTTCAGCTACGCAGAAATTATGTGATAGAAAATGGACAGTAAATGTTAGAGACTGGCTTTAAACTACATCAAGTTTCACAACAATTCTATCAGTGCTGTCCGTAACCTAAAGTAAATAAGGGCAATTCAGATTTGTATAAGGGTTTCTATATCCTATATGCAAGATGTAAGTGTATCTGACCATGTTTTGATTGCCTTGGAGGTTGTATGTCTGACTTGTATATAAATATGCTTGGGTAGAAATATTGGAGCCTAAAATTGGCTCTGGATACTATTGTTACTCAACTTTCGCACACACCGAGTCGTTGCTAATACACCGATAACACACGGCTATATCAGGTATTTTGAGCTAAAAGTAGCATCTGTCTTCTAAATACGCCTGGTAGTGTTGCAACAAAGCGTTCAATCAGTTGCTGCACCTGTTCTTTGCACAATCCAATAACGTTGTTCAGGGTTGACTCCAGTAACTCCAGTAGTAATGCCAGCGCTTCTGTAAAGCCAATCTGCTTCATCTCATCGCAGACGGCGTGAAACAGGCGACCGAGCGTTCTGGGGTCGGAATGTTCCCGCCTTGTCAGCTCCAGCATGATATAGCGGCAGCAGACCAGCGTGGCATGAGCAACAATGCCGTCGAAGTTGCGCCCCTGATACTCCTTGATCAGATTCAGGAATGACTTGGTCATTTTGAAAAACACCTCAATGTCCCAGCGCATCCCGTAAAGCTTGATGATCTCCTCGGCAGTCAG
>JBBQXT010000057.1:0-17621 GCA_038209415.1 Geobacterales bacterium
TGAGGGGGACCACGCCAGTGTAACCTGGAGACAACCTGCATACGAATCCTCCTTCTGAGAGTATTTGAAAGTACTACCTGAAACGATGCATACCGTTGTTATCTTCTCAGTGTTTCAGCGAAGGTATAGTAAACGGCGTTATACAAAAATGCAACAACTATATGTATACAGAATACATTTGCCACGCGCCGCAATAAACACGGCAGCAGCGTTGCAATTGGAGCCGCATTCTGATAGTTACAGAAACAAAATAGTCAGATACAATTCATTTTTTCATTTTTTGGATATCTGGAAAAATCGGAGCAGACTCAATGGAATTCACGCTTCTCAAGAAAGATACCGGCAGCGCCGCACGCCTGGGTATTGTCAGCACAGCACATGGCGACATCACCACCCCCATATTCATGCCGGTGGCTACCCACGGCGCCATGAAGCCGCTCACTCCGTCCCAGATCAAGGAGACCGGTGCACGAATCATCCTCAGCAACACCTACCACCTGCATCTACAGCCGGGGGAAGGGCTGGTCAAAAAGGCCGGCGGTCTGCACAAATTCATGGCCTGGGATGGTCCGATCCTGACCGACTCCGGAGGGTTCCAGGTTTTTTCACTTCCTAACAAACGCATCACGGAAGATGGAGTCTTTTTCAAACACGAGATCACCGGTGATGAAATCTATCTGGATCCCGCGTCAGCAACCCGAATCCAGCAGGACCTGGGAGCCGACATCATCATGGCCTTCGACGAGTGCATCCCCTACCCCTGTGATCGCGTCTACGCCGAACAGTCAACGAATAAGACCATCCGCTGGCTGAAACAGTGCCAGAGCGCCATGACCGACAATGGACAGGCGCTGTTCGGAATAGTCCAGGGCAGCGTCTATGAGGACCTGCGGGCCATATGCGCCCGTGAGATGCGCAAACTGGACCTGCCCGGCTATGCCATCGGCGGAGTAAGTGTCGGAGAGGGATTGGAACTGCTCAAGAAGGTCGTCAGCTGGACAGCGCCGCATCTGCCGGAAGATAAACCTCGCTACCTGATGGGGGTCGGCCTGCCGGAGGATATTCTGGAGAGTGTCGAACGGGGCATCGATATGTTCGATTGTGTCATACCGACCCGCTACGCCCGCAGTGCCACCCTCTTTACCCGTCGCGGCAAGATCCGCCTGACCAACAAGAACTACAAGCGCGATTTTTTCCCCATAGATCCCAGCTGCGACTGCTATACCTGCCAGAATTTTACCCGGGCATATCTGCATCACCTGTTCGCGGCCAATGAAGTCATCTCGGCCGTGCTTTCAGCCATCCACAACGTCCATTTTTACATGCGGATGATGGCCGAGATCCGCGATGCCATAAGCAATAACCGTTTCATGGAATACAAGGGGGCTTTTCTGGAGGGATATCTGTCCGCTGAAAAGCGGAAATAGCCACCATACAATCGATGTAGACTTCACAATATTTTGAACAACAAAAGGCGCATCTTCCGATGCGCCTTTTGTTGTTTCATATTCCACTGATTGCGCCCGGGATTAGCGGCGATCAGCGTTTGATCTTCTGTTCCAGCTCCAGATCCAGGCTTTTGAGACGTTCAATACTTTGGCGCATTTCGCGATTATCGCGGCTGAGCGAAAGATTCAATTCCTTGAGCGTCCTGACTTCACGCTGCCGGTCGCGGAGAGTCCTGACACCGGTCAGGTACGCAGCCAGCGCTGCCCCCTGACGGGTCCAGATGCTGTGGGGATATTCAGCCTTCAGTCTTTCCAGCAGCTCCTGGGTCCGGACCGTCCCCCTGCCCCCCTCGTCCCGCAGATACAGCAGAGACAGACGAAAGAGAGCCTCATCCGTTACTCCGCTGCGTTGCGGGCCTTCAAGAACCCGTTCCAGAGATTCACGGGCTTCCTGTTCCCTCCCGGCCCGCAAAAACTCCAGAGCCCCGGCAAAGTTGCGTTCCTGATCACTGATAACGGATAGCTTGGCAGGAGCGGAAGCAACGGTTGCCACAGAAACGCTGGATGTTTTCAAGCCCATGAAGCTGCAGCCGCTCATGGAAGTGAGTACGGCAACAATCAGTAGGATACTGCATAGTTCACGTTTCAAGGATTCCTGCCTCCCGCACGATAATATAGTTGCTGCCGGATGATTCCTTGACCCGGTCCTTGACCTCGGCCGCTGTCGTTGCGATCTCCGCCGCCGTCGCGTAACTTCCCGGCTGACAGGTCAGTGCCGCAATCGACATGGAGATGATCGGAAAAACGCGCGGCACCCCGTAGCGGTCAACACCCTCTATGGCTCCCGCCGTACGGTCTTCTGTCGAATAAAACGCAGGGATCATTGCATCAAAGCGGGAAATGATCTCCTGGCAGGTAGATTTTACGAGTCTGGCATCAATGATGACGACAAAGTCATCACCACCAATATGACCGACAAATGCATCGGGGTCATTTTGAAGTTTGACGGCCTCGTAGATCACTTCGCCTGTTTTTTTAAGGACTTCGCTGGCTTTGATGTACCCGTAACGGTCATTGTAGGACTTGAAATTATCCAGATCCAGATAACACATGGCAAAGGAGATCCTATCCCGCAGCCTTCTGTTGATGGACCTTTCTATGGCGATGTTTCCCGGCAGTCGCGTCAGTGGACTGGCGTCCAGACTGATCTGCTCCAGCTCCTTGAGTCGTACGGCCATGCGCATGAAATCCTGAGACAAGGCCCCGATCTCGTCACCGGGCGGTATCAGCGGGTCATGATCGAAATCACCGGCAGCAATACGATGGGTGGCCTTCTGAAGTTTGTTGATGGAGGTTGAAATGGAGTACACAAGCAGAGCTGCAACCAGAAGCGCCAGAGTCGCGCCGCTCAAGGCCAGCCCCAGTGCCCAGGCCGATGTTCGTGCTTCACGCTCTCCGGCAGCGGCCAGCTTGTTTTCCAGAAGCTTCTTCTGCTCCGCGCGAACGGTTTCAATTGCCAACTCTACTCGCTCGGCAGCATGTTTCAAGGCCGCATCGGTCACCGGATTGCCGCGCAGCATACGTTCAACCAGGCTGGTATAGGAGGTAAAAGCCTTGCCAAGCTCCGAAAGATCGGCCCCGCCCAATTGCTTCTGAAGCACGCTTAACGTCTGCCGAAACGATTCGGACTGCCGGTTGTACAATTCTTTGAATTCTGACTGTTTGAAAATCTGCAGCCGGACGATGGCCCGCTGTTGGGCTTGCATGGAATCCCGTAGCGTCATGGTTGCTATAGCTGCGGTAAGATCGTTACGGGCAATGTCGCCAACCATGCGATGCATGGTGCCCAGCCCCATGATAGCGTAGACCACGGCAGTGATCAGGCAGATGCCGATCAGGGCAAAGCTTGCGATCAGTTTCTGAACAAGGGTCAGTCTACGAATTCCGGATTGCAGCATACGTCAGGTTCCTGACGGAAGTGGATTGGATTGCGGCACACGGAAATAGTCCCTGTGTCGGCGGTATCCTAGTACAGAGATGCGCGAAATGCAACAAATCGAGAGCGCTTCGCGATATTCACCCGGGAAAAAGGCATTGCATTGTTGCTGCACCGGCGCTATAAAAAAACAGGTACAGCACAGCTCATTAAAAATCAAGGATTGATTCCCAAGACGCCAGGCCGGCCGCTTCAACGGCAAGCTGAAGGCCTTTGCGGATCTGGGCAAAAAAGAGACCGCCAGAGTCAAGGCGCTGGCGGTCTCTGATGAACTCGCGGTCGAAGCACAGGCGGGACTACTTACATAAAAAGCAACGCAAGAGGAGTGCAGATGATTTGCGATCAGGCACGATTTGAAGAATTGATCACTATTATGAAACGCTTGCGGGGACCGGGAGGCTGCCCGTGGGATGCCGAGCAGACCCACGAAAGTCTGACTCGCTATCTGCTGGAAGAGACCTATGAGGTCATAGAAGCCATCGAGTCCAAATCTTCCGAGCATCTGAAAGAAGAGCTAGGCGACCTGCTGCTGCAGCCGGTGTTTCATGCCGCCATTGCCGAAGAAGCCGGCAGCTTCACCATCGACGATGTCATCCTCACCCTGTGCGAGAAGCTAGTCCGCCGCCATCCGCACGTCTTTGGCGACATGCGGATCGCCGACAGCGCGGCCCAAGTCGAAAACTGGGAACAGATCAAGAAAACTGAAAAAGGCGCTGAACGTTCATCGGCATTGTCCGGTGTACCTCCGCACCTGCCGGCGCTACTCAAGGCTCAAAAGATCACCGAAAAGGCGGCCCGGGTCGGTTTTGACTGGAAGCACGTCGATCAGGTCATGGCCAAGGTCATGGAAGAGCTGCATGAATTCGAGGAGGCCATGAGCGCTGGTGACAATGAACATATGGAGGCCGAATTGGGGGACCTGCTTTTCGCCATCGTCAATCTGGGGCGCTTTCTCTCGATCAACCCCGAAGAGGCGCTCCGCAAGACCATTACTCGTTTTCAGCAACGTTTTAAGTATGTTGAAGACAGTTTGCATGCCCAGGGCCGACAGATGAGTACCACGCCACTGGCAGACATGGACCGTTTGTGGGAAGAGGCAAAAAGACTTGAGCCGGGGCGTATTGTTGGCAAGTAACAGTTATGTTACAGTTTTTACAGGCAGGTTGCAGCTTATCCACAAAAAATGTGGATAACTTGTGGATAACAGTGTTGATGAAATTCGAAAGTGATATTTTTACAAGAGATTTTTGCATTTTGCCTTTTTTTTAAACACAAATAAAAGTCTTATATATCAAATACTTGCATATTGTATCAGCATTAATACGTAGTTAGAGAGTTAATCTGAATTCGGCCCACTGAAAAATGTTTTCATGCCAATTTTGCCTGTTTATAACCAACTTTTTTTTACGGACAAGCTCCCCTTCAAATTCAACACCTTCCATCTGTAAAATTAATTTTTTCATGAACAATCCGCCGCGGGCGGTGTAGCCGGTCAACCTGCCGTTGCCGGCTACGACACGGTGACAGGGGATGATGATCGGCACTGGATTTGAAGCCATGGCTCCGCCCACAGCCCGGGCCGCTCCAGGCGCCCCTGCTGCTGTTGCTACCTCACCGTAACTTCTGACCTCACCGAACGGTATACAGCGGATCGATTCAAGGATTCGCCGCCGGAACTCTCCAGACACCGTGTAGTCAAGAGCAACAGTATCGAATAGTTGCTGCTCTCCCTTAAAGTACTGCATCAACATTCGTGAAACCCGCTCGGTAAGTGCTGACGGAGAAAGCCTGACCAGACCAGCCTGGGCCATCAGGTCATCGGCGTCGTCAGCGGAGAGGCAGACCCTGCAGACCCCCTTTTCCGTGGCTACAACCGCCCCCCGGCCCTGCCCTGTTTCAAAAAATGACACATGTTTCATCATGCTGCCCTCCTCCCCAGTTTTCGTTTGATAATCGCGCCCATCTCCAGGGTCTCTTCCGAGCGCAGCAGCCGGGTCACGGCAGCGTAGACCACAACCCCTGAAACGACCGCTCCGCCCAGTACGAGCGCCTTGGTCAGTTTGTGTCCGGAAAGCGACCAATCCGCCCATTGACAGCCATAGTAGACAACCATGCTCATGGGCAGGGAAGCGAGCAGGGCTTTCAGCCCGGAGCGTATGATCCTCCTGCCGCCAAACGGGCCGAGTTTGCGGCGCAGCAGCCAGAGCAACAGGGCCATGTTTGCCAAGGCCGAAAGGGTGGTGGCCAGCGCCAGACCGCCGTGCAGCAGTGGTCCCATCAGCAGCAGGCTGAAAATGACATTGAGAATGAAGGCGAACAAAGCCGTCCAGACCGGGGTTCTGGTATCCTTGAGGGCATAAAAGGCCGGCGCCAGTACCCGCGTCATGGCCACGAAGGAAAGTCCGATTGAGTAATAAAACAGTGCCTGAGACGAATTAACCGCCTTGGCATAATCAAACTCCCCTCCCATGAAGATCAGGCTGAAGATGGGCGTCGAGCAGACAAGCAGACCGGCCATGGCCGGTATGGTGATAAACAGGGTCAGGCGCAGTCCGAAGGCCAGAGACTCCTTCATGCCGGCCAGGTCACCCTCGGCGGCCTGCCTGCTCATGGAGGGCAGTACCGCCTGGGCCACCGACACGGTGAAGATGCCCTGGGGGAACTCGAACAGCCGCTGGGCGTAATACAGGTAGGAAACGCTTCCCTGCGGCAGCAGCGACGCCAAAATGGCACTGACGGTGATGTTCAGATAATAGACACCAACGCCAAATGTGGCCGGCAGCATCAGCAGCGCAATTCGGCGAACCTCGGGATTTGCAAAATCGAAATTGAGCCGGAACGGAAAGCCTTTTTTCCACAATACCGGCAGTTGCAGAATCAGCTGAACGCACCCGCCGATCAGCACTCCCACTGCCAGTGCGGTTATGGGAACTTCAAAGAAGCCGCGCAGCAGCAGGGCCCCCAGGATCATGGAGAGATTGAGAAACACCGTGGAGATGGCCGGGGTAAAAAAGTGTCGCAATGTATTGAGTATGCCCATGCAGAGGGCTACCAGGCTGATGAAGAAGATATAGGGAAACATGATCCGGTTGAGCAGCACGGTCAGCTCGAACTTGCCCGGGACAACCTTGAAGCCTGGGAACATCACGCCCACGATCCAGGGGGAAAAGATAATCCCGGCCAGCGCAACGGCAGCCATGACGACTGTCAGCAGGGTGAAGCAGACATTAGCCAGCTCGCGGGCACGATCTTCGCCGCGCTGGTTGAGGGTTTCTGAAAAAGTGGGCACAAAGGCCGAGGTCAGGGCACCTTCGGCAAAGAAGCGTCGCAGCATGTTGGGTATCTGGAAAGCGGCAATGAAGGCGTCACTTGCCAGACCGGCCCCGAACAGACGAGCCACAACCATGTCACGCAGCATGCCCATGATGCGGGATACCATGGTGGCGCTGCCCAGAATCCCGGCGGCCCGGGCGATGTTGCGTTTTTCAGACATCAGGCGGCATCTCCCTCATCCCAAGCTTCTGATTCAAGCAGGCTAGCGGCCTCACCCTGGGGCAGCCCCTGAACGTCGCGCAGTTTGCGCTCGATCACGCGGGTGCGGGTGGCGGCCTGGTCAATGTGATTACCGGCCTCCTGCAGTTTTTTGCTGGTTTTTTCCAGTACCTGACCGAACTTGGCAAACTCGGTGCGCACGGCTCCCAGCAGGTTCCAAACCTCGGCCGAACGCTTCTCGATGGCCAGCGTCCGAAACCCCATCTGCAGGCTGTTCAGCATCGCCGCCAGGGTCGTCGGTCCGGCGATCATGACCTTGTAATCACGCTGCAGGGCATCGAACAGTCCGGGACGCCGCAACACCTCGGCAAAGAGACCCTCGGTCGGCAAGAACATGACACCAAAATCGGTTGTGTGGGGCGGGTCAAGGTATTTATCGCGTATGTTTGCAGCCATCAGGCGCACGGCCCTGTCCAGCTGCCGGGCCGCATCGCCGGCCGCCTGGGCATCTCCCCGTTCCTGAGCCTCCACCAGCCGCAGGTAATCCTCCTGGGGGAACTTGGCATCCAGCGGCAGCCAGACCATGCCGTCCGGTGTACCATCCCGGCCGGGCAGCTTGAGGGCGAACTCGACTCGCTGGCCGCTCCCTTTCCTGGTTTCTACATTGGCGTCGTACTGCCCCGGCGCGAGCACCTGTTCCAGCAACCCGGACAACTGGATTTCGCCGAAAATGCCGCGGGTCTTGACATTGCTGAGCACCTTCTTCAGGTCACCAACCCCGCTGGCCAGGGACTGCATCTCGCCCAATCCGCGCTGGACCAGTTCCAGCCTCTCACTGACCAGCTTGAAGGATTCTCCCAGTCGTTTCTCCAGCGTATCGTGCAGTTTTTCATCGACCGTGGCCCGCATCTGCTCCAGCTTGCGGGCGGTATCATCCTGGATCAGGCGCAGGCGCTCCTCCAGGGTCTCCCGCAGCTTGTCCATACGCCCTTCGTTACTGGCAGTCAGGTTTTTCAACTGGCCGGCAAAGATGTCCAGCTGGTCCTTTTGCAGCCCGGCCAGTTCGCTCATCCGTTTCAGCAGCGAATCCCCGAAAGCGGACACCGCACGTGCCGTTTCCTCTCGCGCCTGCCGGGCCGAGAGCTGAGCCTCTTCCCGGGTACGGGCAAGCTCCTCGCGCAACATTCGCTCCTGGCGTTCCAGCAGTCGCTCCAGGGAATCGATGCGGACTTCCATTCCCGAACCCGCAGACATGCGGGCAAGCCGGATCAACAGCAGCACCAGCAATCCAAGGGAGGCGAACAATAATATGATTGTCACGTACTGCAGTAAAGCGGGCATAATGTACCTATGGTTACCGGGAGTACTTGATTCTGATACAATTCATTCGGCTGCCAGGCAACAGTTTTTTTTGTAGTTACCGGGATTCCGCTTTCAGCTTAATATATGCACGGACAAGTCCAGAAGTTATTTCCCTTGTATACCTACTTATTCATGAATTTACTTGATTTGTAAGAACGCATCATGTTTAATCAACAAAATTTACAAAATCGAAAGGAGATGTATATGAATTCAACACTGGTAGAACTTACCGCAAGCATCGTTTCTTCACACGCTGTCGGAACTGAAATGTCAAGCGATGAACTGATTCAGGAGATCAACAAGGTTTTTGCAACTCTCAAAAAGCTTGAAACAGACGGCACGGCGGACGAGGCGGCAGCAGCACCGGCAGCCCCCGTTATGACGATGAAAAAAGCCTTCCAGAACGATCGGGTCGCTTGCATGGTGTGTGGGAAAACCGGATTCAAGACCCTGACCCGCCACCTGAAACAGGCTCACGGCCTGAAGCCGGGCCAGTACCGCAAACAGTTCAATATCCCCTCCAGCCAGTCCCTGACCGCCAAAAATTACTCCGAGGCCCGCCGCAAGTCGGCCAATGAGAACAATCTGGCAGCCAACCTTGAAAAGGCCCGCGCTGTCAGGGCGGCTAAAAACAAGGCTACGGCGAATGTCAAGGAAGTAAAAGTGGCTTTGAAACCCGTGAAAGCTGCACCAGCAAAACCCGCCAAGCCCGCGAAACCAGCCAAAGCTGTCAAGCCCGCCAAGCCAGCCAAAGCTGTCAAGCCGGTCGGTCAGAAAGCCCCCAAGGCAAAAGCCTGATCAAAAAGCAAAACCGCCTCCCAGGGGGCGGTTTTGCTTATCTAGCCTCTCCGGAAAATCTTCGGGACAATGCCGCGAACTCAGCCAGGGAAAGTGTTTCGCCGCGGCGTTTTCCGTCTATGCCACAGTCAACCAGGATCTGGCGCACTTCATCGAATGGCGCCAGCTCGGCAGCTTTCAGACAGTTGACCAGTGTCTTGCGCCGCATGCCGAAAGCCCCCTTGACCACCTTCCTGAACACAGCCTCATCACCCACCGCGACCCGTGGACCCGCCAAAGGGACAAAGCTGAGCACCGCTGAATCGACCTTTGGACTGGGATGAAAACAGCCCGGCGACACGATAAATTCCCGGCGCATATCGAACCACAAGCCCAACAGGACCGTTGTCACGCCATAATCGGAACAATCCGGAGGAGCCACCAACCGGTCACCGACCTCCTTCTGTAGCATCAGGATCATCCGTGCCAGCCTTTTTTTGACCTCCAGCAAACGGAACAGCACCACCGTCGAGATGTTATAGGGTAGATTGGCCACCACTTTCCAACTCGCGCCCGCCCCGCACTCCTCCAGAATGTCGGATAGATTCACCGCCAGAACATCGGCGTCGAGCACCGTGATCTGCGGTTGATCCTCGTAGCGTTTTTTCAATACGGCAGCCAGGGCATGATCATACTCGATCAGTACCAGCCGGCCGGCGGCACCCGCAAGATGTTCAGTCAAGGCGCCCCGTCCGGGGCCGATTTCCAGCACGGCATCATCAGGCTTGATATCGGCGCTGCGGATAATCCTGTCAACAACATTGTTGTCCACAAGAAAGTTCTGCCCAAGCGATTTCAGGGGACGGCGTGTACTGCTCACAGGAATCTCTCCTTAATCAGGTCCATCTCCCAGGTAGCCGTGACATCCAGAGATCCAACGGAAACCAATCCGTTTTCAAGGTAAAAGTCGCCGGGTACGGCCAGCATGGCCGCATTGTCTCCGCAGAGGGCCGGCCGGGGAATATGCAGCTCGACACCCTGTTCACCCGCCAGGCGGGCCATTGTTATCCGCAGGCCGCTGTTGCAGGCTACGCCTCCGCCAATCACCAGACGTGCGGCGCCGGTTTGCTGCAGGGCCGCCAGGGTTTTGGAGGCCAGTACGTCACACACCGCCTGCTGGAAAGAGGCACACAGGTCGTTGGCTGCCTGACTCGGTATGCTGACCGGGTGTTTTTGGCAGTGCAGCAACATGGCGGTCTTGAGTCCGCTGAAACTGAAGCGCAGGCTGCCGTCATTGATCATCGGGCGGGGCAGGCGCAGCGCTTTGCCGTTGCCGTCCTGGGCCATGGCATCGATCTTGGCGCCGCCGGGGTACTCCAGCCCCATGATCTTGGCTGATTTGTCGTAGGCCTCTCCGGCGGCGTCATCAATAGTTCTGCCGAGGGTTGTATAACGGCCGAAGCCCTCCACATGGTACAGATGGGTATGCCCGCCGGATACCACCAGGGCCAGAAACGGAAAGGCGACGGTCTGTTCAAGGAAACTGGCAAAGAGGTGCCCTTCAATATGGTGCACCCCGACAAAAGGAATCCCGCAGGCGAATGCCAGCGCCTTGGCAACGGAAAGACCAACCAGGAGCGCCCCGGACAGACCAGGCCCACGGGTAACAGCAATCCCCTCGATGGCGGAAAACGCTATACCGGCCTCAGCCAGGGCCTGGGTTATAACCGGACAGATCATTTCCAGGTGGTTGCGCGATGCGATCTCCGGCACGACACCGCCGTAGCGGGCGTGAATGGCAATCTGCGAGGAAACGACCGAGGACAGTATCTCACGTCCGTCACGCACCACGGCCGCAGCGGTTTCATCACAGGATGTTTCGATGGCAAGAACAAGCATGCTAGAGCAGGTTCGCGGCCAGTTCGGCCAGCTCCGACCGCTCACCCTTGGTCAGGGTCACATGGGCGGCGATGCGCTGGCCCTTGAACTTCTCCACCAAATAGGTCAGCCCGTTACTGGATGAATCCACATAGGGGTTATCGATCTGGTAGGGGTCGCCGGTCAGGATGATCTTGGTGCCCTCGCCGACCCTGGTGACGATGGTCTTGATCTCGTGCGGGGTCAGGTTCTGGGCCTCATCGACAATCAGGTACTGGTTGGGGATGGAGCGGCCGCGGATATAGGTCAGCGGCTCTATATCCAGAAGGCCCATGGCCATCAATTCCTTGTAGCCTTTGTTGGTGTGGCGCTTGTCTGTCTCATGACCTGAAATCAGCAGCTCGACATTGTCGAAGATCGGCTGCATCCAGGGGGTCAGTTTCTCCTCGATATCTCCGGGGAGAAAACCCAGGTCCTTACCCATGGGGAAGACCGGACGCGACACCAGCAGCCGGTTATAGACATTCTCCTCGGCGGTCTTGTGCAGCCCGGCGGCAATTGCCAGAAGCGTCTTGCCGGTACCGGCCTTGCCCACCAGCGTCACCAGCTTGATGCTGTCATCCATCAGCACATCCAGAGCGAACTGCTGTTCGCGGTTCCGCGCAAACAGGCTCCAGATGCCTTCCTTGGGGGTCTTGAACACCGGCACAATCCGGCCGTTTTCGGGGGAATTCCGGCAGATGGCGCTGTGGGATGGGTTGCTGCTGTCGACAATCGTGATGAACTCATTGGGCAGCAGCCCCGGTGGGGCCTCCAGCCAGCCTTGACCAAAAAAACGATCCACAGCCTCAGGGGGCACCTCGATGGTGCGGGTCCCGGAGTACAGCTCCTGGATATCAACCTTGTCGGACTCATAATCTTCGGCGGTCACGCCGATGGCATCGGACTTGATGCGCAGGTTGCTGTCCTTGGTAACAAAGATCAGCGGGATGTCCGGAAACTGGTCACGCGTATCCATGGCCACGGACAGGATGCGGTTGTCGCCGTTGTCCACCCGCAGATCAGCCGGCATGTTTTTGAGATATTTCTCGGTGAACAGCACCACCCGCAGCATGCCGCCGCCGGGCATCGAAATACCGGTCGCCAGCGAGCCCTTCTCGCGCATGGTATCCAGAACGCGCGACACCTGACGGGCATTGCGGCCGGTTTCGTTCATGTCCTTCTTGAATTTATCGATTTCCTCAATAACCGTGATCGGTATAATGATATTATTTTCCTGGAATTTGAACAGGGCTTGCGGGTCATGCAGCAGCACATTGGTATCAAGAATGAAGTTTTTCATGGGGTCCTTTTATAGCAGAGGTGGGATATGGAAAGTCTAAAACAGACCTAAGCTTGTAAAGCATGCAACCTTTACCACCCCCCGCCCCTCCTAAACAGGAGGGGAGCGTTAAATCTCCCCCTCCTGTTTCAGGAGGGGGTCGGGGGGTGGTCGATAAAGGTGAAGTTATTCACGTGGGCAGACACTGTACAACGGCATCGCAGAAAATAGCAATCTCCTCACGGGTCGTAAACCAGCCGGGACTCATGCGCACGGTGCCGGCCGGAAAAGTGCCCAAGGTGCGATGCGCCCGAGGCGCGCAGTGCAGGCCGGACCGCACCGCGATATCAAAACGCTGGTCCAACTCAAATGCCAGTGTTGACGAATCTTTGTCATCAATCGTGAACGACAGGACACCGGCCCGGAAAGCCGGGTCTGACGGGCCGTACAGCCGGACTCCCGGCAGCGCCTGCAAGCGCTCTACGGCAAAACTGACCAGGTCACGTTCATGGGCAGCAATGGTCGCCACCCCCTGCTCCATGACAAACTCGATGCCGGCCTTGAGCCCGGCAATACCGGGCAGATTGTGGGTACCAGCCTCAAAACCCTCCGGCAGGGTATCCGGCTGGTCTTCGGAGGTCGAGTTCGTACCGGTTCCGCCCGCCAAAAGCGGCCTCAGCGCCACATGCGCGGCCACATACAGCAGACCGGTACCCTGTGGGCCATACAACCCCTTATGTCCCGGAACAGCCAGCAGATCGATACCTGAGCGCAGCACATTGATCGGCACACAGCCGGCCGACTGGGCGGCATCCAGCAGGAACAGGGCACCGGCTTCCCGCGCAATGGCGGAGAGCGCGTCGATGGGCTGAATAGTGCCGGAGACATTGGAGACATGCCCGAGCGCGATCATGCGGGTTCGGGGGGTCACTGCCAACCTGACATCCGCCGGATCGACACGTCCGTCGGCCCCGGCCCGGACGATGGCCAGCTCAACACCCTGCCGCTGCAGCAGGTGCAGGGGACGGGCCAGGGAGTTGTGTTCCATGGAGGTGGTGACAACATGATCGCCGGGTTCCAGGATACCCCGCAGGGCCATATTGAGGGCTTCGGTAGCACTGTGGGTAAAGATGATCCGGGATGAATCGGGAGCACAAAACAGCGCAGCTGCGGCTTCGCGGGCCTGAAACATGATCCGGCCAGCCTCCAGCGAGCGACGATGGCCACCTCTGCCCGGCGATGCGCCGACCTCGCGCATGGCATGCATGACTGCGCGGTAGACCGCTTCGGGTTTGGGATAGGATGTGGCTGCATTATCCAGGTAGATAGACATGGTCTGGCCAGGTTTCATGGAAGGATTGCCGGTTTCGCAAGCAGCCAGGGAAAGAAGTTCACCCTACCGGCACGCTGGTCGTGGGCGGCATCAAAGAGTTTGGACGTTACGGACAGCTCATCGGCGGCACCCCACCAGTTCTGCACGGCACTGACCGTTTCCGTTCCGGCATTGACAAGATTATAGATACCATTGCCGCTGAAGGAGTTGCCCCAGACAGCCGAACGGCTGTCTTCCAGCCGCAGTCCGTCGCGAAGGTTATCGCTGATCTGGCAGCGGTTGATCTTCAGGCGAGCGGCGCTCAGATGCAGGGCGGTCTCGATGTTGCGATTGAAGCGCGACATGAACAGCAGACCTTCACCACCCTTGATCAGCGCGCCGACTTTATTGGCGGATATATCGCAGGAGCTCAGCTTGAGGCGGCACTCCTCCGCCTGCAGGCCCAATTGACTATTGCCGGTTACCGTGACTGACAGCAACACCACAGAGGAGCGGAACAGGTCTAATCCGCAGCGGTTCCGGGCAACAGTTGTATCCCGCATCTCAAGCTCGCTGTCGTGGGCTTCGACACCTATATCGCAGTCCGAGATGCTCGATGCTGTCAGGTTGCCGGTGCTGTCGCGCAGTACAATCCCGGCCGCCGATGTTGTCACGAAAACTGATTTCGCGGCAAAGGAAGAAAAACGTCCCTCCAGAGCGGTCTCGGCACCTTCTATACGACACTGTTCAAGCTGATTGCGTTTTTCGCTGGAAAGCAGCAGAATACCGCCCCACTCGCCCCGTTTGGCCGCTGTCACCGAGAATGGAGAAAATAGGATCGGACGTTCGAGGGTACCGACAGCCTGAATACGTCCCATGACAACCAGGCGCGGCAGCTGCAGGCTGCCCTGTGCCGCAGCGAAGCGTATGACCGCCCCCGGTTCGATGCGCAAGGTAGCTTGGGGGGCAACAACCAGTGCACCCTTGACAATAACTGTCCCACGCCAACTGACGTCCTCGGTAATCGTGGCATTTTCATAGGTTGCGGTATTCTGGCTGGCGGACACTTTGCGGGTCTGCGGTTCCGGTGCGGCTGAGGCGGTTGCCGCCAGGCACACAGACAGCACCACGATGTAGAGGGGCAAATGAAACGGGAAAGAACTGCGCACGGTTATATAATATCCTCAATCTGTTGACCTGGCCTGCATCAGCGTTTCCGCCCGATGCCGGTCAACCAGCTTCCTGTTTGTATTCATGCTGTTTTTACCATAAACAGTCTGCACGGTAAATTCAATGTTATTCCTGCAAGAAATCAACGCAGAGCGGGCAGTGAATTTTGTTTTCAAGTCCTTTCAGCACGTTAGGATTTTAATAAATAATTTATTGACACTCCATATATGTTGTGGTTTATTTCTTATCTCATCACTAAATATAGTGTTTTTAGACAATAACCCTGTCCGCAGCAATGCTTCGATTTTATTCAATATTATTTACATGCCTCAAGGAGAACACCGATGAAATCAACAACCGCCAAAAACGCCATCCCCGGTCTTTCCAAAAACGCCACAACTGTTCTTGAAAAACGATATCTTCGTCGTGATGGAGAAGGCAAGGTTCTGGAAACACCGGCCGACATGTTCCGCCGCGTGGCCGATACCATTGCCGCCGCCGACAGGAAGTTCGACAAGAAGGCCGACCTCAAGGGTCTCTCCGACACCTTCTACAACATGATGACCAGCTTCGAGTTCCTGCCCAACTCGCCGACCCTGATGAATGCCGGCCGCCCCCTGGGCCAGCTCTCGGCCTGCTTCGTCCTGCCGGTGGGCGACTCCATGGAAGAGATCTTCGACGCAGTCAAATTCACCGCACTGATCCACAAGTCCGGCGGCGGCACCGGTTTCTCCTTTTCGCGCCTGCGCCCGGCCAACGACGTGGTCAGTTCCACCACCGGCATCTCCAGCGGACCGCTCTCCTTCATGCGTGTCTTCGACATCGCTACCGAAACCATCAAACAGGGCGGCACCCGCCGCGGCGCCAACATGGCCATCCTGCGGGTTGATCACCCCAACGTGATGGAATTCATCATGTGCAAGGCCGATCAGAAGCAGCTTAACAACTTCAATATCTCCGTCGGCCTGACCGAAAACTTCATGAAGGCGGTCGAGCATGACGAGGAGTACGACCTGATCAACCCCCGCGACGGCAAGGTCTACGGTTCCCTCAATGCCCGCAAGGTCTTCCAGCGCATCGTCAAACAGGCCTGGGAAAACGGCGAGCCAGGCATCATCTTCCTCGACCGCCTCAACCGCGACAACCCGACCCCGCTGGTCGGCGAGATTGAATCCACCAACCCCTGCGGCGAGCAACCGCTTTTGCCCTATGAATCCTGCAACCTGGGTTCGATCAACATGGGCCGTTTTGTCAAGGACGGCACTATCGACTGGAAAAAACTGAAAGAGGTCGTGGTCAACTCGGTCCATTTTCTGGACAACGTTATCGAGGCCAACAACTATCCCCTGCAGCAGATCCACGACATGACCCACGCCAACCGCAAGATTGGCCTGGGGCTGATGGGCTGGGCCGACATGCTGATCCTGCTGGGCGTCCCCTACTCCTCAGAAGAAGCGGTCAAGCTGGGCAAGAAGGTCATGAAGTTCATCAATGACGAAGGGCACCTGGCCTCGCAGGAACTGGGCAAGAAGCGCGGTTCGTTCCCCAATTTCAAGGGTTCGATCTTTGACAAGAAGGGCGCGCCTCCCATGCGCAACGCCACGGTCACCACCATCGCCCCCACCGGCACGATCTCGATCATCGCCAATGTCTCATCCGGTGTCGAGCCGCTGTTCGCCGTCTCCTACATCCGCACCGTCATGGACAAGAACGTGCTGGTGGAAGTTAACCCGATGTTCGAGCGGATCGCCAAGGAACGCGGATTTTACTCAGCTGAGCTGATGCAGAAGATCGCCGAGCACGGCACCGTCGCCGAAATCCCCGAGGTTCCGGCCGATGTGCGCAACGTCTTTGTCACGGCCCACGACATCAGCCCCAACGACCATATCCAGATGCAGTCGGCCTTCCAGCAGCACACCGACAACGCCGTCAGCAAGACGGTCAACTTCCCCAACACCGCCACCATCGAAGACGTGGAAAACGTCTATATGATGGCCTACCAGACCGGCTGCAAGGGTGTCACTATCTACCGCGACGGTTCCCGCGACGAGCAGGTGCTCACCACCTCGGCCAAAAAGGAAGAGCATGCCGCCGTGGCCGCCACGCCGGTAGAGGATGACAAGAAGGCCGTCAAGCGCGAACGTCCCAGGGCGCTCAAGGGGCAGACTCACCAAATGCAGACCGGCTGCGGTCCGCTCTATGTCACCATCAACGAGGACAACAACGGCCTGTTCGAGCTGTTCACCACCATGGGCAAGGCCGGCGGATGCGCCGCCTCCCAGTCCGAGGCCATCGGCCGCATGGTATCCCTGGCCTGGCGTAGCGGCATACAGGCCCGCCAGGTTGTCAAGCAGCTGCTGGGCATCTCCTGCCACTGCCCCTCCGGCTTCGGCGACAACCGCGTCACCTCCTGCGCCGATGCGGTAGCCAAGGCCATCCAGGATCACATGATCAACAACGGTTACGATATCAGCACCGAAAAAGCCGTGCAGGAGCGCGGCGCCTGCCCCGAGTGCGGCGGCATCGTCGAGCATGAAGGCGGCTGTTCGGTGTGCCACGTCTGTGGTTATTCTGAGTGTGCATAACGGCTGATGCTGTTCCTACATGGAATGGGTGCTGAAACTCGAACCGGCGCTGCGGTCTTTACCGCGCGCCGGTTTTGCGTTTTCGAGTGCGAGTGGGCTCAGATCGGCTACCTCCGAATTCAGTATCCCACAACCCACGGATTGGACGGTCGATTCCCTTTAATGCTTTAAGTATGTAGGTTCCGTTAGGGTAGATCACCAGTTCACTCGCGCGCGTGAACTTGTGTATAACGAGTTAGAAGTAAAATTAATGAAACAACCACAAGAGGGAAAACCATCG
>JBBQXT010000058.1:0-17429 GCA_038209415.1 Geobacterales bacterium
ATGTCGACTTCCTTCTCCAGTCCGAAGTGTTCCACCGTGCCACGTCCGGTCTTGCCGAGCACCCCGATGCCGTGAGCGTCGTCCACCATGAGCCGCGCCCCGTACTTCTTGCAAATCTTGACGATGTCAGGGAGCGGCGCACTATCCCCTTCCATGCTGTATATGCCGTACACGACCACCAGTTTGCCGCTGTTCCCACATTTTTTGAGGACGTATTCAAGGCTTTCCATGTCGTTGTGCTTGAACTTCTTGACCTCGGCATAGGACAGCCTGCACGCGTCGATGATGCTGGCGTGATCGAGCCTGTCGATCACGACCACATCGTGCTTGCCGGCAAGGGACGTTATGATCCCGAGGTTGGTTTGATATCCCGTGGAAAACGTGAGCGCCGCATCCTTGCGAAAGAACGCGGCAAGCTTCTGCTCGAGTTTCATATGGATGTCGAGGTTTCCGTTCAACAGGCGTGTACCAGCGCAGCCACTGCCGTACTTCTTGACAGCTTCGATGGCCGCTTCCTTTACCTTTGGATGGCTGGTAAGCCCGAGGTAATTGTTAGACCCGAGCATGATCATTTTTTTCCCCTCGACGATCACCTCGGGGTTCTGTTCTGACTCCATAACGTGATAATAGGGATACAACCCGGCGGCCATAACCTCTTTCGCGGTTGTGAATTTGCGGCACTTTTCGAATACATCCGTCGTTATTGTCTCAAGAGTTTCCCGAGGACCCGGTGCCTCCGTTACAGCCATTTGTTTTTCCTGTACCATTGCCATGTAAGTTCCAGCCCTTTCTGGAGGGGATACTCCGCCCGGAAACGGAGGTCATGCTCAATCTTGCCCACATCGCACAGCCAGTATCGCTGAGCGGCTTCCCGCACCTTCTGCCTGTTCGCAAGCGCCGGCCTTTTGGTGAACAGGCTGCTGATTTCGGAAACAAGGCCCATCAGGTAGGCCGCCCCGTAAGGCAGTGTGATCGTGCGCGCTTTCACACCGCCCGTGGAGAGCAGCAGAGTCCTGAAGTCCGACATTGAGTAGCTCCTGTTCTCTGCAACAAAATATACGCTGCCGCTCTCTGTTCCGAGCTCTCCGGCAAGAAGCAGCGCCGCTGTCAGGTCCTCGACGTAGCACAGGTTGAGATACCGGTCGCCTCCGGCTATCTCGAGAGTCAGGCCGCGACCGGCCCAGCGGAACAGTTCGTACACATCCGCATCTCTCGGTCCGTAAACGCACGACGGACGGAGGATCACTACAGGAAACCGGTCTTTGTAACCGCGCACTTCGTCTTCGGCACATAGCTTGCTCTTGCCGTAATCAGACACAGGGTGTGGGGTATCACCTTCGACGACCGGTCGTCCGTCCGGGCTCGGACCTGCCGCCGCCTGGCTGGACACCAGAATGAATTTCTCGATGCCGGGATTATATCGTTCGCATGCTTCCAGAAGATTCTTCGTGCCGAGGTGGTTCACGACGTCATAGTCGCTGGCATGTATCGCTTTGGTAAGTCCGGCGCAATGGAATACGAGCGAAACCCCCTGCACAGCGGCGGCCAGCGATTCGGGTTGTGTGCAATCGCCCTGTATGAGCCGCACCTCCATGCCCTCAAGCCAGCGCACATGCCGGAGATCCCTTACCAGACAGGTTACGGCATAACCGTTCCCGAGAAGCCGTTCGACGAGATGACTTCCTACAAAACCGGTTCCGCCCGTTACCAGTACGCGTCGTGACGCCCCGTGCGCCATTTTCTCTCCCCGTGCAACGCAAATGTTTTCAAGTCTAGCAAGATAACCTGCAATGTCAATACCTGTCCTACTTTACGCCAAGCTAGACACATGCGATAAGGGTCGTCAAGGGAGTGAAGCAAAAGAAAGGATCTGCTGATATTGGAGGCAATCGAAAGATACGAGAACCCAAGAGGTTTGGTTTTGTAAATGGTTAATCCGCCGAGTAAATTTGAGTCATCACTACCCTTCTCGAACTATATATACCAGATATTATCTTAATCTGCCATGGTTAAGTCGAGGAATTAAAGGCGTCATTACGTGAGCCGGTTAATGTGCTGGTGGATGATCGCCAGTGAATACTGTGAGGCAGCTGGACAGAGCCCCTCACAGCATCGCATCAGAAGCACGGCGATGATCAACACTGTTCCAAGCTGATCAATCCTCCACCCGGATTACTCAGGCTCGCTATCCTGCCGTAGCTGGTCAACGAGCTGGCAGTCCATCAGGTATTGGACTCAATACTACTTGACAATCATCTGGTTGTTGACGCTTTTCACGCCGTGTATGTCTCTTACGAGTTTGGTGACCAGGTCCACTTCGGCAGCGCTCCTGGCACTGCCACCCACGGTTACTACGCCGCGATTCGTCATGGCCGTGGTATGGAGGAAGCTGGTTGAGCGATGAAACAGCAGCGCCATGTTAACCTGGGTGGTGATGGAAGCGTCGTCAATATTTTCAGCTATTGCCTGGGGTATGTATTCCTTACTATTCGACACAGTCATCTCATTATTGACGTCCTTGACCCCTTCCACATCCCTGGCGTATTCGCTCGTCAGGTCTTTCTGCGCATAACTTGTAACTATCCCCTGCAGAGTCACGATGCCGTCATTGACCTCAACCTCGGTATTCTCGGCGTTCACGCTCCGATGAAACATGAGCGCTGATTTCACTTTATCTCTGAGCAACGCATCCGTGTTTGCCATGGTGGTCGCGCCTTTGACCTCCAGCCTGTTGTCCACGCTTGTGACCCCGGGCAGACCCGTTACTGTATCATTGGCCATAGTTTTGTGGGATTCCTCGGAGACGAGCCCCGTTAAAGTGACGGTGCCGCCTTTGGATTTGATTTTGATATCATCGTCCCTGAGGTAGGTCTTGAAAATATAAGATTCTCTGGCCGATGATTCAATACGGTCATCCGTCTGCGAGGCATACACGGGCACACTGATCATCACCTGAGTGAATGCGGCCGCCATCAGAACTGCTAAATATACTGTTTTCATTGTACATACTCCTTTTTAGCCCTGATTTTTCCTTAAAACGGTTTAAGAACGATGGGGCACTCTTCAACTATCATTATAATTGATCAATTCCCCGACAACTAATTAGAGTTTGGCTTAATTCTGCATCATTGTCTAACGAAAAAAGAGCTGTCGGTTTAGCACCGTGACACCATAGTTTGTCTTGAATAGTACTATGCTTCCGCCATGCGTAGGAACCGTTCTGACCGGGGGCCGGTTTGAGCAGCGGTTGTGATCAATCTCGTCAAGATGGTTTTAAGGTTAAATCTACGGTTAAACCGGTATTGTGCTTCACCGAGATAGCGGTAGCCGTATTTTTCGAAGCTAAACGCATGATACGTACCGGCAGCAGCTGTTTTCAGGTTTCCCAATATTGTATTGACCCATTTGAAACACTCCATACTGGTGCTCTTACGGGCTTTACCAACAATTTCTGGTTGGTGTACACATCCAGCGCCTGTTACGCCTGGAACAACGTTTTGCTTGATGTGCTGGAGGAGGACGCAATTTGGTATGAGTGGTCCTCCACGCAACTGCAAAAAGCAGCCGATAACTGTTCTTTGATCATCAACCCGATTATCTACGCTGAAGTTTCGGTCGGATTCCAACGTATTGAAGAGTTGGAAGAAGTACTCCCGTTGAATTTTTTTCAAAGAAAACCACTTCCATGGGAAGCAGCGTTCCTTGCCGGAAAGTGCTTCATACGCTACCGAAAGCTTGGGGGTACCAAGAGTTCACCGTTGCCGGATTTCTTTATAGGTGCCCATGCAGCGGTTTCCGGGCTAACTCTTTTAACTCGTGATGCCGCACGCTATCGCACGTATTTTCCTTCACTTACATTGATTGCTCCGTAAACCACGGGTGTGAAAGTTCTTGCTATATAAGCGGAAAGTTGTCATAGTACGGTGTTACACGGACAGGCTTTTGCCTGTCCTTTTATTTTGAGAGAAATTGAGGAGTCCGTTCATGCAGGAAAGAATCCGTAATATTGCCATCATCGCCCACGTTGATCACGGCAAAACCACACTGGTGGATGCCATGCTGAAACACGCCGGTGTCTACCGTGCCAACGAAACTATCACCGAACGCGTCATGGACTCGAACGACCTCGAAAAAGAGCGCGGGATCACCATCCTGGCCAAAAGCCTCTCGATCCACCACGGCCAATACAAGATTAATATAGTTGATACCCCCGGCCATGCCGACTTCGGCGGCGAGGTGGAACGCGTTCTCAAAATGGTTGACTCAGTGCTGCTGCTGGTGGACGCCTTGGACGGCCCCATGCCTCAGACCCGCTTTGTACTGAAAAAATCACTCGATCTGAATCTGAAACCGATCGTCGTCATCAACAAGATCGACCGTCCCGGCAGCCGTCCGGACGAAGTGCTCAACATGGTTTTCGATCTGTTCTGCGAGCTGAATGCCTCGGACGACCAACTGGACTTTCCTGTCGTCTATACCAGCGCCAAGTTGGGCTACGCCAAGCTGGATATCAACGTTGAATCAAACAGCATGGAGCCACTCTTCGCGGTGGTAGAGGCCAACGTCCGTCCCCCCAAGGGAGATCCGAACGCTCCGTTTCAGATGCTGATCGCCAACATCGATTACAACGACTACATCGGCCGCATGGCGACTGGCCGTATCTTCAACGGCACGGTCAAGGCTGGAGAAACCGTAGCCATGATCAAGCAGGACGGAACAATCACGAAAGGTCGCATCACCAAGCTGCTCGGCTACGAAGGACTCAAGCAGGTCGACATCGAAGAAGCGGGAACAGGAGATATCGTCACCGTCGCCGGCTTTGAGGATGTCAGCATCGGCGAGACCCTGGCCTGCGCCGAGAACCCCATCCCAATTGCTTACGTCTCCATCGACGAGCCGACCCTGTCGATGAACTTCATCGTCAATACCTCCCCTTTTGCCGGTCGCGAGGGTAAATGGGTCACTTCGCGAAACATCCGCGAGCGCCTGACCAAGGAACTGCGCACCAATGTTTCCCTGCGGGTTGAAGATACGGATTCGCCAGACACCTTCAAGGTTTCCGGACGTGGCGAACTGCACCTGTCGATCCTGATTGAAACCATGCGCCGCGAAGGGTTCGAATTGGCGGTATCCAAGCCGGAGGTTATCGTCCGGATCAAGGATGGCGTCAAAATGGAACCGATGGAATACCTGGTGGTGGACGTCGCCTCCGAGTTTCAAGGCGCCATCATCGAGAAGATGGGACCCCGCAAAGGTGAGATGGTCGCCATGGCTCCCATGGGCGACATGGTGCGTCTCGAATTCATCATCCCGGCCCGTGGTCTGATCGGCCTGCGCGGTGAGGTGCTGACCGATACCCGCGGCACCGCTACCATGACCCATACTTTCCACGAATATGCCCCCTACAAGGGTGACATTCCCGGCCGTAAAAACGGTGCCCTGATGGCGATGGACCATGGCGAAACCACGGCTTACTCTCTGGACGCCCTGCAGCCGCGCGGCACTCTGTTTATTGGCGCCGGCGTCGAAGTCTACGGAGGCATGATCATCGGCCAGAACAACAAAGATAACGATCTGGAGATCAACCCCTGCAAGGGCAAAAAATTGACTAACGTGCGCGCCTCCGGTACCGACGACGCCATCAAGCTGACCCCGCCACGGTTAATGACGCTTGAGCAGGCGCTGGAGTTCATCGAGGACGACGAATTGGTGGAGGTTACTCCAAGCTCGATCCGTCTGCGCAAGAAAGAGCTTGATCCGACCCGCCGCAAGCGGGCTTTCAAGGGATAGCCTGTTTGCATAATCTGAAAGAGAGGCCGGGGTGAATGCTCCGGCCTTTTTTATTGCCATACCCATTGTAATAAACATGTTGCAATGCCCTGATATTACCGTATAAGAGTCACTTAATTTCGCCGCCGGAAAAAACGAGCATCTGTTCGGGACACCACGTATGAAGCTGAATTCTTCTCCGCCTGATTACCACGCATTCAAGCGGACGATCGTTGCTTCGGTCGTTGCACTGATCCTGCTGATCATCGGGTTTTTTACCTGGAAGGCGGTGGTCGAATACCGTCTGACGATCCATGCCGCCGAACAACTTTCCAGCGGATATGCCCGGGCACTCAAGGAACATGCCGAACGGGCCTTCGGCGAGGCCGACAATGTCCTGCTGGACATCCTCGACCATATCCGGGAACAGGGCGGCCTCGACCGGGAGGACAGTCGTCATCTGCGTGAGTTCCTTGATCGGCACCCCCACAAGGTTCCCCAGATCGGCGACATCATTCTGGTCAACCGCGAGGGCCTGCTCATTGCACACTCGCTTGATACCCCTTTCAGGCTGACCGATGTGGCCGACCGTGAATATTTTATCCATCACCGCGACAACCCTGCAGACGACACACCTTACCTTTCAAAACCGATAAAAAACAGGATCGACGGCAAGTGGCGATTCCTACTTTCGCGACCGTTCCGTTCCGCTGCAGGCAATTTCGAGGGCCTGGTTGCAGTTGCCTTTGATATGAAATACTTCCACGATTTTTACGGGTCGCTGGACCTCGGAAAACAGGGGCGCATCGTTATTATGAGGAAAGATGGTGCGCTGATCCTGACCGAACCATCCAGGGAAAAGGTTTTATCTGCGGACTTCAGCAAATCCCTCCTGTTTCGCACCTATCTGCCCCGCTCTCCCAAAGGCACCTTCCATATCAAGGCGGGTCAGGCCCTACTGGAGAAGAACTCCCGCATCATTTCGTACGAATCTCTGACAAGTTACCCGGTAGTCGTCAATGCCAATTTGGGGACTGATGAGGTGACGGCCGCCTGGCGGGATACGACCAGTAAGCAGTCTATCGTCATTATGGCGGTCTGTTTTGCTCTGGTGCTATTGACGGCAGCCCTGCTTCGTCAGATCGGGCGCATCGAACAGGCTCACCTGCTTCAGGCCGAACAACAGGCCGAGATCGCTTCGGCCCAGGAACGCTATCGCATTCTGGTCGATAATCTCCCGGTTGTAACCTGGCAAGCCGATGAACACGGGAGGGCCACTTTTATCAGCAGGAACATCGAAAAAATATACGGATATACACCGGAAGAAATTTATGTTGCGGGGGGTACGCTCTGGTTCGGCAGGATCCATGAGGAAGACGAGGGTAGAGTCGTTGCTGCGTACGCGGCGCTTTTTGATGGGACAGGTATTTATGATGTGGAATATCGCATCCGCCACAAAGACGGCCAGTGGATCTGGATAAGCGAGTTTGCCTATACGACATCGCTACAGGATGGAGTCAGGTTGGCGCATGGGGTGTCCAGCAACGTTACCGCCCGCAAGCAGGCCGAGGACAAGCGTGATCAGCTGGAGATGCAACTGCGGCAGGCACAGAAGATGGAGGCCATCGGCCATCTGGCGGGCGGCATCGCCCACGACTTCAACAACCTTCTGACACCCATCATGGGCTATGCCGAGATGGTGGCTGCCGGGATGGCGGCGGACGACCCCTTGATACCCAAGCTGGCCGGAGTTATTGCTGCTGCCCACAAGGCCAGGGAACTGACCGGGCAGCTGATGAATTTCGGCCGCCGGCCGGCGCTCGTGAGCGAGGTGCTCGACATCAACGAGGTTATACGCTCTTTTCATGCCATCTTGCAGCGGACAGTCCGGGAAAACATCAGTCTGGAACTGATGCTCGATCAGGAAGGCTCCTACATCAAGGCTGACAGATCCCAGATAGGGCAGATAATCCTCAACCTGATCGTGAATGCCCAGGATGCCATCAGCGATCAGGGGCGGATTGTCATCGAAACCTGCAAGGTTCGGATGGATGCCGAGGATGCCCGATTGCATCCAGGAATGCTGCCTGGCGACTATGAGCTGTTCAGGTTCCAGGATAACGGTTGCGGTATGACTGGTGACGTGCTGGAGCACATTTTTGAGCCGTTTTTTACCACCAAACAGGTCGGTCATGGTACCGGACTCGGTCTGGCTACGGTCTACGGGATCGTGAAACAGCACGACGGCCATATCAGCGTGACCAGTCGAGAGGGGCGCGGAACGACGTTCAGTATCTATTTCCCCGGCTGTGCTCCGGCCCCGGTCGTGCAATTGCAGGCTGTTGCCCCAGTGCGGCGCATGGCTGCCGGTGCTGTCGGCATCCTGCTGGTCGAGGATAACGGGTTGGTCAGGGAGACGGTCGGGGAGATGCTGAAGACGGCCGGTTTTACCGTTTTTAGCGTCGCCGGTCCGTACACGGCCATGGAACTGATTGCCGCCAACAGCGTCCGGGTCGAGCTTCTGGTCTCAGACGTGGTAATGCCCGACATGAGCGGGCCGGAATTATATGAACAGCTGCTGGTCACGATTCCCGATCTCAAGGTTGTGTATATATCCGGATACCCAATCAACCCCGGCACACAGGCTGGAGCCCATGAGGATGAAGTGCTCTATCTGCAGAAACCCTTTACCGCGGAAGCGTTGCTGGAGCGGATCATGCAGGTGTTGTAGGGGGTGCGCTTTGCCATCAGAAGTTCAGGCTTGCTGTCAGGCTGATACCGTTAATGGCGGCGGCCTGTTCACGCTTCGGGTTTAGATGCTGCTCTAATGGCTTGAACTGATCCAGGGGCTGGGAGTAGGCCAGGGTGAATCGTGCCTTGCCGCATTGAATCAGGAGGTCACGGTTTTCATCTAACTTCAAGAGCGTTTTCAGCGGGGTAACAGGGGGGATTCCCCCGAATTCTGCGGTGGCGGATCCTACGTCCTGGAACAGGAATAACGCTTCGCATCGCGCGGCCGACACGGAGATCACGACAAGAGCGGCTATGAACATGGAGTGCGTTGCAGTACGCTTCAGGTATTCCGACAGCCGAGCTTTCATAATCTCCCCCCTTCACGTTCGTTGCACATTGCTGCGCAACGAACGGCGAAAAAAAACGGGTCGCCGTATCGTTGAGATATTTCGGCGACCCGGCTGTCTCGGGGAGACCCTTGGGTTTTCCGTCCCACCCTTGCGGATGGTTTAGTATTATCGTTTGTCTCGTTATGTATCGTTATGGAAATCAATAGCATAATTCATGCCCGATTGGATCCCCTGAATATCATATCAGGATCATTGATTATTTTAGATGAGGATGTTTCCGGGGTGTCAATCGGACAAGTGTAGTGGCTGGGTTTTGTCTTTCCAGGTGACGGATTTCGCCGATCCGGTCTGAAACAGGTCCCTGTTCGAGCGGTGAAGCCATGCTGCTGTTTCTCACGAAGTAATCAGGTGATTTATGGCAGGTTGGATGCTATAGTTCCATGCGTAAATGCTACAGAATTCCATCAGCGGAGTACTTCATATGACACAGCAGAAGATCTATCTGGTCGGCACCGGTATGGCGGGCTGGGAGGGGTTCAGCTCCAAGGCGTTGGAGATCATCGGAAAGGCCGAGGTGCTGATCGGTCATCAGCGGCATCTGGCGATCTTCCCTGATTTTACCGGCCAAAAGACCGAGCTGGGCGAGCTGTCTGAACTGCTTGATTTCCTGCAGAAAACCGACAAACGTGTGGCAATCCTGGCTTCCGGGGATCCGACATTTTTTGGCATTTCCCGCTTCTTGTTGCGCAATCTGCCCAAGGAGCGCATCGAGATCTTCACCAACGTCACCAGCATGCAGTATGCCTTCTCCCGTATCAAGGAACCCTGGGATGATGCTATTTTCGTCTCCGTCCATGGTCGCGGGATGCATGCGGCGCTGGACAAGATTGTTGCAGCCGAAAAGGCCTGCATCCTGACTGACGGGGTCAATACCCCGGCTGCAATCGCTCGTGAGCTGATCGAGCGCGGCGCCGAGGGCTACGAGGCCTGGCTGTGCGAAGACCTGGGGCTGTCCACGGAGAAGTTCACCCGCAGCGACCTGCGCGGGCTGCTGGAACTGACCCCCTCCGAACTGAATATCCTGATACTGATCAGGACCTACGAACCCAACCTGATTCAGTACCCATTGATCGGCATCGACGACGACGAATTTCAGACTACCAAGAAACTGATCACCAAACAGGAGGTGCGGGCGGTCACCCTCTCCAAGCTCCAGCTGCAGGATGATCTGGTGCTGTGGGATATCGGCGCCGGCAGCTGTTCCGTTTCCATCGAGGCCTCTAACCTGATGCCCAACGGCCGTATATTCGCCGTGGAACGCAATCCCCAGTGCATTGGTTTCATCAACGAAAACCTGAAAAAGTTCTGTACCCGCAACGTGAAATTGATTGAAGCCTATGCCCCGGAAGGGTTGGACGATCTGCCTGATCCAGACAGGGTCTTCATCGGCGGAGCCGGTGGACAGTTGGAAGAGATCATCGATGCGGTGGACAAACGTCTTAAGGCTGACGGGATGATCGTGCTGAATGCGGTGACCCTGGACACCCTTACCAAGGCGGTGGAGTTTCTGGAGGATCACGGCTACACCGTCGAGGCAACCTGCGTCAATATTGCCAAGACCCGCCGGCTGACCGAATACAAGATGTTCGAGGCCCAGAACCCGGTTTACATTATCACCGCCTGCAAAGGAAACGAGTAGTGGCAACAGTTTATGCCGTCGGTGTCGGTCCCGGTGATCCGGAACTCCTGACCAGGAAGGCCGAGCGTATTCTGCGCAAAGCGGATGTGATCCTGGCTCCGGTTTCCAAAGCGGGTGAGGCCAGCGTGGCTTTGGATACGGTGCGGGAGTTCCTGGATGAGGCCCGCCAGGAAATTGTCCTGCACCAGTTCCCCATGACCTCCGACCAGTCCCGGCTTATTCCGGCCTGGCAGGAGGCGGCCGCGCTGATCGCCGCACGGGTTGCGGCAGGCAAGGACGTCGCCTTCATCACCATCGGCGACCCGCTGCTCTATTCGACCTTTATCTACCTGCTGCGCATCTTCCGCAAGACCTACCCGCGGGTTGCCATAGAGATCATCCCCGGAATCTCCAGCATCAACACCGCCGCGGCTGCGGCAGGTGTGCCATTGGCCGAGGCGGATGAGCGGATCGCCATCATCCCGGCCACTGCTGGCATGGACAAGGTCATTGAGGCCCTGGCCGCCTATGACACGGTGGTTTTGCTGAAGGTAAAACCGCTCTTCGGGGAGTTGCTGGAAGTCGTCCGCCGCATGGGCCGGGAACGGAGCACGGTGTTTGTCGAGCGGGTCGGCAGTTCCCGTCAGAAGGTGCTGACCGACCTGACCGCGATGGCCGGTCACAAGCCGGACTACCTTTCGCTGATGATCGTAAGAAAAGCGGAAAACTCATTGTAAGGTACTGTGGGCGCAGGCAGCACGAGATACGACAACGCCCTTCCGGCATTTCCCGGAAGGGCGTTGGTTTTTAACTCACTTGGTGACAGCAGTTAGTTAGAGCGTACTGCCATTGGCAGGCACAATCTCATCCGTGGGAGCTGCGGGCTTCTCCAGCATGGGGATCCGTGTGACAGCAGGCACTACAACAGCCGGCTTCGCTTCAGGGGCCTTGTCCGGCCGATCCGCGGATTGGAGCGGACGAGGTGTCTCGACGGCAGGGTCTGGATTTTTCTTCTTCTTGTCATAATCATATTTCAGGAGTGAAATCATTTCATCAAACTGTTTGCTGTATTCCTCCGGTTCCTGGGTTTCCTGCAACAGCAGATCCTTGCGTTTCTGATCCAGAGTCCGCCTGATCCCTTCAATGGTCTTGAACTTTACATAGGTGCTGGTGGACTGGTTGGCCTCTGTTTCGCTGAAATCCGGGTATTCCAGATTTATCAGCGGCGTGTAGATCGGGAAGTGTTGGCGGAAATTCGGGTATTCCCAGAGTATGGTTCCATTTGCATCAATAACCTGGGCGGTCATGATCAGGTAGTTGTAGTCGCTGGTCAGCGATTTCATCTGTGCAATGGAGGTCACCTTCTCTGTCTTGGTCAGGCCACTGACGACGATCAGCATGACGGCATCCAGATTGTTCTTCTGGATGTATGTGCGCAGTTCATTGTCCTTCCAGAAATACTTATTATAGAGAATGGATGCATCATCGCGACGTTCGCGTCGTGCCAGGAGCTTTCCAAAGATGTCCTGCGGTTCTCCATCCAGCAGGGCTGTCGAATGGAAATTGTCGGTGGCTTTGAGTTTGCGGACAAACTGTTGCTCGTATTTGCGATTCAACTCTGCCAGCAGCGGGACCAGCTGGTCCTTCTGTGGGTGCCGTATGTCGGAATTGGCATCCACGATGATCGGGACGACCCCGAGCACCCGCACACTGCTGGCAAAATTCTCGGTGGGCACGTTAAAGTAGTTCTGTGAACAGCCCGTGGCAAGGGCGGTAAACAACATACAAATCAAGAGCAGTTTTTTCATGAAGCCTCCTGGCAGACGGCATGCTATGCCGGTTTATTAACTACCTGCTTATATCAGATACCGGCCCTGTTTTCCAGATAATTAGCGGGTCGTGCATCCGGTCCGAACAGCATGTCCGGCAGGCATATTTGATTGACAACAGTTGTGTACTTTCGTATTCTTACCAGCATAAAACCTGCTTATCGAGAGTGGTGGAGGGAAAGGCCCTTTGAAACCACAGCAACCGGCCAATGGGGCGTCAGGTGCTAATTCCTGCCGAAAGGCAAAGATGAGAGGGTGCGCTGTGAACATCCGTTTCAGCCCCTTCTCTGTCCGTGCGAAGGGGCTTTTTTGATGTCAGTCGGCATTGTCAGCGAACAATCGATTACCTTTGACGCCGGCATCCGTCTGGACAGCGGACGCATCCTCGCCCCGATCAGCATTGTGTACGAAACCTACGGAACTCTCAACGCGGCCGCATCCAATGCCATCCTGGTAGAACACGCCTGGACCGGCAATGCCCATCTGGCCGGCAAGCTCAGCGCCGATGAGCCCAAGCCGGGCTGGTGGGACACCATCGTCGGACCCGGTAAACTCCTTGACACCCAGCGCTACTTTGTCATCTGCTCCAATGTGATCGGTTCCTGCTTCGGGTCAACCGGCCCGGCCTCGATTAATCCCAAAACCGGCAAACGTTACAACCTGACCTTTCCGGTTGTCACGGTCCGGGACATGGTCCGGGCCCAGAAGCTTCTGATCGACTCGCTCGGGATTCAACGCCTGCTCTGTGTTATGGGCGGCAGTATGGGCGGCATGCAGGCCCTGGAATGGGCCACCCAGTACCCCGAATCAATCGCATCGGCGATTGTGCTGGCGACCACGCCGCGCCCCTCTCCCCAGGCGATCGCCCTGAATGCCGTGGCCCGCTGGGCAATCTTTAACGACCCCACCTGGCGCAAGGGAGAATACAAGCATAATCCCAAGGATGGTCTGGCGCTGGCGCGCGGCATCGGCCACATAACCTTCCTGTCGGATGAATCCATGAATGCCAAGTTCGGACGGCGTTTTTCTGCCAAGGACGGCCAGTTCGATTTCTTCGGCCAGTTCGAGGTTGAGCGTTATCTGAACTACAACGGTTACAGCTTCGTTGACCGTTTCGATGCCAATTCCTTCCTGTACCTGGCCAAGGCGCTGGATCTTTATGATGTGGCCTGGGGCTGCGAATCCATGTCTGAAGCGTTCAGCACCGTCACAGCCCCGATCCAGTTCTTTGCCTTCACCTCGGACTGGCTCTACCCCCCCTATCAAACGGAAGAGATGTTTACCTGCCTGACGGAAACGGGAAAGGCAGTCGAATACCACCTGATCCAATCGGCTTACGGTCATGATGCCTTCCTGCTGGAGCACGAAACTTTTGCCCCCCTGGTGCGGAGCTTTCTGGATGGTGTGCAGGTTGGAAGTCCATGAATGCTCTGCGGGAGGAAGCAGCCGGCAAACTGCTGTACCGCAGGATGCGCCATCAAGTGGGCAAGGCTGTCGGCGACTTCGGTATGATCCAGGAGGGCGACCGGGTGGCGGTGGCGGTGTCCGGGGGTAAGGACTCCTACACCTTACTGCTGCTGCTGGAGGAGTTGCGGCGACGGGCCCCGATACCATTTGAGTTGATCGCAGTCAATATTGATTCCGGCTACCCCGGTTATCGGACCGATGTTATCGAGGGCTTCCTGCGTGAAGGGGCATTTGCCTACAAAATGGTGCCGACGGAGCATTACGCGATTATTCAGGAAAAGCGCCGGCCCGGTTCTTCCTTCTGTTCGATCTGTGCCAGGCTGAAGAGAGGTACGCTGTATTCTGTGGCGCGCGAACTGGGTTGTAACAAGCTTGCCCTTGGGCACCATCGCGATGACTTTATTGAAACCCTGCTGCTCAATCAGTTTTTCGTAGGCTCATTGAAGGCGATGTCCGCATCAATGCTGGCCGACGATGGGGTGACAACCGTCATCAGGCCGCTGGTGTACACAGCAGAAGCTGACATCATCAGCTATTCACATCAGGCCAGCCTGCCGGTTGTCTGCTGCTGTTGTCCGGTGTGCGGCACGGCAGACATGCAGCGCAAGCGGATGAAAAACCTGCTGAAAGATCTGGAGAAGGATATTCCCCATATCAGGAACAGCCTGCTCAAAGCCCTGTCAAACGTGCATCCCCGCCATCTTCTTGATGGGCGGCTTCAGATCGTAGACCCTCTTTCTGCGGCACGCACTGCCGCGGGCGAGCTTCCGGGGAAACCTGACTGACACATCCTCCAAAAAATCCTGCAGCGCCACATATCCACCGTAGGCAACAATCATCAACCCCAGCAGTACAATCGGCTCCATTGTCATACCTCCCTCGTTCCTTTTAGTCGCTTACACATTATTTTCTGTGCTGTTTTGCAGAAAATAATCTGGTTAACGAACTATCCTGTTTATCAGGGTCAGGAAAAGGTAACACACTGTTACGACAGAATAAGTCATTTACGTTCGAGAGGGGGGCAAAGAAATGATGGCGCTGGATAGATCAGGCGTCGGGTGGGTTGAACTTCAGGAGAATCAGCGGTCAGGCCGGCAGGGGATCAATCGTTTCAGAGCAGGGCGTCAATGGTATCAAAATCGATGTAGCGCTCGGCCATGGAGTTGATCAGCTCGATCTTCTCCAGATCTTCCGGGCCGATCTTGGAGACATGCTCACGCAGGAGCGAGAATACGTCCGATGAGGTTTCCTCTATCCGTATGTAGGGGATTCTGCTGTCTTCCAGAATCTGCTGGGTTATGTCGGACATGGGGACGTGCCCGCTGATGATCAGTCCGGTAAGGCGCTTCTTGAAGTCGGGGATATGATGCAGTGACGAGGCCGTCACGATCAGCTCGTCCCGCGAACTGGTGACGATCAGCAAAGTTGAGTCTTCCAGATGGTCGATTACGCGCTGGGAGGATGCTGCGCCAAGCTGGATGTTGTGGCAGATGCGGCTGCGCTCGGAGGGGTCGCCCATCAATGGCAGTTGCAACAATTCAGCCACATGCTGCAGGGTGGGATCGGCCAGAATCGGTAAGAAATCGAAGGCACTGGTTAGCAGGAAGTTCCTGTTGGCAAAGGCCTTGCTAAGATAGGCCAGTGAGCGTTCACGCTTTTCGGGCACCAGTTTATTGACCATGATCAGGCGGACATCCGCCTTTGTTTCCTTGTACAAGGCCAAGTTGAGTTCTACTGCATCAATGACGCTGCCGATGCCGCCGCCGGTCACCATCAACACCGGTGCCCCGCTAAGTGCCGCCGTACTGGCATTATTCATTCCGACCACCGAACCGACACCGCCATGCCCGGCGCCTTCGATGATCAGGAAATCATTTTTCTTTTCCAGCTGTTCAATCGCTTTGAGGATGACGTCCCGCGGATAATCGGGAGATATCTCGCCGTCCAGAAACCGGCGGGTCGTGCCGGGGGTTAGGGTCATGGGGGACATGAGGTGCGCATCCGCATCCAGATGATATACTCCGGCAATCATTGCTGCATCCATATCCATGGTCAGCCCCTTGTAAGCGATGCACTTGGGGCCGATCGGCTTGATAAAGCCGACCCGTGGATACTTCCTGCCGGCCAGATGCATCAGAGAGAGGCTGATGGTGGTTTTGCCGCAGTGCTGTCCGGTCGCTGCGATAAAGATTTTTTTGCACATTATCTGTAGTGTCCCCGTAATTCCAGTTCCAAATCAAGGCGCTATCAGCGTTGGCTCGTCTTCAGCTCCTCAACGTACTAATTTGTACGCCTTCGTCGCTTCAGTCCTCACCGCCTTGATTTCATCCTTGATTTGAAATTGGTATAAGTTGGCGATGCTATGACTTGACCTGATCGTCCACGTACGTGGTGAAATGAGTCTCTCCGGAGTAAAAATGGAGGAAACGCACACCCATGCCGCTCTTCTTGACCAGATGGAAAAGGTTTTGCGGCACCTTTTTGGCCCACATGACCCGGGCCTCCAGTTCCACCTTGCTGTCTGCGACCTCGAATTCGATCCTGATCTTGGTGTTGGGGGGACAGATGTTCGGAGTCTTGATGAACATGCCGACAAGGGAGACGTCTTCGGTGAATGCTACGCGGTTTGCCGCCTCAATACCAAAGTGCACCGTAAGACGCTTTTTGTGCCGCACGATGTCACGTTTACCATTATCAGCCATCAGATGCCCTCCGCATCAACCCAGGTCGTGCAAACCAGCCAGCAAGATTTGTAAATATAGCATAGTTCGCAATAAGTGGTACTGTTTTGCCAATAAAAATTGAGCTGGCCACGGTAGTACCAGCTTGTCGGGATAAATTGGATTGACAGGGAGACGTCATTATTCTAGTTTATCCTATATCGCTGGGGGAGTTTCGACTGAGAGCGGCTACAGGCCGCGACCCTTAGTACCTGATCCGGGTAATGCCGACGTAGGGAAGCGCAACTGACCAACACTCACAAGCCGCTTCCGCGGTTTTTTCCGTTTAGTGCGTCAGAAATGATTTCGTTGACGCATGTATCCTGTTTGTCAGGGTAGTGGAGGCAGGCATGCAGATCATCATAAATGGCGATTTCGCCGATATCAAGGATGGCAGCACGGTCGGTGGGCTGCTTGAAGGCCTGCGGATCGGCCGCGAACGGGTAGCGGTGGAGGTCGGACTGGAGATCGTCCCGAAGGCGGACTATGATACACATACCCTGCGAGATGGCGACAAGGTTGAAATAGTACAGTTTGTGGGCGGCGGTTAGAAGCGATACGTTGCAGGCAGATTTTACACTGTTCAAAAAAAGGAGTGCCATAGATGAGCGTACAGCGAGACACACTGGTTATCGCCGGGCGGGAGTTCAACTCCCGGCTGATGGTGGGTACCGGCAAGTATGTCGACTTTCAGCAGATGGTGCAGGCACTGGAGATATCGGGTGCCGAGATCATCACTGTTGCAGTCCGGAGGGTCAACATAAGCGACCGCAACCAGGAGTCGCTGCTGGATCATATCGACCTCAAGAAATACACCCTGCTGCCCAATACCGCTGGCTGCTACACTGCTGACGATGCCGTGCGCACCTGCCGTCTGGCCCGT
>JBBQXT010000059.1:0-17068 GCA_038209415.1 Geobacterales bacterium
TGTTGCCGGCATCCAGGTCCGGAAAGATCAGGACATTGGCCTTGCCGGCCACGCTGCTGCCGGGGGCTTTCTTCTCGCCCACCTTGTGGAGCAGCGCGGCGTCAGCCTGAAGTTCTCCGTCGATCTGAATATCCGGCTTGATCTGCCGGGCGATCTCCACCGCTTTGGTAACCTTGTCCACATCGGCATGGCTGGCGCTGCCCTTGGTAGAAAAGGACAGCATCCCTACGCGGGCTTCCACGTCCAGAAAGGCCTTGCAGTTGCCGGCGGTGGCCACGGCGATCTCGGCCAGGGCCTGGGCATCCGGGTTGGGGTTGACGGCGCAGTCGGCGAAGAGGATGATGCCGTTCTCGCCAAAAGTCGGGGTCTTGGTGATCATCAGGAAGAAGGATGAGACGGTTGTGATGCCTTTGGCCGGACCCACGGTCTGGAAGGCGGCCTTGAGCACGTTGCCGGTGGTGCCGGTGGCTCCGGCCACTTCACCGCCGGCGTCGCCATTTCTGACCATCATGCCGGCGTAGTACAGGTTATCCTCGGCGGTCAGCAGCCTGCGGGCCTCGTCGGCAGTCAGTCCCTTGCTCTTGCGCAGTTCGACCAGATCGGCCACATACTGCTCCAGCTTGGGCGAAGCGGCCGGGTCAAGCAGCTCGACTCCTGTCAGGTTGATCCCTTTGGCAGCGGCTTCGGCCCGGATCTTGGCCGGATCACCCAGTATGACTATTTTAGCCAGGCCCTCTTTGACGATTTTTTCCGCGGCAAACAGCATACGCTCGTCGTAACTCTCCGGCAGTACCACGGTCTGCAGGCTCTTTCTGGCCTTTTCCTTGATCTGGTCGACAAGATGCATGACTTACCTCCTGGAAGATAATAAAACAGGGGTCTGTTTATATTCGAAGCATTGGGTGAGGTCAACAAAAAAAGCAAGTATTACTATGCTTTAGCGAGGCTAAAAAACGTTAGTATTCCTTACGCCTGGCCGGTTGTTATATTGACGGATACGACAGGGGATCCTTCAGCCCGGCTTCAGCAAAGCCCTTCAGCCGCAAGCGGCATGAATCGCACTGCCCGCAGGACAGTCCCGCGGGTGACGGGTCGTAGCAGGAGTGGGTCAAGCCGTAGTCTACGCCCAGGGCCCGGCCGGTGGTGATAATCTCGGCCTTGGTCATGGCTATCAGCGGAGTGTGGATTGAAAATCTGCCGCTGCCCTCGACACCGGCCTTGGTTGCCAGGTTGGCCATGGTCTGGAAGGCTGCGATATACTCCGGCCGGCAATCGGGGTACCCGGAATAATCCAACGCATTGACGCCGATATAAATGTCGAATGCGCCCAGCACCTCGGCCCATCCCAGGGCAAAGGAAAGGAAGATAGTGTTGCGGGCCGGGACGTAGGTCACGGGGATTTCAACGCCGACACCCTGTTTGGGGACGTCGATATCCGCCGTCAGGGCGCTGCCACCCATCAGGCGCAGATCAAAATCAACCACCAGATGTTCTGTTGCACCAAGCTGCCGGGCATTGGCTTTGGCAACCTCCAGCTCAAAGCTGTGTCGCTGGCCGTAAGAGAAGCTGATGGCGTATGGTGCAAACCCTTTGTCTGCAGCCATTGCCAGACAGGTGCTGGAGTCCAGCCCGCCGCTGTAGAGGACAACCGCTTTCTTTTTCATATGTCAATTCACCCCATTTTTGAAGTTTCAGAGAAGTTCTTTTCGTGATAGTATCAGAATTAACGTGCTGGTAAATTCAAAAAAGGGGATTGTATGAAAAAATCCATTTTCCTGTCGGTATCCATCTGTACACTTTTGGCAGCCGGTGCCTTGGCTGCTGAAACACCTGTAGCACCTGCTGCAGCTGCCGCACCAGCAGCATCTGTTGAAACGGCTGCACCGGCACCATCGCCAGGTCACCCTGCCATGCCAGTCGCCTCTCCTTCGGTAGCTCCCGCTGTATCCGCCCCGCTGCCGCTGGCCGGCAAGGTGCTTCAAACCATGAATGCCGGAGGATACTCATACATCTATATCGAACAGGCTGGCGGCAAGAAGGTCTGGGTGGCCGTGACGGAAACTCCTGTCAAGGTCGGAGCCGAGATGGTTTTCAAGCCAGGCATGGAAATGGGCGCGTTTGAGAGTAAAGCATTGAAGCGGACCTTTGATTCGATCATCTTCTCGGATGGCGTCCTGTCCGGCGCCGCCACCTCTGCCATAGCCGACCCCGGCAAGGGCCAGGGAGTTTCTCCGGGCAGTCAGGGAGCGGCAAAAGACAAAGCGGTAAAAATTTCCGTAGAAAAGGCTAGCGGACCGAATGCAACAACGGTGGCAGAGGCCTACAGTAAAAGCGCCAAACTCAACAAGAAGAAGGTCGTTATTCGCGGGAAGGTCGTTAAGGTTTCAGCCGGTATCATGAATAAAAACTGGATCCATATCCAGGATGGCAGCGGATCGGAAAAAAAGAAGACGCACAATCTGGTCTGCACATCCAGCACCGACAGCGCCGATGTGGGAGATGTGGTCACGATCTCCGGTACACTGATCAAGGATCGTGATTTTGGTGCCGGTTACAAATATGCGGTCATTATTGAGGATGCCAAGGTTAGCAAATAGGCAACGACCTGGAGGGGAAAATTATGAAAATCCGCTTTAGTAGCGCAGCCCTGCGTGCCATCCCGGTTATGATTGCCCTGGTTGTCGGTCAGATGCCGGTTTCAGCGTCCGCCTTTGTACCTGAAGATGTAGAGCGTCTCAAAGAGACGAAGAAGTGTCCGGGTTGCGACCTCAGGGGAGCGGATCTGCACGGCATGAATCTGGAAGGAGCCAATCTGGAGGGTGCCAACCTGATGGGTGCCAATCTGGAGGGGACCAATCTGGAAGATGCGATCCTTGACGATGCCAGTTGCGAAAAGACCAATATGTGCAATGCAAAGCTGCACGGTGCATCCATGGACCATGCCACTATTGATGAGGCTGATTTCAAAGGGGCTGATCTTCAGGACGTTACCTGGATTGACGGCAGGGTCTGCAAGAAAGGGTCGCTCGGTATCTGCAAGTAAATCTGAACGGTATCGGAAAATATGACGGGACATATCTCGCAAGAGTGTGTCCCGTTTTTTTTGTTCCGCTTTTCGACTGCCCTATTTACCGGCAGATCCCCCTGCTGAGGAACCAACGCCAAATGCCCCCACCAGGTTGAAGCTGAAGGTGAAGCTCTGGCCGGGATTGGTGACACGCCGATCCAGGTACGAAACGATGATGCTCCAGCATTGGTGGCGATACTCTGCTGAATAGACCGAATCCAGGAAATTCCCTCTGTCGAACGAGTAGCGTGTCGCATAGCTGAAGGTCCAGGGTTTGAACAGTTTTGTGGACAGCCGCCCCTCGAGGTACTCGACCTCGTGATGTGCCGAGCGATAGCTGATGCCGGCGGTGGTACCGCGCTTGTCATCGAGTTCCAGCCCGGGAGTGGCACTGGAAATGTAGTTGCCGTACACATTATAGCGGGCATCCAGGGTTAGTTTGGCTTGGGGGTGCAGCCAGGCCTCCGATTCCAGAAGGATATCCGTCCAGGGGCGATTGGTATCGACCATGGAGAGCAGATCACGTCTGTCGCCACTGAAACTGTAGCCCTGCGATAGTTTCAGCCGCATCAGATCCCGGTACTCGCTCGTATCCCCGTTGCGGAACTTGCCGCCCAGAAAGCTGGTCAGTGATAAATTCAGCATGTTCTGGTGGACGAGACGGTCGTTGAAGTCATAAAACGGCAAGCGCGACTGGTCTTGATTGAGTGTGTATACGTAGCTGACCTCCGGGATCAGTTCGTGACGCAGCTTCTGCAGACGCTCCCCGCTGAAGTCGTAGACCTTGCTGATGGAACTGGCCATACGCAGCCCCGTTTCCGGTAGCAGAGTGCCGTCATTGCCTTTTATGGAACTTCCCAGAGGTGTGTTTTCGGTTCTGTACGCCCGCAGATGCGCGCCGACATAGGCCGATACATTCAGATACCCCGGAATGCCGCTTACCAGAGTAAGCCGGGGGAAGCCGTAGAGGCGTTGTCCGCGGGTACCGTTTTCCCGGTAAAAATTGGAGGCGCTGCTGTCCAGGTCGAAGTAGACCGGGCTGGAAAATATCTGCTGACGCACTGCGGCCAGACCGATCTCCGGCAGGGTCTGCAGGGTGTTGTTGTTGGTTGAGGCGTAATAATCCTGCGAATAGCGAAGATTGGCCGTCAGAGCGTACTGCTGCCATGTCTTGAGGAAATTGACCGTGCTGTCGTTGGACTGGCGGTTGTAGTCACCGCTTTTCTCGCCGTAGTCGCTCAGGAACAACCGGTCGGTAGTCATGTTGATCGACGAGCGCAGGCTCATCTCCGGTGAGAAAATCTCCCGGTGGGACTGTGCGATAACGCCGCGCAGGCTTTCCGTGTTCGTGTCGTAGATCAGGTATCCGCCCAGATTTCCCGTGCTGCCCCGCTTGCGCAGGTAGCGGTAATCGAGGCCGGTTCCGACGCCCCGCTTGCTCTGGATATCCAGGTCAATGGTGGCTTCCTGACTGGGAGAGATCGCCCAGTAATAGAAAATATCGGCCTGGGCTCCCTTTTTAGTGGCCCAGCCAAAGTGTGGAAAGAGAAAACCGGACTGTCGTTCGCGCTTGACCGGAAACACAAGGTAGGGGAAGTAGAATACCGGGATATCCTTGATGTAAAAGACGACATTCTTTGCCGTACCGTATTCGTCCAGGGTCATGTCCAGATGGCTGGCCCCGAATTTCCAAGAGGGGATTGCGTCATCGCAGGTTGTATAACTGCCCCGACTGGCCGAGTAATCGTTTTCAGCGGTGCGAGCGATACTGTCGCCGGAGAAGCGCATATTGTTTTGCTTCATGAATATGGTTCCCGCAGCCAACTCTCCCCGTCCGCTTTCCAGGTCCAGGCTCACCGATTCACCCTTGACGGTGTCGCCACCTTTGACAATCACGACATGGCCGACTGCCGTAAGGGTTTTTCCCGTGCGGTCGTAGGAGGCAGTGTCGGATGTGAGAATCGCTCCCTGCCACTCCAGCACAACATTGCCTTTGGCTGTTATGATGTCTTCCGACAGGTTATGATCCATTGTGTCGGCTTTGATGCGGATGCCGTCGTCTGGTCCGCTGCTGCCGTCTCCCCAGGCCAGGGTCGTTGACAGGCAGACCGCGCAGAGGGCGGATATGAAGGTTTTGAATGTGTTCATCTGCCGCGTATTCCTTACCCGGATAAACAGGATAGTGCGTTAGCCTAATAATTTTCTGCCTGCACATACGCAGAAAATTATTAGTAACTTACTAACCCCTGATCCCTTCAAATTCTGTGCCCGCCAGCCATGCCTTCGCCTCGCCCACGGTAAAAAGTGAACCGCAGACGAGAACCAGATCACCGGTCTCCGCGTCCCGTTGCGCGTGTGCAATCCCGTTGCCGACACTCCCGCAGGCTACGGCCGGTATCCCGATGCCGGTGATGATGGCGGCAAGTTCGCTATCGTCCAGAGCCCGTTCAATGGCAGGGGTGACACAATAACATGTCGCGGCCAGTGGTGCCAGTGCTGATACAATCTTGGCTACATCCTTGTCGGCCATGGTTCCCATGACCAGCAGCAGCTTGCGGTAGCGGTAATCCGCCAGGGCTTCGGCCAGTGCGGCAGCCCCGGCCGGGTTGTGTGCGCCGTCCAGAAGCAGGGGCGGGTCGCCCGGAATCGTTTCCATGCGGCCCGGCCAGCTGGCATCAGAAATTCCGCTCCGCAATGCCGTGTCCGGCAGGCTGATACCCAGCAGTGCAAGGCTTTCAGCGGCAGCCAGGGCCAGGGCGGCATTTTCTGACTGATAACGTCCACTGATTCCGGGGGTAAGGCGTTTAAGTACGGCATGGATGCCCCGGTAATCGAGCGTGCCGTCCCTGTTCCAGCGAGCGCTGAAGGCTGTGTCGGCCCAGAGCAGGTGCGCCCGGTCCCGTGGAAAACAGGCCGTGATGGCCTGCTGGACCTCTTCTGTCTGGTGGGCGCCGATGACAGGGGTATTCGCTTCGGCGATTGCGGCCTTTTCCGTGGCGATTTCTGCCAGTGTCGCACCCAGGTAGAGGCAGTGATCCAGTGAAATGGGGGTGATGAGCGTCATAATGCCAGGCAGGGCCGCGGTTGCATCGGAACGACCACCCATGCCCGCTTCCATAACGGCCAGATCCATACCCGCCTCGAAGAAGTAGAGGGCCGCCAGGGCGGTGACGATCTCGAAAAAAGTCGCCTCTTCAGGGGCAGCCGCCAGTACCGAATTCAAGAGCGGATCAAGTTGCTCCTGCGAAATTTCGCGGCCGTCTATGCGGAAACGCTCATTGAAGTTGACCAGGTGGGGGGAGGTAAACAATGCCGTGCGCAGGCCGGCTGCGCTGAGGATACTGGCGAGGAAGGCTGAGGTGGAACCTTTGCCGTTGGTGCCGACGACGTGAATAGTGCGGAAGGATTGCTCAGGGTTCCCGAGGCGCTTGAGCAGGAGCCGGACCCTTTCAACGCCCGGCTTGATGCCGAAGCGTCGTCGGGCATAGAGTTTCTCCAGCGTCCCGTCCAAAGGCATCTCTCAGGCCGCGGAGCGGCAGAGCATTTTCAGGAGGGAGCCTATTTTTTGACGCATTTCAGCACGGGGGATGATGGCATCCACCATGCCATGGTCTAGCAGGTATTCGGCCCGCTGGAAGCCCTCGGGCAGCTTCTGGCGGATGGTCTGTTCGATGACGCGGGGGCCGGCAAAGCCGATCAGGGCCTTTGGTTCGGCGATGTTGATGTCTCCGAGCATGGCAAAGCTGGCGGTCACACCGCCGGTGGTCGGGTCGGTCAGGATGGATATGTAGGGCAGTCCGGCCTGCTTCAGTTTGGCAAGCGCCGCAGAGGTCTTGGCCATCTGCATCAGGGACAGGATGCTTTCCTGCATGCGGGCGCCGCCCGAGGCCGAGATGATGATTACCGGTTGGCCCTTCTCCAGGCCGCGCTCGATGGAACGGGTTATCTTTTCGCCGACCACGCTGCCCATGCTGCCGCCCATGAAGGAAAAATCAAAGCAGGCAACCTGAACAGCCGTGCCTTCGACAGCTCCTTCGACGCAGATGACCGCATCCTTGGAGCCGCCCTTGGCCAGGGCGGCATTGATGCGTTCCTGATAGCTCTTGGCGTCCTTGAATTCCAAGAAGTCCACCGAAGTGATGCCGGCGTCGAATTCCTGCCAGGCGCCTCCATCCAGCAGGATCTCCAGGCGCCGACGGGCAGAGATGCGGTAGTGGTGACCGCACTTGGGGCATACGTTCAGATTGGCATCAACATCCTTGCTGAGAATGGTTTCGGAACAGCCCTGGCACTTGATCCACATCCCTTCGGGGACTTTGGTCTTCTTGACGTCTGATTTATCTATGCCTGCTCTTTCTTTCGTAAACCAGCTCATTGGCGGACCTCGTGATATTTAAGTTTCGCTCAAAAAATTTATCGTAAATGAAGTTGCTTGGTACCAGAATTGGCAACGGGTGTCAAGTCAGATCGCCCCGGAGGTGACGGCCCGTTTGAGCGCGCTGACAAAGAGTTTCAGCTCGCTGCGCAACTCCGTGCCGGTATGTTGCTGGAAGAGCTTGACGATGGCGCTGCCCACGACGACGCCGTCGGCCAGGGCGGCCACCTGAGCGGCCTGCTCGGGCGTCGAGATGCCGAAGCCGGCCATGACCGGGAGTGTAACATCCTTTCTGACCCGGGTCAGTTCCGCTGCCAGGGTTTTGGAGACCGCCTGCCGCGCACCGGTGACCCCGGTAACGGTGACGTAGTAAATAAACCCGCGTCCCAGTCTGTTTACGGTGTTGATGCGGGACTTGTCAGAGGTGGGGGTCAGGAGAAAGATGACATCCAAGCCGTGCGTATCGGCTGATTGGAGCAGTTCAGCCGATTCTTCCGGCGGCATGTCAACCAGCAGGATGCCATCAACACCAGCCTGGGCGGCATCCCGGCTGAAGCGTTCGCAGCCGTAGGCATGGATCGGATTGAGATAGCCCATCAGAATAATGGGGATGCCGGAAGACCTGCGCACATTCCGGACCGTCTCGAGGATGGCGGTCAGGGTCGTGCCAGCTGCCAGAGCCCGCTCAGAGGAAAGCTGGATGGTCGGTCCGTCGGCCATGGGATCGGAAAACGGTACACCGAGTTCGATGATGTCGGCGCCCGCATCTTCGAGCAGGTGGATCATCTCCTCGGTCGTTGCCAAGTCAGGATCCCCAGCTGTGATAAAGGTTACCAAGGCTTTTGAATCGGTTTTTTTCAGCTCCGCAAGGCGTTGGGCAAGTCTGCTGCTCATGGTACGAGTCTCCGTGTCCGGGTTAAATCTTGAAGCCTGACATCTCTTTTTCGAGCAGGTCAATCTGCCGGGAAAGGCCGGCGATGGAGCTTTCCATGACGGTAACCGCCTCGCTGTTGGCGGCAGTTGCTGTCTGGATATTGACGACAGCTTTGGAAATCATGGCGCTGCTCTGGCCCTGCGAGGCGCTGGCAGTGCGAATCTGGTCGATCATGAGCGCAGCATCCTCGGTGGCGCGCGCAATCAGATTGCTGGTGCGGCTCTGCTCACGGGTGGACGTCCGGACATGTCTGGTCAGATCTTTCATCCGTTCAACAGCAGTTGTGATCAGATCGCTGCCTCGGGAGTGCTCACGGGCAGAACCGGCGATGTGTCCGACCATCTCTTCCACGCTCTCCATGGCCTCCTTGATGCTCTGGCTGCCGCGGGCCTGCTCAACGGTGGCGCGGGCGATCTCTCGCACCTGGATACTGGCCTTCTGCACACCGCTGACAATCTTTTCCAGGGCCGTGCCGGAGTGTTCGGAACGCCGTACGCCTTCAGTGATACTGGCTTCGGCTTGACTGATGGCATCTACGGCGCGGCAGGTCTCTTCCTGAACGCCGTTTATGACGGCGGCAATCTCGCGGGTAGAGCTGCTGGTGCGTTCGGCCAGCTCACGTATCTCGTCTGCAACCACCGCAAAACCCTTGCCGTGTTCTCCGGCCTGTGCGGCGATAATGGCGGCATTGAGCGCCAGCAGGTTGGTCTGTTCGGCCACTTCGTCAATCACCGAGAGAATCGCACCTATGTCGTTGGCCCGCAGAGACAGGTTTTCTATTACCTCGGCGGTAATCCGTGACGAGCTGCGGATGGCCTCCATTCCGGCTATGGCCTCCTCGACGGCCAATTTCCCGCTCTCCGCATCCTTGCGGACGCCTTCCGTTATGGCGGAAGTTTCCATGGAGTTCTTTTCCACCTGCCTGATGGTGGCATCCATCTCGGCGATGGATGATGCCGTTGTGCTGGAGGCGTCCAGCAGGTTGACGATGCTGGTGCCGATCTCCTTGATGGAGGCGGTTATCTCGATGATTGAAGAACTTACTTCATCAACGGAGTTTCCGAGATTGTCGGCGCTGATAGCCACCTCTTCAACGCTGGAGGCCATTTGAAGGATAGAGGCGGATGTCTCCGCAGCTGATGTGGCGAGTTTGTCGACCCGGTCGGACACCTCGCACACCGAGGTATTGATGTGATCCACGGCCCGGGAGGTCTCCTCGACAGCAACCCCTTGGAGATGCGCAGAGTTGACCAGCTTGCGGGCAGCCTTCTCGATGTTGTTGTCGATGGAGAGGAGGACTCCGGAGGCGGAGTTGACCCGGGCTACCATGCTCTGAAGATTCTGGGCCATGATGTTCATGGCGGCCGCCAAGTCGGACGCTTCACCACCGCCAGCAACGGTCAGGCGCGCATCAAGCTTGCCTTCGGCGACGGCTCGGGCAAATGCAACACAGGCCCGCAGCGGCCGTGTGATGGAGGTCGTGATGCGATAGGAAAACAGAATGATAATGAAGATAGACAGCAGCGTTACCACTCCGGCAATGATGGTCTTGGTTTCGATGCTTGCAGCAACCTGCTCTTCGGTCTGCTGGACATCCTTGCGGAGTATGTCGACCATCGCTGCAACGGAGGTGATAAACGAATCGAATCGTTGCGCTTGAATGCCGTTCAACAGGGAGGTGGCAGTTTGGACGTTTCCTCGCCTCACGGTGGGTAGCAGCTCTTCCAGGAGTGTCTTCCGGTATTCTATCCAGATCGCCTCGGCTTTATTAAGGGCTTTCCGTTTCTGGGGAGACGCGAGCGACTCCAGCACGATGCCGAAGTTAAGCTCAATGTCATTGGTCAGGTTTGTAATGGTATTTTCTATTTTTTTTGCAGCAGTCGGGTTTGTTTCGACGGCGAACTTCTGCGTTTCGTTGTTGATCTGGAACAGATCCGATTTGAGCAGCGCGATGCTTTCGAGGGCATCCTTGTTCTCTTTGATGATCTTGTAGGAGGGACCGCCGATTCTGGCTTCGTTTAGAAGGATCATGCTCACGACCACCACAACAAGGATGCCGGTTAATGCGGCCATAGAGAGCAGCAGCATTTTGGTGCGCAGGGTAAAACCTTTTGCAGTGTCCTGAGTCGAAGAGGTCTTCACGGAACAGCTCCTTGGTAATTGCGGATACGGCTGGCAAAGCCGGAAAACTATACCAGAGCGGCGGCTTTCAGATCAAGCAAAAAGACCCCCCGGCTGGTTTGTAAAAACCCCGCAGGGCATCATGCCTGCGGGGTTTTTTACTGCTGTCATGCATCGTGATTGTACTCTAAGAATACGGAATGTCAGCGTGTTCTTGTCCCGGAATCGTCCATGGCCAGCAGTTCTGTCTGGCGTCCCATGGTACCTTTCATCTCCAGGCGAACCAGGCGGATCTTCTTCAGATATGCCTCGGCCTGGGGTCCCTGGCCGCAGTAAAGTTTTTTGGCCCTATCCATATTGCCCTGGGCCATGGTCAGCTTGGTTAGCAGCTCCCGGACGGCGGCCTCGGCGCATTTTTCATCGTTGGCCATATCGGCCGGGGAATATCCATGGCTCCTGGCACGGCGGGGCATGAGCTGCCAGACACCCAGTGCACCCTTGCTGGAAACGGCAGCGGCAGAGAGTTTATGCCCGCCGGTCTCGGCCAGGGCTATCTCGGCCAGATCGAAGGGCATGAACGGGGTCCCGAGGGTTTTGGTGAAGCAGAGGGCCGCCAGCTGGCGGGAGCGTTGGGGGGTGGTGCGACGTGCAAAAGCGGTTTCAATGGCGGTAACCTGCCGTTTGCGATCCCCCATGGAGATACCTTTCTCCAGGAAACCCTTGATCTCGCGATCAAGGGGCGTTTCGGCCGATACGGTGGCTGCAGGAGGCAGTTCCGTTTTTTTGACCGGGGCATTTTCACAGCCTGCCAGAATCAGCAGGCATGATAGATACAGGATTTTTTTTCGCATAAGTAAGAGTGGGGTCGGTTGTGGGGGCTTTGCCGGACCGGCGCGAGGGCCAGTAGAATAAGATCAGAAAAATCCGGCTGGATACTCCTTTCATGGGGGATGCCCAAAAAGTGCCAAAGTCCCGGTTGACCGAGACTCTGTTTGGGGTGGATACGTTGACAGCTTTATACCGCAGTTTGATTATGGTGTCAAGCTGTAGAGACTATTATCATTATAAAACAGACATTTATCTTTCGTTACGACCGTTGTTTAGGTTTGTGCCAGGGGGGTCACTTTTCGGCAAGTTTCTGCAGGGTCACGTTATTCAGTAAGTCACGTACCTTTTGCTGCACATCGACCCAGACCGGATGGACGTTGCAGGTTATGTCACGGGGGCATTCGCCCGTGCTGATCACGCACCGGTTGGGAATAATCGGGCCTTCTACCGCCTCGACCACCTCAAGCAGCGTGATTTTGTCCGCTGCCCGGCCAAGAATGAAGCCGCCTCCGGTGCCGCGATATGATTTTACCAGGCCGATTTTGCTGAATTGCTGGAAGATTTTTGCCAGGAAGGTGGGGGGGACATCCACGGCTGCGGCGATGTCGCTCAACAGGCAGACTTGTTCAGGGGGGCGGGATGCCAGGTAGACGATACCGCGAATTGCATATTCTCCCTTGCGGGTGAGCTCCATCATTGTAAAAACCCCTAAAAAGACATTATAGGTCTTTTTTAGAGGTTTTTCGGGATGTTGTCAACACAATTGTATGTTCGGCGGGGACAGGCTTCAGCGACCCACCATGATACCGAGATCTTCGGCTGTCCGTACAATCTCGCCCTCGGGATCAACCAGTTTCAGTTCACGGGTGGCCTCCTCGATCATAACCGAGGTGATGTTGCGCCCTCTCAGGCAGGCCATGCGGCCGAATTCTCCGGCGGCAACCATCTGCACAGCCTTGGTTCCGAAACGGCTTCCCAGGGCGCGGTCAAAGGTTGTGGGAGAGCCTCCGCGCTGCAGATGCCCCAGGACTGTCACTCGGACTTCCATATCCAGGCACCGTTCGATCTGTTTGGCCACGTACTGGCCGATGCCGCCCAGACGTTCAATGCTCTGGCGCTCGTCGGCCGTCTTGGCCACTACCCGGTCGCCGCCGGCGGGAAAGGCGCCTTCGGCGGCCACCACGATGCTGAAACGGTTGCCGCGTGCCGAACGCTGCTTGATGGAGCTGCAGATCCGCGCCAGGTCGAAGGGGATCTCCGGAATCAGGATCACATCCGCTCCGCCGGCAATGCCCGACTCCAGCGCTATCCAGCCGGCGTAGCGACCCATCACCTCCAGAATCATCACCCGGTGGTGGCTCTCGGCGGTGGTGTGCAGCTTGTCCAGCGCATCGGTGGCGGTCTCCAGGGCAGTGTTGTAGCCGAAGGTTAAATCCGTTTCGCGCAGGTCGTTGTCGATAGTCTTGGGAACTCCCACCACCGCCACGCCTTTTTTTGCCAGCTCCAGGGCGATCTTGAGCGAACCTTCGCCGCCCACCGCAATCAGCGCGTCAATACCCAGGCTGCGGATGTTATCCACGACCCGGTCAGAGATATCGATCCGGACGGTCCGTCCGTCCTGCTCCACAGGATAGTCGAAGGGATTACCACGGTTGGTGGTGCCCAGGATAGTGCCACCGCGGGGCAGGATGCCGCGTACACTTTCCAGTGTCAGCGGTATGCACTTCTTCATGTCCAACAGGCCGTCAAAACCGTCCTCGATGCCGACCACCTGCCAGCCATGGCGGATGATGGCGGACTTTACCACGCCGCGGATTACGGCGTTCAGCCCGGGACAGTCGCCTCCACCAGTGAGGATACCGATTTTTTTGATCATACGCGCCTCGATGTCATGTGGCCGGGAGCTCCGCTTCTGCGGTCGGGCGTTTCTTGCCGAAGATCAAGGCGGTCCAGACACTGATCTCGTACATCAGGTAGAGCGGCACCATTATGACGAACATGGTGATCAGGTCGGCGTGGAAGGCGGCTACGACAGCGCTGGCCAACAGGGCGTACTTGCGCTTGGGGGCCAGCAAGGCGTAACTGACTATGCCGAAGCGGGCCAGCAGCAGGGTCAGTACGGGCAGTTCGAAGATCAGGCCGAAGACCAGGATCAGGCGCAGGCAGAAGTTGACGTAGGCGCTGATGTTGAACCAGCTCTGCAGGCCTTCGGCTTCGTAGGAAAGGGAGAAGTTGATGATGACCGGCCAGATGATGATCAGAAAAAACATGGCCCCGATGCAGAAGGTGATCGAGGCGGCAGTGACGAAAGGTATCACCAGACGCCGCTCCTTGCGGGTCAGGCCGGGGGCGATGAACAGCCAGACCTGGTAGAAAACGATCGGCAGTACCAGGATGAAGCCGGCCAGCATGGATATCTTGCACTGGATGAAGAATGGTTCCAGCGGTGCACTGTAGTTGAGGGGGTGTTTCTTCTCCGGAACGTTGATCTCCTGCTCAAGTTTGTAGCGGGTGTACAGGGCCGGTGACCATTCTTTGACCTGGCTGTAGGCTTTTTTCTTGAGTTCGGTCAGATAGGTCTTGCCGGTGAGCGGTTTCTCGATGAATTTGAGGATATCGGTGGAATAGTTCCAGGCGATACCCATGCCGATCACGACGGCAATCACGACAACCATCAGGCGCTTGCGCAGCTCAACCAGATGTTCAATAAAGGGGAGTACTTTTTCTTTGGACATGCCCAGTTACCTATCACAGGGGTGTGGGTTGTGCAACTATTTCGACTATTCTGACCAGGTCGTCGAATGGAAGTTATTCATAGATCGCAGTTAATGAATGGGCCAGCTGTTTGAATTCTTCGCGAAGCTTAAGCGGTTTGACCACTTCCACCCGGTTGCCAAAGCCGTGCAGCCACCAGCGCAGCTGCAAGGAATCGGCAATAGTCACAGTTATTTCAAATCGGCCGTCCTTCCTGGAGACGATGGATTGATCGCTGGCCAGAGGCGCCTCTTCAAGCCGCTGAACATCCGTACGCTTGCTGAAGACCGCTTTTAAATGTATGTCCCCGCCGACCGGAAAAGATAGTTCCGTAGCAACGTAGTCACCCAGATCGAACCCTTCCGGTACAGCTGCATCGGTTTGAAGCGGTTCAAGCGACAGTATGCGGTGGAGAAGCAGGAGAACAGGGGCCTTATGGCCGTTCAGCGAAGCCACAAGATAAGTCTGACTATCAACAAAAACCAGTCCGAACGGATTGACTTCATATTTTTTAAGTGAGCCGCCGACCGTTCGGTATTGTGCACTAAAGCAACGTTCTTCCAGCACTGCGGCATATACGGCAGTGGCAATCTCTTCCGTAACCACCGGCGGTATCATGGTCAGGTTTCGTGATACAACTCTCACCTTGTCCGGCCAGCGAGACAGCGAAGATTCCGTTATCTGTTTCAGACGTTCATCCGCAGATTTCAGATATGGTTGTAACGCAGACAAAACTCCGTGGGGCAGCATTTTAACGAGGTATATTTCCGCCAGTTTGAAGGTCAGGGCGGTTACCGGGTCCATGTTGGGAATGTCGAAAACTGCAGCATCTTTGCGCCAGCTCCAGCCCGCCGGGCGATTGCTATCACACTCCAGAGGAAACTCGCTGGCCTCAAGGGTAACCAAGTCTCGTTGGATGGTACGCAGAGTAGTTTCTATCCCGTACTCGGTTTGAAGTCGTGCGCGGATTTCAGTAGTGGCAATCCTTCCCCGGCGAGGAATCATGCGGAGGATCAGCCAATGGCGGCTGAGTGTGTCCATAGTTATGCTCCTTGGGCTTTCTTGGCGACGCGCTTCGTCGCTTTGTGGTGGTAGTATATCCTTCAACTAAAATATATCAACTCGTTTGATGTACTCAAAGCTGCTCAAAAGTGGGAGAAAACATGGATGCCATCTGCAAAGCGGATTATGACGCACGGGCTAAGATAGCGAAGGAAGCTGAAAAGAAAATTGAGGGGCTCAAGCTGGCAGGCAAGCCGACCGAGGGAATCAAAATACCTTCGGTTGGGTGTCACGACATATACGGAGTTTGGTTTTTTGGCGCATTAAAAAATGTCGTCAGAATAATTGCCAAAGAGCGATTTCACGCCGATCTTGATAAAATGATGCACGTGTTTACTGATTCGGAACCCAAAAAGATCTCTGACGGAATCCATGATATCAAGGTTTATGGGCATCCTTGCCGATTATACAAGTGGATTGCACAGGGTTACCATCGGGGGCTGGTAGTGCTTTCAGAAGATGTACAAGGAAATGTTGATTCCAAAGTACTTATGGACAGTAGTACATGGTCATGGACATCGAAATGATGGCTTGTGACCTATAAATCTAAGCGCCTAGCTCCGTGGTTTCATCCAGCAATTGTCTGCCGTGCCGCACTGTCAAAATATGAATGTCGTCGGCTAATTTATAGATCACCCGATAGTTGCCGTTTATAACTTCGCGAATATCCGGGCGATTCAGTTCCGGCACGACTCGGCAACTTTGGGGGTGTCGGGCAAGTCTGCCAACAACCTTGAACAGCTCTTTTACCCATGTTTCGGCAGCAGACGGCTTATCTCTGGCAATATACCGGGCGATATCCCGCACACGCTCAAGTGCAAGTGGTGACCAGATTATCGTCATGCGGCGATTCCTTCCAGAATCTGTTTGAGCGCATCATTGTGGTTGATTCCTTTGCCGTCCACCATCTGACGCTCCGCTGTATGAATATCTTGCAAAAGTTCAAGCCGTTCCAACAGCTCTTCATATTTCAGCACATCAAGCAGCACAGCGGCGCTTCGTCCGTGATTGGTGATAACCAGTGGCCGGTGCGTGGTCTGAACCTGTTTGATAAAGCCGGTTACATTGCTGCGAAATGTAGAAAGAGGCTGGATATCCTGAACAAAAGAAATCTTTTCCATGGTTTTTCCTTTAGAAAATATTTTGTACGTTATTATGTGCAATATATTATTGACTAGCAAACAAAATCAGCTCAAAAGGGGAAATGATGCTTGGCGCAATTGCAGGTGACATAATCGGCTCCATCTATGAGTTCAACAATATCAAGACAACTGATTTTCCCCTGTTCAGCGATTCCTGCTTTTTCACCGACGACACTGTGCTGACGGTTGCGCTGGCAGAGGCGATCACCACCGGTGGCAGTTACGAGGCGCTGATGAAGGAATAGTTCCATCGCTATCCGGAAGCCGGTTATGGCAAACGCTTTTGCGCCTGGGCGCGTGGCGACATCACCGGGCCGTACAAGAGCTATGGTAACGGGGCTGCAATGCGGATCAGTCCGGTTGGTTGGGCATTCGACTCGCTCGAAGAAGTCTTGAATAAGGCCAGGGAATACACCGCTATTACCCATAATCACCGGGAGGGAATCAAAGGCGCACAGGCCACGACAGCCGCCATCTTTCTTGGACGAAAAGGTTCATCAAAAGACGAGATCCGGCACTACATTGAGCAGATCTTCGGTTATAACCTCTCCAAAACCTGCGACCAGATCAGGCCACGCTATAAGTTCGATGAATCATGCAAACGCACCGTGCCTCCAGCAATTGTCGCGTTTTTGGAATCTACCGATTTCGAAAGTGCCATACGTTTGGCGGTTTCTCTGGGGGGCGACAGCGATACGTTGGCTTGTATCACCGGCAGTATCGCGGAGGCGTTTTATGGTGGGGTGCCGGAGTGGATTGTACAGCGGGTGTTGACGGTGCTTGAT
>JBBQXT010000060.1:0-17056 GCA_038209415.1 Geobacterales bacterium
GCTCTGGTGGTACCTGGACAGCCGCCGCTGGGGCAGCTGCCCACACGCCGGCTTCGGACTGGGTTTCGAGCGGCTGGTCATGTACCTGTCCGGCATGGAGAACATCCGCGACGTGATTCCCTTCCCGCGCACCCCTCGGCACTGCGAATTCTAACTCTTCAAAGGCTTCTTATCAATTTCGCGGCAAGAAAGCCATGCTGGAGTAAACGAAATCGGTCGCCGTCCCGATAACATTATGGAGTTTTCATGACCTCTCAATCCCTGAACCACACGACTTCACCGCTCCTGACAATCCTGAAAAATCGCACGCCGGGGGACATACATTCCGTTGCGGCAAAAGTTCACCTGATGTCGGCTTTCGAGACGTGTAAAGGCAATTCACTGACAAACGCCGTCTGGAATACGGATAAATCCTTACTGATCGTCACGTTTACCGGCGGCGCACAAACAACACTGCTGGCGGATCGATTCCATATATTGACCAAATGCACCTGTCGCGAATGGCAGCCGGCCCGCAACTGTCCGCACGTGGTCCTCGCCTGGGCGACCCTCAAACGGCTAGTTTCGCCGGAAACTCTGTCGCACATGAAAATCAACCAGCAAATGCTCGGAGACATGAAACGGTATCTTGAGCCGCAACCAGTTTCCGACGGCAGCAGCGCAACAGGCGAGACAGCTGAGCAGCGCCAACGGCAACAAGCTCTGGCGGATGCACGTCGGATACGCAACGAACAGCTCAACAAACAGAGACGGGAAAGCGCAGTTGCGGAAAATCCGGCAGCCGCATTTCGTTTGCTCATCTCGTCCAGCAAGTATAGCAGTGGTCTTACCGGCTGCATTATGCGGGGAAACAACGTCGTCAGCAGTTGGGCCACAAGCGGAGTTCCTGCCGACCTTGCCCGGTTTCTTGTGTCACACTATTACTACGAGGCGACCCCCCGTTATTACGAAGCATTCCTTGCAGGGACCAAAGGGACTTACCCCATTGTGTATCGCGATGCGGAAGCACATGAAACAGAGCTTGCCTACAGGGCTGATGAGCCGCGCACGGCAGGAATCGCCTTTGACATTCAGGGCGAGGAGGTGATTGTATCCTGCTGCCTTGACAATGGCAGCCCGATCCCCCCCGACGCTATTGCCCACGGTCATTTGCTGTTAGTTCCCGAAACCGGCTCACTTTATCCGGTCACAAACCGCGGGGCGTGGAAGACCTGGGAGGCGGTGGTTGACGATCTGGATTCCGTCAACGATCCATACGACCTGGATGAGTACGACTCTGAAGATGACGATGATGACGATTATTATGAGACAGACGGTGATGACCTTGATACGTTCACGACCTTGCCTGAACTCCGCCGTGTTCCGCACGGTGTCGCCGTACCACTGTCGCTATTCAATGAGGCCGGCATCCGTCTCAATCCGGAAGCGCTTGACAACGCGGATGCCTCCTGCTGGTTTCTTATCAGCGGCGCTGCTACCGCGCAACCGGATCGCACCACGCCCGGTTACCTGCTGGATATTCCTCGCGGCATGACAAAGCCCAGAGTTTCACTTGAACCTGTCGGGACATATGACGGACAGACCTTCCCCTGTTCCGGTGACGTCTTCTGGCTGCTTGATCCAACCCGCCGATCACAGCTCTCAGCGCCAATGAAAACGAAAAAGCGTGTGCGCGCCATCATTGAGACCGCTTTCGCGCTGATGGATGAGACCAAGGCCGCCAAACGCACCGCCATCAGTCGCAAGTTGACCGGTTCGTCCGATTTTATAAAGCGCGATGTGAAGCGGGAAGCAAAACAGCTGTTGGTAATACTTACCGAACAATGGAACCGTACCTCGCTACTACTCACGGCACATCCAAACGGCTGGCGGTTTGTGACGATTGAACTTCAGACGCAGGCCAGGATGATGCGAATTCTGTACGAAACATTCGGACTGGAATCCTTCGAATGCCTTGGCGCTCCGGGCGCATTGGAGGCTCCGTCTGAACCACTGATCAAGATACTGCCCGAGCTGATGGCTACCCTTCAGGCGCAAGGTTTTTCGCTGCGAATCGGCAGCGAGCCACTGACAACCGCATCCTGGGCGTTTTCACTGGATGCCACTCGCAGTGGTCAAGACTGGTTCGAGCTGAAGCCCGAGATCCGCTGCAACGGCGAGATTCTGACGGAAGACGAACTGCGCGGCCTGCTGGATGGTGGCGGAATTCTGCACCGCGATGGCAAGATGCTGCTGCTGGATGAGATCAGCGCCCAAGTGCTGGCCATGTTTGTCGGCGCCATGCCGAATAGCAAGAAAAGAAAAAAAGGAGAACATGAGCTGGTGCGTGTACCGCGCCTGCAAATTTTGGATTGGCTGCTGCTGCGCAGCCATGGTGTCGACGTCAGGCTGTCGCCGGACGACGCCCGGATTATGGAAAATCTGGTCAACTTCTCCTCCATTCCTGCGCGACCGCTTCCAGTCGGGCTGAGTGCCACCCTTCGTCACTATCAGGTCGATGCCTGGCACTGGCTGGCTTTTCTCTACGAACACCGTTTCGGCGCCTGCCTGGCCGATGACATGGGGCTTGGCAAGACCCTGCAGGGGATTACCCTGCTGGCCGGGATCATGTCCGGCGAGCTTGCCAGCGCAGCGGCCCCGGGCACACCACATCTGGTCGTTGCACCGCCATCGCTTTTGTTCAACTGGGAAGCAGAACTGGCCCGCTTCCTGCCAGACGCACGGGTTATGCTCTACAGCGGCAGTGGACGCAGCAGCGCTGAGTTTGCCAACCACGATGTGATCATCACCAGCTACGGCATCGTGCAGCGTGATTGCGACCTGTTGGCCGAACAGCGCTTCAATGTCCTGATCTTCGACGAAACCCAGATGGTCAAGAACCTGCAGGCAGCCACCTCCAACGCCGTCCGCAAGCTGAAAGGTTCCTTTACCCTGGCGTTGACCGGCACGCCGGTGGAGAACCATCTGGGCGAATACTTTGCCATAATGGACTTATGTCTGCCGGGTTTGTTGGGGACGAGAGAGGAATTTACACGCACAGTCGGCAGGGATGGCGCTGCCGGAACCGCGCGTTTGATTAGCCGTACGCGTCCCTTTGTGCTGCGCCGCACCAAGCAGTTGATTGCCAGTGAGCTCCCTCCGAAAATCGAGATCGATATCCCGTTGGATTTGACGACCAAGCAGAAGGCATTCTACCAGCGTACCGTCGAGGAGGTGCGCGGCCAGGTGAAAGAGGCTTATGAAAGCCACGCCCCGGCCCAGGCCCGCATCATCGCCCTGACCGCCATCCTGCGCTTGCGTCAGATCTGTCTGGCGCCGGTGCTGGCCTCGCCCGGTGCCAGTGATGCCTCGCCAAAACTGGAGTTTCTGGCTGAACAGCTGGCCGAACTGCGGGACGAAGGGCACAGTGCGCTGGTGTTCTCCCAGTTCACCGGTTATCTGAATATTATCGAAAAAGGGCTGCGGGAGCAGGGATTCTCTTGCCTGCGGCTGGATGGTTCGACACCGGTGCCGCAACGCAAAAATCTGGTGCAGGCGTTCCAAAATTCAGCCGAACCGTCCGTGTTTCTGATCAGCCTCAAGGCTGGCGGAAAAGGGCTCAATCTGACCCGCGCCACCTATGTCTACCATATGGACCCCTGGTGGAACCCGGCCGTGGAAAATCAGGCCTCCGACCGCGCCCACCGCATCGGCCAGACCGAACAGGTCACCATCACCCGTCTGATCATGCGCCACACCATCGAGGAAAAGATGATGGCGTTGAAGGAGCAGAAAACCAAGCTCTACAAGGCTATCCTGGAGGATGGTGCCGGTAGCGGCGGAGCTGGATTGACGCGGGAAGAATTCGAGTTTCTGCTGGAGTGATTACTTGACCATACGGCAATATTGCAGGCCTACCCCTTGCCAGTAGCAGGAGTTTCTCATGTTCATCTACTGTTTCGAACTGCACCTCGAACTCCCCTCCCGCTCGCTCAAGGAAAAGCGCGGTATCGTCAAGAGCATCCTGGGCAGGGCCAGAAACCGTTTCAATATCGCCTGCGCCGAGGTGGACCGGCAGGACAGCCCGGGGTCAGCGGTATTGGGATTTGTCACGGTCAGCCCGGACAAGACCATCGCACGCAGTGTGCTGGAACGGCTCGAAGACTGGGTCTATGAAAACTGGCCCGAGCTGGTGATCACCGGCAGCGATATTTCCGAGGTATAGCCGGCGGGCCGCTTCGCGCCGTAACAGTTGTATTGACACTTCACCGCATTTTGGGCTATCTTTAAAACTTATTTCAACCACTTACGCGCCGCCCGCGTAACCGAACCGAAACTGTTTCGCTCCCTGAGCTACGATATGCCGGAACTACCTGCCACCAATCGGGACCAGAACACACTAACCTACTTGAGCAAGCTGGGCACCAATCTCCTTGATTCAGTCATACGGAGATTTTCCAATCCCCAGACAGCCCGTCGCAACAGGTTTATCCTGCTCGTCATAACTGCGGTCATCCTGACCGTGCTGATACTTCCCAGCCGGCATTTTTCCTCCTTCAGCTTCAAGGCCGGCGACATTGCCACCTCGGATATCCGCGCCACGCAGGACTACCTCGTCGAAGACCATGCCCTGACGGAACAGCGTCGCAAGGAGGCCGCCAGCAACGCCCCGGTCATATACAACCAGAGCGACCGGGTGTCTGTTATCCTCTCCGGGAAACTGGAGCAGGCCCTGACTGCGATTCATCGCGAGCAGACCGGCAAAAGCCGCAAGGGCGTCAAAGAGTGGCGCAGTATCCTGACCCCGCTGCTGGACACCGAGCTGAGTGAGGCCGATATCCGCGCCCTGACCCGGGTCAGGTCCGACACAGCCCTTCTGGCGGATATCAAAAAGCTGCTGGATGAGCTCTACCAGCGCAAGATCGTTCTGGATGGCAAGGTGTTCCAGACCGATGCCCGCCGGGGTGTCGAGATCCTGAACGACGACGGCCACTTTATCGGCGCCGGGGGCGCTGCTACCAGCTTTACCGAAATTGCCGAGGCCCGCCGGATAGTGGCGGGATGGACCTTCAACGGTCTGGGCGAGCCGGGCGACGCGGCCCGGATTTCGTCCCTGATTGCCCGAATTCTGCTACCGAATTTCTTTTTCAACAAGGAAAGTACGGAAGCCCGCGGCAAGTCCTCCATGGAAACAACCCGCCCGGTGCTTTTCAAGGTCCAGAAGGGAGAGATGATTGTCCGGATCGGTGAGCGTATCAGCACCGAGCAGACCCAAAAATTGCACGCGATCTTCCAGGAACAGAGCAACGACAGCCGTTTTTTCACCGCGTTGGGAACCTTTGCCCTGATTCTGGTGCTGTTTTATTTCCCGTATCGTTTCGCCTGCAAGAACATCCGCAAGTTCAATCCCAGCAACAAGGACATCCTGATCATTTCCCTGCTGATCACCGGCAGCTTCCTGATCATCAAAACCGCCCTGCTGATCAGCCACAACATCGGGGCGGTCTTTCCCAATGTGGATGTAAACAACTACTTTTACCTGTTCCCCTTTGCCGCCGGCGCAATGGTCGTGCGCGTTTTCATCAACTCCGAGGTAGCGCTGGTCTATTGCGCCGCGCTGGCCCCGCTTTTTGGCATCATGTTCAGCAACAGCATGTTCGTGCTGATCTACGCCCTGTTGGGGAGCATCATCGGCGCCCATGGTATGCGGCAGTGCTCGGACCGCGGTGCCATCTACACGGCCGGACTGAAAATCTCCGTGGTCAACCTGGCCCTGGCCCTGGCCTTCCAGACCTTCAGCAACACCCTCTTCACCGTGCAGACGGTCTATGCCGCTTTTTTTGCCCTGGTGGGCGGCATCATTAGCGCCGGTTTCGTTTCAGGTTTCATACCGGTAATCGAAACCCTTTTCAACTACACCACCGACATCAAGATGCTGGAGCTGGCCAACCTCAACTCGCCTTTGCTGCGTGACCTGATGATCAAGGCGCCCGGCACCTATCACCATAGCGTCGTGGTGGGCAATCTGGTGGAGGGGGCCGCGGAATCCATCAACGCCAATCCGCTTTTGGCTCGAGTCGCCGCCTATTATCATGATATCGGCAAGGCTTCCAAACCGCTCTATTTCATAGAAAACCAGGGTGGTGAGGAAAATCGTCACGACAAACTCACCCCCAGCATGAGCGCCCTGATCCTGATATCCCATATCAAGGAGGGCGCCGAACAAGCCCGCGAAAAGCATTTGGGTCAGCCGATCATCGACATTATCCGCCAGCACCATGGCACCGCCCTGATCAAGTTTTTCTACGAGCGGGCCAAGACCCAGGCCGAGGCAACCGGACAAACCGTGGAGGAAATAGATTTCCGCTACCCCGGTCCCAAACCCCAGACCCGCGAGGCGGGGATCGTCATGCTGGCCGACTGTGTCGAAGCCGCGTCACGAACCCTGATAAATCCCACTCCCGACCGCATCCAGGGCATGGTACAGAACATCATCAACCGGATCTTTACCGACGGACAGTTGGACGAATGCGAGCTGACGCTCAAAAACCTCCATGAGATCGCCAGGAGCTTCAACCGCATCCTCAACGGCATCTTTCATCATCGCGTGGACTACCCCGAGCCGGTTCACAAGAGCATCAACGGTCCCAGAAAAAATGATCGTAGAACGGTCGACCGAGAGCACGCCCCGACAGAACAGGGAGACTTCCCGCATGCAAATACTGCTGAACAACCGCCAGCGAAGGCATCCGATCATGCCCCGCCAGCTAAAAAAAGTGGCGACGAGGATCTTAAGCGCCTTGGGATGTCCTGAAGAAACGGAATTGTCCGTCGTTATCGTCGGGGATCGTTCCATTCGCTGTATCAATCGCGAGTATCTGGACAGAGACCGCCCCACAAACGTGATCTCTTTTTCCCAGCAAGAGGGTGACTGCGCAGGTATTGCTGCCCATGTTCTGGGTGATGTGATCATTTCGGCCGACACCTCGGCCCGTGAGGCCGATTCCGGGGGTATGGCACCCTTCGAACGGCTCTGTTTCCTGCTCATGCACGGCATATTGCATCTGTGCGGTTTCGACCACGAACGAAGCGGCGAGGCCGAGGCTGCCAGGATGGAAAAGAAGGAGGAGGCGTTATTCAGGATCCTGAAGACGGAAGGGTTGTTAAACCCACCCGGTTCATAGACTCGGCCAACTGCGCCATTGAGGGCATCCTCCATGCAGCGCGCTTTGAAAAACATATGCGCACGCACTTCATCGCCGCCCTGGCGGTACTGCTTGCGGCAGTGTTCCTGCGCATAACGCCGGTCGAATTCGCCCTGCTGGCTCTCTCGATACTGTTCGTACTGTTTGCCGAACTGATCAACACGTCGGTAGAGGCGGTGGTAGACCTGGCTTCACCCGGTTTTCACCCTTTGGCAAAGATCGCCAAGGACACCGCGGCCGGAGCGGTTCTGGTGGCGTCCTGCGGCGCCGGAATCATGGGTTATCTCATTTTGTCAAAATACATCCTGCCGCTTTACGGAAAGGCTCTGGCCATGTTTGGAACGCAATCCGACCTCGCTACCGTGGTAGCTATACTGATCGTCACTATTGTTGTCATTATTGTCAAAAGCCTGAGCTGCACCGGGACCCCCCTGCATGGAGGCGCTCCCAGCGGCCACGCGGCAGTGGCCTTTTCCATTGCCACCGCTGTCTCGCTGAACACCGGCGACCCGCTCATCTCGCTGCTCTGTATCGCCCTGGCGACCATGGTCAGCCACTCGCGCCTGCTGATGCGAATTCACACCATGCAGGATGTCGTGCTGGGTTCACTGGTCGGTTCCGGGATCACCATTATCGTTCTGCTGGCATTCAGGTATCTGGGATAGCAGTATCCACAGACCTCCGAGATTTTGGAAACCTCGGAAGTCTATCAAAACGGAGGGAAAAACCTTGGAAGAAGGCGGCAGTAGAAAGTCCGGAATTATCGAACTGATCAGTCGGCTCGTAACCGGACGCAAGAAGATCACCGAAGAGGAGATCCACGACTTTATCGAAGCCAGCGAGGAAGAGGGACTGGTCAATGAAGAAGAGAGCGAGATGATCCGCTCGATCTTTTCGCTGCGTACCACGGTGGTGCGCGAGATCATGGTGCAGCGCACCGACATGGCCTGCGTATCCGTGGAAGCCGGCGTTCGCGAACTGCTGGACACCATCATCGGCTGCGGCCACTCGCGCATCCCGGTCTACGAGCAGACCATCGACAACATCATCGGCCTGCTGTACGCCAAGGATCTGCTCAAGTGCTGGGGCGAGCAGGCCGACCGGGTTCAGGTGCGATCCATCATGCGACCGCCCTACTTCATTCCGGAAACAAAGGATCTTGAACAGCTGCTGCAGGAGTTCAAACGTAAACGGGTGCACCTGGCGATTGTGATCGACGAATACGGAGGGACCTCCGGCCTGGTAACCATCGAAGATCTGCTGGAACAGATCGTGGGGGACATCCAGGATGAGTATGACTTCGAAGAGCTCCTCTATACGGTCAACACGGATGGTTCCATCAGCGCCGATGCGCGTATGCCGGTCGAGGAACTTGAAGAGCACTTTGGCATCCAGATTGAGCGCGATAAATTCGACTCAGTCGGCGGCCTGATATTCCATCTGACCGGCAAGATCCCGACTGTGGGGGACGTTGTCGAGGGAGCCGGACTGCAGCTGACCATTCTGGACGCTGACGAACGCAAGATCAAAAAAGTCTGCATCACCCGGATCGGCGCTGGCGGCGATGCCAGGCAAGGACAGAAATGATCGCTCGCCTGATGCCGGAACGCCTGACGACCTTTTTCGACCGCCCGGGCCTTCTGGCAATCGCATCAGGGGTCATGATCGCCCTGTCCTTCCCGAACAGCGGTCTCTCCTTTCTGGCATGGATAGCACTGATTCCGCTGTTGACGGCACTGGAGGGGGCGACCCTCGCTACCGCCTTCCGGATCGGTTTCACCTGCGGCCTGACGGCCTATGCCGGCATCCTGTACTGGGTCAATATCGTCATAACCGACTATGGACACCTGCCTTGGGCAGCCAGCGTCCCGCTCTACCTGAGCCTGTCGGCATGGCTGGCTCTGTTTTACGGCTTTGCCACGCTGCTGGCGCGCGCCGGGGAGCAGGTCGGGATCAAATCGGCCTTCAGCCTGCCTGTTGCCTGGGTAGCCGGCGATCTATTGCGTTCTTTTCTCATGACCGGATCGCCCTGGGCCATGCTGGGACATACCCAGTACCGCATCCTGCCGCTGATCCAGATTGCCGATATCTGCGGTGTCTTCGGCATAACCTTCTTGATCGTTCTGGCCAATGTGGTCTTCTACCGCGCGCTGCGGGCGGTTTCGGGCGCGGGTGTGCCCTACCCGGTCAAAAGTGCCCTGGTACTGCTGATCCTTTTCGTTGTAACCATCTTCTACGGTTTCAGCCGCCTGACCGAAGGTGAATCCACTACCGGCAAGGCTCTGCGGATCGCTCTGATCCAGGGCAATATTCCCCAGGATGTCAAGTGGAGCCCGGCTTTTGAGGATCAGACCCTGGCCATCTACGAACGCCTGACTCGCGAAGCTGCCAAGGGTGGTGTTGATCTGGTGATCTGGCCGGAGAGCGCCGTACCCTTCTTTTTCCAGGATGAACTCCAGCGATCCGGCAGGATAAAAAGGCTGGCTCGCGAACTTTCCACCAGCCTGCTGGTCGGCAGTCCGGCCCACGAGCTACGCAACGGGAAACTCGTGTTTCTAAACAGCGCCTTTATGATCTCGCCAGCAGGTGAAACGGTCGGCAGGAGCGACAAGATTCACCTGGTGCCCTTTGGTGAATATGTACCGCTGGGCAGATTCTTGCCATTCATCAGCAAAATGGTGGTCGGTATCGGCGACTTTTCCCCCGGAGAACGGGTGGTCACGCTGACGGCAGGCCACACGCGGATCGGAACGCTGATCTGTGCCGAAGCCGTCTTTCCGGAGGTGGCCCGGGCGTATGTCAATAATGGCGCCCGCATTCTGGCAAACATCACCAACGATGCCTGGTTCGGCCGCTCGTCGGCACCCTACCAGCACCTCGCCATGGCCGCTTTTCGAGCCGTGGAGACCCGCACGCCGCTGGTGCGGGCCGCCAATACCGGTATCACCGCCATCGTCGACCAGAACGGGCACATCAACACCATGACCGGGCTGTTCGTGGAAGGTTTCCGCATCAGTGACGTCAAACCGGGCAGCGGCGACTCGATCTACCTGAAGATCGGCGACTGTGCAGCCTGGCTGTGTGTGCTGCTGACGGCGGGGATTGCCGGGCTGGCCTGGTTCAGACGCAAGGATTTCGCGGCATGATTTCAATTGACTCAGCTACTACACACATACAGGAGTAACACATGTTCCGTGAAGAAATTGCCCGTCTGAAGGACTACGAAGAGCGTATCGCCAAACTTCGGGGGTCCCTTTGACGTAGAAACCAAGCGCGAGTCGATCCAGGAGATCGAATCGATCATGGCCGTCCCCGGCTTCTGGGACGATACAAGTAAGTCCCAGCACATGATCAGGGAACGCACCGCCCTGGAAAAAGTCGTCCAGGCCTGGGACGGGCTTCACCGGCAGGTCGAGGATGTGCGCGTGATGATCGAACTGGGCGAAGATGCCCAGGATGAGGCGGCGCTGGCGGAAGTGGCCGGGATGAACAACCGGCTGCAGCAGGGGCTGGAGGCGGCCGAATTCCAGCGCATGCTCTCCGGACCCCATGACCGCAACTCCTGCTTCATCTCCATCAACCCCGGGGCCGGCGGAACCGAATCCCAGGATTGGGCCGAGATGATCCTGCGCATGTACCTGCGCTATTGTGAGAAAAAGGGCTGGAAAACCACCATCACCGAATTTCAGGCCGGGGACGAAGCCGGCCTCAAGTCGGTAACCTTCAATGTCTGCGGCGAATACGCTTACGGCTATCTCAAGGCGGAAGCCGGCATTCACCGTCTGGTGCGCATCTCCCCCTTTGACAGTAATGCCCGCCGGCATACCTCCTTTGCCTCGATGTACGCCTTCCCTGAAATTGAAGAAGAAGATATCGACATCAAGATCAGCGATGCCGACCTGCGGGTGGACACCTTCCGTTCAGGCGGCGCCGGCGGCCAGCACGTCAACACCACCGACTCGGCCGTGCGCATCACACATATACCAACCGGCATCATCGTCGCCTGCCAGTCCGAACGAAGCCAGATATCCAACCGCGGCACCGCCATGAAGGTGCTGCGGGCCAAGCTGTATGAACGCGAAGTGGAGGAACGCAAGGACAAGGCCGCGGAGATCGCCGCCGAAAAGAAGGAAATCGGCTGGGGAAGCCAGATCCGCTCCTATGTCCTGCACCCCTACAAGATGGTCAAAGACCTGCGCACCGGCGTCGAATCCGGCAATCCGGACGCCGTTCTGGATGGCAATCTGGAGGAATTCGTGGTGGCCTACCTGATGGGAGTCCGCCGTAACGTCGGAGACGTGGAATAATGCGCAAAATAATCTTTACTGATTCTGCAGCTACTGGATACTATCGGCACTCTATGAAACGAAACCTGCTCATCATGCTGCTGTTCATGCTGGCATGTGCCTCTCCTTCGCTGGCCGCCCGGCAGAGTGGTATCAGCCGCATCGGTTACGCCATCCAGATGGGCGCCTTTGCGGAAGTCAAAAATGCCGAGCGTTTCACCTCCCGGTTGCAGGCCAAAGGGCTGGATGCCTTCTATTTCCGCAAGGATAACGGCGTCTACGCCGTGCGTTTCGGCGATTTTCCCAGCAAGGCCAAGGCCCGCGCAGTCGCCGCCAAACTGGTAGCCGACCGCCTGATCGACAGCTATTACATCGCACCGCCCAACGAGGTCGTCTTCGCCAAACCACAGGGGCCGAGCTGGCAGAAGCCGCGACCCGAGGAGCTCAGGACCCCTCCGACTGCAACGCCGCCCGACAGGGACAAACCGGTTGAAAAACCGGACAAGCCCCACCCCAAACCAACCGGCAAAGGGGACAAAGATATGGGTGCCATCGCAGCCCGGACCGCCGAGCGTTTTGTCGGCATCCCCTACCGCTGGGGCGGTGAGAATGTGGTTGACGGCATGGACTGCAGCGGTTTTGTCCGGGCGGTCTACAACCTGTGCGGGCTCAGCATACCCCGCACCTCGCGCGATCAGTACAGGGCCGGCGATTCCGTAGCAAAAGGGGACCTGCGGGATGGTGACCTGGTTTTCTTCGGATCGTCAGAGGAGATGATCAACCATGTCGGCATCTACGTCGGCAACAACCGGTTTGTCCATGCCCCCCGCCGGGGCGAAGAGATTCGCGTCTCGGCGGTGGATGAAAGCTATTTCGAAAAGCGCTTTGTCGGCGCGAGAAGGTATTTTCAGTAGATTTACCTCCCCCTTTGACAAAGGGGGATTGAGGGGGATTTGCCTTTGAAAGTGCGAATCAAATCTCCCCTTGGCCCCCTTTTTGTAAATGTGGAACAATTTCGGGAGAATCACACATGGCAATCATTCGACCATTCCGCGCCCTGCGCCCACCCAAAAACCTGGCTTCCAAGGTAGCCGCCCTGCCCTACGACGTGATGAACGTTGCCGAAGCACGCGCCATGGCTGCCGACAACCCCGACAGCTTCCTGCATGTATCCCGCCCCGAAATCGATCTGCCGGATGAAATTGACTGCCACGCTGAGCCGGTCTATGCCCGGGGGCACAAGAATCTGGCTGATTTCATCCACCATGGCGTACTGCTAAAAGAGGACCGAGACTGTTTCTATATCTACCGGCAGCGCATGGGCGCGCTTACCCAGACTGGTCTGGTGGTGTGCGCCAGTGTCGATGATTACCAGTCCGGCGTTATCAAAAAACACGAACATACCCGGGCCGACAAGGAAGAGGACCGGGTCAAACATATCGATTATCTGGATGCCAATGACGAACCGGTCTTCTATCTCTCCCGCTCCTGCGCTGAAGTGGAGGGGATTATCGAAGGCGTCAGCAATGGCCCGCCGGAGTACGATTTTATTGCGGATGATTGTGTAGCCCACACCCTCTGGGTTATCGCCGACCGAGTCCTGATCGAGCGGCTGACGGCACTGTTCGAAGCCATCCCGCGACTGTATGTGGCCGACGGCCATCACCGTAGCGCCGCAGCCGGACGGGTACGCGAGCTGCGCCGGAAACGAAATCCGGGCCACACCGGCACTGAAGAATACAACTTTTTCCTGACCGTGATCTTCCCGGAAAACCAGCTCCATATCATGCCCTACAACCGTGCGGTCAAGGATCTGCACGGGCAGAGCACGACCGAATTCATGACCCGCCTCACGGCAGCATTCGATATCATCCCCACGCCAGAGACCGCCACACCACAGGAGCGTCATCACTTCGGCATGTATCTGGACGGGCACTGGTACCATCTCCACGCACAGGCGGCCATCGTCAACGAGGCCGACACGGTCGACCGGCTGGATGTCTCCATCCTGCAGAACAATCTGCTGAGTCCGCTGCTCGGCATTCATGACCCACGCACCGACGGTCGCATCCACTTCGTAGGCGGCATCCGCGGCAATGAGGAACTGGTCAGGCTGGTGGATTCGGGCGAGTACGCCGTAGCCTTCGCACTACACCCGACCTCCATCCGCGAGCTGATCGAACTGGCCGACCAGGATCAGATCATGCCGCCCAAATCCACCTGGTTCGAACCCAAATTGCGCAGCGGCCTGTTCGTCCACCTGTTGAGCTAGAACCTTGTAATTCCAATTTCAAATCAAGGATGAAATCAAGGCGGCGAGGATTGAGGCGACGAAGGCGTACAGGTAGTACGCTGAGAAGCCGAAGACGAGCCAACGAAGATAGCGCCTTGATTTGGAATTGAAATAACATCATTATGTTCTGATTTCATGTAGGCCGGTTCAAGCGCAGCGGAACCGGCTTTGTTGCCATAACTACCAGTGTTGCCGTATCCGCTGCGCTTGATACGGCCTACGAAGAATCAGATGTTACATGGTACTTGAATCGGTTGCCCCATGAAACCTCAACGCCCCGTATTCCTGATGGAAGCGGGGTGTTTTTTTGTTGATTTTATCTGCGGTTATCCTATGTGCCTGGTTCAGCTTCGTAGTATGGAGTATCAGAAGATGAAGCCGTAGAAGCATAAAAGTTCATATTAATAGCATGTTGTAAGTGTTTGACTACAAAATTGAGTCGGCAAAAAATTGGTAGCGTTGTCAACTGGAGACCTGGGCTAATGCTCTCCATTTAGCCGCCGTTGTGGCACTATTATGTATCAAACCCTTTGTAGTAATAAGCGAGGCGAACCTTGGTGACATTAAGTGCTCCCTCAGTACTCCACTTGCTTACATTGACCCTCATGTTCACCGTCCGGAACAGCCGCTCCAGCTTGTCCCACGAACCGTTGTAATTGCCGATATCAATACCGGCAACCCTGATGCCGCCACCCTTCTTGTATTGAATCAGTACCTTCAGTTCCTTGCCGCGTTTGGCAATTCCGGTAATCCCTACTCCCGTTCCATCAGCTTCCCCATGAGGCTCTTCGTTTGGGTCAAGAGTAAACTCCATTTGCGAGCCGATCTGCTGCACCGACTTCCAGATCGTCATTTTGTCTACGGCCCATCCGAACATCTTGCCGATCTTCTCCGATACCCGATAGGAGGTCAACGCTCCCATCAGTGCCTACTTTCGCCGCGTTTCATCAGGAACACGTTTCATCGGCTCCATGCCAAGCTGCTGTCGGGTGATGTACTGCTTGTGGCCACACTGCTTGCACTGTACTTGAAGCTGCCTGATGGTTATCCAGCGGAACCAGGTAAGGATCTTCGTTGCTTTCCCATGACGAGTCTTCCACACAAACTCGCTGTCATTACCACAGATTGTGCAGGCGAATGAGTCATGGAACGGATTTACACTGGTGGGATATAACAATCTATCCTAAAGCGGTAAATTTATAATCTCCACATCCCTAAGCCCCAGACGGTTTGCCAATATGGTGACCAGAAGCAGCAGAACGTCAAGAGCAACCTTGAGTGCCGGTGAGAGATTCTTTTCTTTGGCAATCAGCTCTTTCGCCGTTTGTATACTTGCTTCTATGTTGACGTTCTCAACTGTCATACATCCACCCGTGTTTGTGTTGAGTCACTATAACACAGGTTTTTGAGAGCAGATTTTTTGCGCCTGGTTGCCGTATAAGGTGATATTTTATTTTGTACACGGTCGCCTCTTGTGGGGCTTTTTGCAACCGCAACAGGCTATTAACAGCGCCTTCAGCGTGGAAGCATAGACACTGGATTCAAGGTGCGCCAGATTTTAAAAAATACCTAAAAACCGTGTCAAGAACTTTTTTCAAAGAATAAAAAATAAATTATGCTGAATAGTTACATTGGCAGACCAATTCCAAATCAAGTCGCTATCTTTGTTGGCTCGTCTTCGGCTTCTCAACGTACTATCTTGTACGCCTTCGTCGCTTCTATCCTCGCCGCCTTGATTTCATCCCTGATTTGAAATTGGTTTTACCATTCGGATTGTCCGAACTCTTTTATCCTGCGGACAGCGACAACGGTATCAGGGCTGGTGGTCCCGGATCTGGCGTGCTTGCCGCCGAGCAGTCCGCAGAACAGGCCGCAGCCGTTGGAGATATGTAGCAGAGGATACAGCGGGATCAGCAGCATCCTCGACATGGCCCCGGACCTGACAACCGCCACAGAAGCGAACCACAGGACTAGGGCGCCATAGACCAGGAGAGGCGCCAGGCTGATAGCGGTAAGAGGCAGGAGTGCAAGTAACCCCAGATAGATCAGGAAAAACAGGGGGGCAAAGCTGGCGATCGTGACGTGCCCGGTGATCAGGGTCTGCTGGGCGCGTCCCCGGCCGTAAGAAAACATCTGCCGGACAAAAAGCCGCAGGGTACGTCTCTGGCTGCGCAGAATATCCATTTCAGGGGCGTGGACCAGTTTCATACCATTAGAACTGACCCTGTCGAGCAGTTCGTTTTCCTCGTTCGGGTACAGGCGCTCATCAAAGCCGCCCGATTGAAGAAAAACAGTACGCCGTATGGCCAGGTTGCAGAGGATCAGCTCCTTTTCCGTGGTGGCTCGGACAGTGCCGCTGGCACGGTAGCGGTTGCGTACGGCGCCGGCGCCCAGCAGGGATGACAGCGCGCATCCGATGAGCTGCTGCAGCGGGGAATCATCGGACGGTGTCAGGGATGGACCACCGACAACAGCAACAGTCTCATCCTCCAGTATCCGCGCGCAGATGGTCAGGCAATCCGCAGCAATGCGGGAATCGTCATCGAGAAAGTAGATGACCTCACCTTGCGCCGCGTGCGCCGCAGCATTGCGCTGTCGGCTGGGCGAGCTGCCTTCGGCAATCAACACTTCAAACTGGCTGGCTGGAGCAGCTATGTGCCGTAACGTCTCCACTGCAGCAACGAAACCGCCGGGCTTGACTGGAATGATGAATGAAAATGTTGGCATAATTTCTACCGTGCTAATTCCATGAACTGTCGGATTTTTGCTGGTCATGTGACATGAAAAGCCTCCTTAAACGTGATCATAATCAATGCCCTGATCACGAAAAAGGAGGCTTCGGAGATGAGTCCCGTGTGCTGCTGTAGCTACATCTTGGGGCTACCGCCGTAGCTGTGCAGTCCCGACAGGAACAGGTTGACACCCAGGTAGCAGAAGATGGTGGCGGCAAAGCCGATGATCGACAGCCAGGCGGCGCGCTTGCCGACCCAGCCGCGGGTGAAGCGGGCATGCAGGAAGGCGGCGTAGACAAACCAGACAATCAGCGACCAGGTCTCTTTCGGGTCCCAGCTCCAGTAGGTGCCCCAGGCGTAGTTGGCCCAGGCGGCGCCGGTGATGATGCCCAGGGTCAACAGGGGAAAGCCGATCATGATCGCCCGGTAGTTGAGGTCATCCAAGACCCGGATGGGAGGGAACATGCTCATGACGCTCGATTCGCCGGACTTTTGCCCGCTCTCGTCATGGTTGGCCTTGATCAGGTACATGATCGAGATGCCGCACGCTACGGCAAAAGC
>JBBQXT010000061.1:0-17010 GCA_038209415.1 Geobacterales bacterium
CTGCTTAACGCCATTATCGGTGAAAAGATCGTCATCACCTCCAACAAGCCGCAGACCACGCGCAACCGTATTCAAGGCATCCACAACATAGCAGACGGCCAGATTATCTTCATTGATACACCGGGTATCCATTCCGGCCAGTCGCGCCTGAATAAAAGCATGGTGGATGTTGCCATGTCCGCCATCAAAGGAGTTGATCTGCTGCTGCTGGTGGTCGAGGCAACCACAGCAATCGATGCCGGGATCATCACCGAGGTGCTGAAGGGGGTTACCACCCCGGTTGTCCTGGTGCTCAACAAGGTCGATCTGCTGCCGGACAAAAGGATCCTGTTCGAGAAGATCGAATCCTGGACGGCTCTGCACCCCTTCCGGGAGGTTGTGCCTGTCTCGGCCGGCAACGGTGACGGGGTAGAACTGCTGGTCGAGACCATCAGCAGATACCTGCCGGAAGGTCCTCAGCTTTTTCCCGATGACATTCTGACAGATATGCCGGAAAAATTTATCGTGGCCGAGATGATCCGTGAAAAGGTTTTCCGACTGACCCGCGACGAGGTTCCTTATTCCACCGCCGTGGAAGTGGAACGATTCGAGGAGCGCCCCAGCGGTGTGATTGCCATTACAGCGGCAATCATTCTGGAGCGGACGACACAGAAGGGGATTGTTATCGGCAAACAGGGCGACATGCTCAAGAAAATTGGTACCCAGGCCCGGCAGGATATCGAGCGCCTGCTGGACACGCGCGTATTTCTGGAGCTGTTTGTAAAGGTGGAAGAAAACTGGAGTGAGCGTCCTTCAAAGCTTAGAGAGTATGGATACGAATGAAACCAATCGTTGCAATAGTCGGCCGCCCCAATGTGGGCAAATCAACTCTTTTCAACCGCCTGCTCGGCCATCGGCGGGCCATGGTTGACGACACCCCCGGCGTGACTCGCGACCGTAATTACGCCAACATCAACAGGTTTGACAAGCCTTTCATCCTGATAGATACCGGCGGGTTCGAACCGGTCACCTCGGACCGCATGCTGCAGCAGATGCGGGAACAGTCCAGTCTGGCCATGGAAGAGGCGGATGTGATTCTGTTCATGATGGATGCCCGCAGCGGTCTTACCCCGGCGGATATCGAAGTGGCACAGATGCTGCGACGGGTCAAGAAGCCGGTATTTTATGTCGTCAACAAGGTGGATGGCGACAAGCTGGACAATGACTCAGCCGAGTTTTATTCCCTGGGGATTGATCAGCTCTTTACCATCTCGGCGGAACATAATCGCGGCGTGATTGACCTGGTGGAAAACCTGCTGGAGGTCTTTCCGCCGTCGGACCCTGCCGAAGACTCGGATGAACTGACTAAAATCGCCGTGGTCGGCCGGCCCAACGTCGGCAAATCGTCCCTGGTCAACCGCCTGCTGGGCTTTGAACGGGTGGTTGCCAACCCGACCCCCGGAACGACCCGCGATTCTGTCGATACTCTCTTTATGTGCAACAAGAAACCGTATCTGCTGATCGATACCGCCGGGATCCGCCGCAAAGGCAAAACCACCGAAAAGCTGGAAAAGTACAGCGTCGTGGATTCATTGCGCAGCATCGAACGGGCCGATGTGGTCCTGATGGTAATCGATGCCGAAGAGGGGGTTACCGAACAGGACGAACGCATTGCCGGATATATTCATGAGGCGGGCCGCGGCTGCATTTTTGTGATCAACAAATGGGATGCCCTGCCCAAGGACAATGCCACCTTCGGCGCCTACACGGAGAAAATCCGCTACGGCTTCAAGTATCTTGCCTATGCTCCGATCGTCTTTACATCGGCCTTGACCGGTCAGCGTATCGGAAAAATCATGTCAACCGTGGATGAGGTTATGGGACAGTATATCCGCCGCGTATCCACCGCTGACCTGAACCGCGTGTTTTCCGAGGCCACTGAGGCCCATCATGCGCCGCTGTCTCACGGCCGGCGGGTCAAGTTCTACTTTTCAACCCAGGTAGCAATACGGCCGCCGTCTTTTGTGGTTTTCACCAACCAGCCGGAAAACATCCATTTTTCCTACGAGCGCTACATCATCAACCGCTTCCGTGAGGCATTCGGTTTCAGCGGAGTACCACTGCGGCTCATGTTCCGGGGAAGAGATAAAAAAACAGCCGCCGGATAACCGGGTGCCGCCGCAGGACAGTGCAGGTAAAGGCTTTACTTTGCGGACAACAATAGTTTATTATCAGCCCGTTTGTACGGCCAAAATCAGGCCGTTGCCTGACGTTTTTCCACCACACGCAGCAGACATATTCAACACACAGGACATCAGTACATGAGCCTTGTCGGAAACCTTGAAGAACTTGGGCTTGGCGAAATTCTTCAGATCGTGAGCCTCAGCAGTAAGACCGGCATTCTCTCCCTCCACAGCAAGGGCAGGGATGCTTCCATATATTTTCGTCAGGGACTGGTGGTCAGGGCATCGTCATCCACATTCCAGCAAAGCCTGGGAGAAGTACTGATCCAAAGAGGTGTGATTGATCTGGCCATCCTCCGCAAGTCTCTTGCCTTTCAGCAGGAAGAAGGATTCCAGGACCGGCTGGGAACCATCCTGATTAATAACTTCGGGATTTCCTATGAAGTTGTCGAAGAGGTTGTACGGGATCAGATAGAAAATATGGTGTTTACCCTGTTTTCATGGCAGGAAGGCAGCTATGAATTTGTTGCTTCCGATCAAATTGACACGATCGATGGCACCCGCCTGGACCCGCTGCAATTCATGCTCAACCAGGGGCTTAATCCCCAGTTTCTGGCCATGGAAGGTTCCCGTCTTCTCGATGAAGGCATTCACGAGGCCGGGATCGATTACAGTCTTGCAAATGCTCCCTGCAGAAACAGTCATGCGCCCGGTCGTCAGGTGAAACCCAAAATGCCGCTGGTAATTGTCGATGATGACGGTCCGACACTAAAGGCCATTGCGGAAGGCATGCGCCAGCAGGGTTACGATGTCCATGCCATGACGCGCAGCGAGGATACGCTGATCAAGGTGGATGCCCTCTGTCGTGGAGGTGAGCATCCAACCATACTGATCGACCTGATCATGCCAAAGATGGATGGTTCCGGCGTACTAGGCGGTCTTGAGCTGCTCGACCTGCTCCATAACAATTTCGAAGATATCCAGATTGTTGTGATGACGGATTACCGCCACGCCGATGCCGAAACAAGGGTACAGGATCTGGGCTACTCCTTCATCATGAAACCCCGGCGCGTTGAAATCAATGATGATAACGGGTTCCAGAATTTTCTTGGGCTACTGTATGATGAAATCAGCCGCATAGAATCCGGCGAAAAACTGCCTGAACAACAGGAGAGTTTTAATCTTGGCGATGAAATGCGGATTGAAATGGGCGATGTCGAAGATATGCCGGATTCGTCGGAACAGGGGAGCAACAGCAGCCTTACGCTGTTGCGAGGCATGCTGGAGGAGCTGAACAACCCTAACCTGCAAGGCGGCGTACTTCTTCTGGTTTTACGCTTTGCCTCTGAGTTCTTCAATCGGGCCATCGTATTTACGGTCAATGCCAAGGTCGTTTCCGGAGCCGGCCAGTTCGGCATATCCGGCGGCAAGACCAGCGGCGATGTCAAGGTTCGCGCGATCCACTTTCCGCTTGAAGCCGATTCCATGTTTACCAACCCGGCCCGGACGTTTCAGGCCGAGACCTTTACACCGCAACCAAGCGCCCTGGATGCCCATATTTTAGAACAACTTGGCGAGGGTGTTCCGCAAGAAGCCTACATTGGGCCCCTGGTCAGTCAGTCGCGTGTGATCGGCTTCCTCTATGGAGACAATCTCCCGGATAATCAACCGATCGGAAATACCGAATCACTCTCGATATTTCTTTCCCAGGCCGGGGTTGCCATGGAAAAGAGCACTCTAGAAAGACAGCTTCACGCAAAGGTCAATCCGTGAGTACAAAGAAAACCATCCTGATTGCTGACGATTCGCCGGCTATGCGCGCCATGCTGGTATCCACCATCGAAGTTCTTGGTGACTTCCGTATTGTAGAGGCTTCCAGTGGCTTTGAAGCCCTTCGCCTTCTTCCGCGTGAAAAGGTGGATCTGATTCTGACCGATATCAACATGCCGGACATAAACGGACTTGAGTTGCTCAGCTATCTCCGCAATAACCAGAATTACCTGACTGTCCCGGTGATTATCATCTCTACCGAAGGCAGCCAGAAAGACATCGAAAAGGGCAAACGTCTCGGAGCCAATGAATACCTGATCAAGCCCTTCGATCCCGACCGGCTTCAGGCACTTATTTCCTCCTATCTGTGCAACTGTTCTTAGGAGCCGTTACGAAACAGCTGTTACATGTTAGCTGATTCGTTACGGCTCCTTATGCCGTTCCTGCACTATGTTACTGTAGCGGTAATTTTATTCCAACGGCGTAAGCAAAACGGAACGCATCATGAGCGAACAGGTCGCATCACATAAAGTGGTCATGGAATTCCTGGCAGAGGCTGAGGAGATCGTTGAACTGCTCGGTTCAGAGTTGGCTGATCTGGCGGATATGGCCGACAGCGGCGAACTGAATCCCGACCTGCTGAATTCCATTTTCAGGGGTGCTCACTCCCTGAAGGGACTGGCGGGCATGTTCGGTTTCAGCGACATAACCGAATTGTCCCACAATATGGAGAATATGCTGGACAGCCTGAGGCTCGGCCGGATCAACCTGGACCAGAACCTGATGGCGGTGCTCTTCGGTTCCCACGAACTCCTGACATCGCTGGTGCGCTCCGTTGAAGACGGCCGCTCCGTAGCCCGAACAGACGAGATTGCCGTCTGCGTCTCCCGCATCAACGCCTGCCTGTCGCCGCCCACCGCATCAGAGCCTGCTGTATCGCCGCTCGAGCAGCTTGGTCTCGACGGCCGAGTTCTGGGTGCCCTGACGGAATATGAGGAACATCGCCTGTTGGATAACCTGAAGAAAGGCAAAGCCATCTTCAGCGTTCATACTTCATTTGAGTTGACAACCTTTGATCAGGAACTGGGCGCGGTTTCAGATGTCCTTAAAACCTGTGGCGAAGTAATCAGCACGCTCCCCAGCATGGGCGGCAACATGGAAACGCACATAGATTTCGATATACTCTTCGGGTCCAGTCGTTCACTGGATGAATTGAAGGGACTATTCGAAAATGATGCCATTTGCGTGACTCGATTGGGTAGGGGGGACTCAAATCCGACTGCACAGCCGCCTCGACCGCTCCCGGCAACCAGCGCCGTCGTCTCCGCGGCCGTTGAAACACAGCATCAAAAACCAGCGGAGCCGGCTCAATCGACAACACCGTCATCTGTAGCTTCTGCCGCAGATGACGGTGCCCAATCGGCCAAAAGCATGAGCCGTACCGTGCGCGTGGACATCGGCAAGCTCGACGAACTGATGAATATTGTTGGTGAGCTCGTGCTGGCTCAGACAGCCATTTCCGGTGTGGCCAACCGTATGCACAATGAAGGCTATTCACGTCTGGCGGTCGATCTGAACAAGGCCGCCAAAGGTCTTGAGCGGAAGTTGACTGATCTGCAAAAAGGGGTCATGGAGATTCGTATGATTCCGATCGGGCAACTGTACGAAAAAATGTCCCGCATTATCAGGAAAATATCCCGTGAACAGGGCAAGAAGGTCGAACTCAAATTTTCCGGGGCCGATACGGAGCTTGACAAGCTGATTGTCGAAGACATCTCCGATCCGATGATGCATATCATACGCAACGCTATCGACCACGGTATCGAAGCGCCTGAAAAACGTATGGCTCTGGGCAAGGACGAAAAGGGTACCATTCGCATCGCGTCATATCAGAAGGGCAACCATGTCGTTATCGAGGTGGAGGATGACGGCAACGGTATCGACCTGGATAAGGTCAGGGCAAAAGCCCTCCAGAATGGCCTAGTGACTGATATAAGCGCAATTTCTGACCGAGAGGCGATTGACTTCATTTTCATGCCAGGTTTTTCAACCAACGACAAGGTCAGCGAGGTCTCGGGGCGCGGCGTCGGGATGGATGTGGTCAGAAACAACATCGCTGCCGTTTCCGGAATAGTCGATATAGAAACCAGCAAGGGAAAAGGGTCGCGTTTCATCATCACCCTGCCCATCACCCTGGCCATCATCAAGGCCTTGATCATCACGTGCGCCGGCAGAACCTATGCACTTCCCATAACCTCCATACTGGAATCACTGCTCCTGACTGACGCCGACATCAAGACAGTCGAGCGCAAGGAGGTCATCCAACTGCGTGAGCAGACCCTGCCACTGCTCAGGCTCGAAAGCTTCTTTGCCACGAACCGTGCGGCGGAGCGGCCGGCAGAGTTTTACGTGGTGGTTGTCGGGATTGCGGAAAAACGTCTGGGCCTTGTAGTGGATGATCTGCTGGGCCAGCAGGACATCGTCATCAAGTCGCTGGGAGAGTCGTTCAAGGGTTTCAGGGGCATCTCCGGAGCAGCTGATCTGGGAGATCAGCGCACGATTCTGGTGCTGGATGTGGGCGGCATGATCCTTGAGACCATAAGAGCCGGTAACTGACAGTATGTACAAGGATTATTTCGGCCTCAGGGAAAAACCGTTCAGTAAAACCCCGGACCCCCGCTTTCTTTTTCTGAGCAGCGGGCATGCGGAAGCGCTTGCCCGGCTTGAGTTCGTGGTCGAGGAGCGTGAAATTGCCGTATTGACCGGTGAAATAGGCTGCGGCAAGACAACCCTTTCGCGGGCGCTTATGGACCGGCTCGGTAACGGCTATCGATTCTGTTTCATCGTCAATCCCCGCCTGAACCCGATGGATTTTCTGCGCACAACCGCCCGGCTGCTCGATATTGAAGCACCCGCCGCAACAAAGGACGGACTGCTCGAACAGATCAACAGTGCGGTTTATCGCAGCTCCCAGCAAGGGGTCTGTCCGGTTCTGGTGATCGATGAAGGCCAGGTCATTGACAATCCCGAGGTATTTGATGAAATCCGCCTGCTGACTAACTTCCAGCTTGATCATCAGAATCTGCTGGCGATTCTGATCCTGGGCCAACCGGAATTGCGGGACATGCTCGCTTCTCCCCGCTATGAACCGCTGCGCCAGAGGATTGCCTTGCACTATCACCTCCAGGCGCTTTCACTGGAAGAAACCATGGAGTACCTCGATTTCAGGCTGGAGGCGGCCGGCGGCACAGCGGGCCTGTTCACACCTGACGCGGTTCAGCGTATATTCGAACTCGCGGGCGGGGTCCCCCGAAAGATCAATTCCATGGCAACCAATGCCCTGCTGGTGGCCTACGGGAGCGATGCCGCGTTGATCGATTCGGCGATTATCAACGAGATCAAAGACGAACTGATGATGTAGGTGTGACCCATGGATCTGGCTAAAATTAGACAAAAATCCCGGCAAGAGCGGGAAAACCATCACGCGGAAGAGTCTCTGCCGTTGACGGATGAACGTCAGGTACCTGTCGTGCCACGTGATTTTGAGCCCAGTCAGCAGATTGCCGCGGAGAACGATTTTTTCGAGGGTTGCGATCCGCTATCGGTCAGCACCCGGCTCCCGGCACATCTGCAGAATGTGCAGCATTCCCGCTTCACCCCGAGAGACCCGCTCGGGGTTATTTTGGCCGGCCGCGAGGCAGCGGGCTGTGACGAATACCTGTCGGATGCAGCGGGGAAACAGCCGGACGCGATAGCGGGAGGGTATCAGGAATGTCTCTGTTTCAGGGTGTCTGATGAAGTGTACGGCATCAACATCATGGACATCAAGGAACTCATCAAACCCCGGGCGGTTACGGAGGTTCCCCGTGCGCCTTCCTTTGTGTCCGGAGTCATCTCTCTGCGCGGCATCATCATTCCGATTATCGACATGCTTGAGCGCCTGGGCCTTGCACGTGAGACCGTTACCGGACGAGAGCGGGTAATTGTTGTCAGACACGCTGAATCGTTCAGCGGCCTGCTGGTAGATGAAATCATCCAGGTAGTCCGAATTGCAAGTGATTGCATTGAGGCGGCTCCAACCGTGCTGGAAGGGATTGATCGTGATTTTGTTACGGGAATAGGGCGGGCAGACGACCGGATGATCATCCTCCTCAATCTTGAGAATATTACTGATATACATTTGTATTGAACAGGAGCTGGCATGCAAAAAAAACGAATTCTCATTATTGAGGACGAAGAAAGCCTTCTCAAACTGGAAACCATTCTGTTAACAGTCAAAGGCTACGCGGTGACCGGTGCATCCACCGGTAAGGTTGCCTTTGAGAAGCTTTCAGGGGAGAAGTTTGATCTGATCCTGCTTGACATCATGCTGCCTGATATCGACGGATTTGAGATATGCCGCCACATCAAGGAGAATCCCGGTACCGCCAAGGTTCCGGTCGTCATACTGACAGCCAGGAAGAGCCTTGAAGATCAGGAACGGGGTGGCACATGCGGCGCCGATGCCTACCTGACCAAGCCGTTCAAGTCGGCCATGATTATCGAGGTAATCGAGGGATTATTGTGCGGCAGCGCAGTGAAATCATAGCTATGGACCGTGATAACCAGGATATCCAGCTGGCATGCTTCAATCTGGGTGAAAACCTCTTTGCCGTCGACATCATGCGGATCAAGGAGATCATACTCCCTCAGAAGCTCTCCGGTCTTCCCGGAGCATCGCAATTGCTGGAAGGTGTCATCAACCTGCGCGGGGTAGTTATCCCGGTTATGGATCTGCGCAAGCGCTTCGGAATGTCTGCGGTTAGCGACGATCGGACGGGCAAGCTGCTGATCGTATCACTTGCCCGCCAGATACTTGCGCTGGCCGTCGATGATGTAATGGAAGTCATCACGGTACCGGCCAGGGAGATAAAGCCACCGCTGGATAACGCCGAAGAGATCGGCATGGAACATCTGCTTGGCGTATGCCTTTCCGACGATCGCGTCTTCATGATACTGGATATTGATTCCCTTCTGGGGAGCACGGAGCAGCGAACCGTTGCGCAGAATCAATCCGAACCGGGATAACTTTTTCCTTCGTAGGCCGTATCAAGCGAAGCGGATACGGCAACACTGGTGGCAATGGCAATAAAGCCGGTTCCGCTTCGCTTGAACCAGCCTAAATGATCCGAAAATAATAATGTTCCAAGGCAACTACTACCATGAAACAGGATGTAATTCCAGGGGAGCGGATCAGGTGAACAGTTTGCAGCACATTCAGGAAGTCCTTCAATCCGCGGATGAAGAAATACGCCGCCGGGCTGTTCAGGATCTCGGGGGCAGACCGTTGCAGCAAACCTGCGGATTGCTTTTCAGCGCCATGGGCGATGATAGCTGGCGGGTTCGCAAGGAAGCGGTCGAACTCTTTGTGGCTTCGGATCCGGACAGAGGCATGGTTGATGAACTGCTGGAACTGCTCCGCAACGAGGATAATGCCGGGCTGAGAAACTCCGCTGCCGAGGCGGTTTCACGGATGGGAGAGCAGGCAGCAGCCCCTCTGATCAGCCTTGTGAATGACGCCGATGCCGATGTGCGGAAATTTGTGATTGATGTGATGGGCAGTATCCACTCCCCGGCATTTGTTTCATCATTTCTGTCCGCCATCCGGGATGCGGATGTGAATGTAGCTGCAGCCGCGGCCGAGCATCTGGGCAATCTTGGAGATGCGAGTGTCGTACCCGAGCTGATCGGGGCCATTGTAACCAACCAGGCAGACCTGTTCCGTTTCAACGCATTGGTCGCCATCGGAAAACTGGCTGTTCCCGCCCCGGTACCGGACGCGATCAAGCAACTTGCCGGAAATGATCTGCTTCGTAAAGCTGTGTATGAATGTCTGGGAAGTATTGCGGACGAATCTGCTGTTTCATTGCTCCTGGAAGGGGTGGGGGGACGTCAGAAAAGTAGCCGCACAGCGGCTGTTTCGGCGCTGTTCCGCATCTATTCCCGATCCGCGGCAGAGTCACGCCACACGATCGAATCGGCTCTGCAGTGCCTCAAGGGCGGCGATCTTGTGCCGGTTCTGGTCGATTTGTTTGATCCGCAAGATCCGGCACTGGGGGAGGCGCTGATTGTCATCCTTGACATCATCGGAGACAAGCGCCGTGTCGAAATTCTCCTGCAGGCCTTCGGCAACGATAGACTTTCCGGAACAGCGCTCAGGGCGCTCAAACACCTTGGAGCTGACGGTGTAGACGCACTAATCACGCGTTTCACTACTGCCGACGCAGTTTCGCGTTCGGCAATCTGCACTCTGATCGGTGAATGTGCCTATCGAAATGGCGTCGTTGTCATACGTGATGCATTGTGCGACCAGTCGGCCATCGTCCGCAGGGCGGCAGCGACGGCGGTCGGCACGCTGGGGCTGACGGACTGTATCTCCGGCATTGTCCGATTGCTCGATGATACTGATCAGGGAGTCAGAAACGCGGTGGTCACGTGCCTCCAGGCACTGGCACTGCTTGACCGGAGCGGCACTCTGGCTGTGGCCCGCCAGCTTGGTGATTCGGAACAGCCGGAACAAAGGCGCAACGCGGCTATTCTGTTTGCTGCGCTTGGGGACGGCGACCGGCTTTCACTGCTGGTAAAGGACGAGGATGCCCTGGTCCGGCAAGCGGCGGTATCCTCTATCGGCAAACTGCACCTGGTCTCCAGCAGCGGAATCCTGATGATTGCCCTGGTTGACGAGGACCCGGATGTACGTATCGCCGCCGCCGAGGCATTGGCGGAAGTCGGGGATGCGGGAGTCGTGACGGCCTTGACCCATGCTCTCAACGATGAAGACCTCTGGGTTCAGTGCGCCGTTCTGAAAAGCCTGGCCCGGATTTATCCGGAGGGAACTCTCGCCGTCGTGCAAACCGTTTTTCTCCGTGCGGAAGGTTTGCTGCTGATCACCTGCCTGAAGCTGCTGGAAGATCAGAGCGATACGCAGGCGATGGAGCTAGTCGAACAGGCCCTGGACAACAGCGATGAAGAGGTGGTAACCCTGGCTCTCGCCATTATTGGCCGCGTTTCTGCTGAACGTATCATGCCACATGCCGAACGTCTTTTGACCCACCCTAACTGGGATGTGCGCATGGCCTGCGCCAGAACCGTTGCCCTGCTGCCCGCGTCACAGGCCGGCCCGCTGCTGGCCCGAGCCCTCGAACAGGAGCAAAATGAGCTCGTCCGGATACAGTTGCAGGATCTGCTGAAAGGTTTTGCATGACCTTTACCCCGGATGAGGAAAAGATCATGACCGTAGAGGAGTTCCACCTGTTGCGGGACTGCGTCTACAGCCACTGTGGCATCTTTTTTGACAATGACTCCCAATACCTGCTGGAAAAGCGCCTTGCCAGACGCCTGACCGCCCTCAATCTGCCTTCTTTCCGCGATTATTATCATTATCTGAAATACAACCGCAAGAAGGATCAGGAGCTGATGGATATCATGGATATCCTCACGACCAATGAGACCTATTTTTTCCGGGAATCATTCCAGCTGAAGGCTTTCACCGATGAAATCATCCCCGAATTGCTTGCAAGAAAAACAGACTACAGCCGCCGCACTCTTCGCATCTGGAGCGCGGGCTGTTCCACCGGCGAGGAACCCTATACCATTGCGATGCTGCTGCATGGAATCAAGGAGTTGCAGGGCTGGAAGATAGAGATCGTCGGGACCGATATCAGCCAGCGGGTGCTTCAGCACGCCCGTCGGGCGGTGTATGGCAAATCATCTTTCCGGGCAACCGATGAGGCATATATCAAGCGTTTCTTCATCGAGCAGGAGGACGGTCTCAAGGTCTGCGACGGGATCCGGGAGATTGTTAGCATAAGTCACCTTAATCTTTTTGACGTAAACCGCATGGTCATGCTGGGCAGGATGGATCTGATCTTTTGCCGCAATGTCATCATCTATTTTGACCTGGCTGCAAAAAAACGTGTGGTCGAATCATTTTTCAATTCGTTGAATGATGGCGGCTTTCTGCTGCTGGGACACTCGGAGTCGCTCATGAATGTAACAACTCAATTTACCCTGCGCCATTTCAAAAATGATATGATTTACCAGAAGCCGGAACACATGAGCGGGGTGCGGCCATGAGCACAGTCAGAGTGGTTGTGGTGGACGATTCGGCCTTCAGTCGCCGTACAATCACGAAGATGCTGGAAGGTATCAACGGCATCGAAGTGGTGGGCTTTGCCACCAATGGTGAGGAGGGCATTCAAAAGGTAGCCGCCCTGAAACCCGATCTGGTGACGCTTGATCTGGAAATGCCGAAGATGGACGGTTTTACCCTGCTGCGCATTCTGACCACCCGCTTTTCGATGCCGGTGATTGTCATCAGCGCCTTGAGCGGAGCCGACAAGGTCTTTAAGGCACTTGAGCTGGGAGCGCTGGATTTCATCGCGAAACCGTCCAGCACCGCCTCGACGGATCTGCTGCTGATCAGGGAGGACCTGGAAAAGAAGGTTCTTCAGATTGTCAGCCACAAACCAAAGGATATCCGCCGGTTCAGTCCTCAGCCGTCCGCTGAAGAGTATATCGGCAGCCCTCTTCAGCGTAGCGAGCGTCCGGCATCCGGAGTTCAGCAGACACCCGTCGAATTGGTGGCCATCGGATCCTCGACCGGCGGCCCGCCGGCGCTGCAGAGCATATTCGCATCGTTTGAACAGAAATTTCCCTTTGCCGTGGTTGTCGCACAGCATATGCCGGCAGGATTTACTCGGGCCTTTGCCGATCGCTTGAACCGCTCATCCGCCTTTGATATAAGGGAAGCCGAGGATGGCGCCCTGGTCCTGCCGGGCCGGGTTCTGATCGCCCCCGGCGGTATGAACATGGTCTTCGAGGTGTGCGGCGGTCAGGTAACGACCCGTATCGTGCCGCCAACCGTTGCGGATCGCTACATACCTTCCGTGGATGTGATGCTTGAATCATGCGCCGGTATCTACCGCAAGAGCATGGTAGCCGCCATCCTGACCGGTATGGGCAACGATGGCAGCAAGGGTATCAGGTCCGTGCATGAGCAGGGCGGTTATATAATCGCGGAATCGGAGGAAACGGCCGTTGTCTATGGCATGCCCCGCGAGGCCGTTGCAACCGGTCTGGTAGACAGGGTTGTACCGCTCCAGCGGGTTGCCCGGGAAATCCTTATCAGGGGCGAATTTCTCTGATCAAAGGTCAAGTACGTAACAGAAACCGTTGATGATATATAATTTTGCAGGTTGAAGAAAGGAACTGGCTGTGGATCAAAAGTACACCCCCGTTGACATAGAACTGAAATGGCAGAAACAGTGGGATGAGTTAAAGACCTTCCGGGTTGTCGAGGATGTCAATAAAGAGAAATACTACCTGCTGGAAATGTTTCCCTACCCATCCGGAAGGATCCATATGGGGCATGTCCGCAACTACTCCATCGGTGACGTAGTCGGCCGCTTCAAGCGCATGCGTGGCTTCAATGTACTGCATCCCATGGGCTGGGACGCCTTTGGCATGCCGGCCGAGAATGCGGCCATACAGAACAAGAGCCATCCGGCAAAATGGACCTATGAAAACATCGCCTATATGCGGGGACAGCTGAAACAGCTCGGGTTTTCCTACGACTGGGACCGTGAGATCGCTACCTGTGATGTGGCCTATTACCGCTGGGAGCAGAAAATCTTTTTGGAGATGTTCGCCCGCGGGCTGGCCTACAAAAAAACCTCCTTTGTCAACTGGTGTCCGAAATGCGAAACCGTTCTGGCTAACGAGCAGGTGGAGGATGGCGGCTGCTGGCGCTGCGACTCGGAGGTGCGTCAGAAAGAACTGGACCAGTGGTTTTTCCGCATCACCGATTATGCCGAGGAGTTGCTGGAGTGGACTCATAAATTGCCCGGCTGGCCTGAGCGAGTTCTGGTCATGCAGCGCAACTGGATCGGCAAGAGTTTCGGATGCGAGATCAACTTTCCGCGGGAAGGTGCTTCCGGTTTCGTCAAGGTCTTTACCACCCGGCCGGATACCGTCTTTGGGGCGACCTTCATGTCGTTGGCCCCCGAACACCCCCTGGTTGAGGAATTGACCACCGCGGACCGGAAGGCTGAGGTTGAAGCCTTTATCGACAAGGTCCGCAAAACAGAGCGCATCAAGCGCACGGCCGACGATCTGGAGAAGGAAGGGGTCTTCACCGGTTCCTACTGCCTGAATCCCCTGACCGGGGTGCGCATGCCGGTCTATCTGGCCAACTTCGTGCTGATGGACTATGGCACCGGTGCGGTCATGGCCGTCCCGACCCACGACCAGCGCGACTTCGAGTTTGCCCGCAAATACTCCCTGCCGCTTCAGGTGGTAATTCAGCCGGAAGGGGAGGAACTGGATGCGGTTACGATGACTGGGGCCTTTACCGAAGCGGGCATGCTCTGCAATTCAGGTCAATTTGACGGTCTGCGCAGTGATGACGCCAAGGAGGCCATCGCCGATTACCTGCAGGCCGAAGGGATCGGAACAAAGACGGTCAACTTCCGTCTGCGTGACTGGGGTATCTCCCGTCAACGCTACTGGGGCAATCCCATTCCGGTCATTTACTGCGACGTGTGCGGTGTTGTACCGGTTCCCGAGCAGGATCTGCCCGTAACGCTGCCGGTGGATGTTGAATTTACCGGCGAAGGGGGCAGTCCCCTGGCCCGGCTGGACTCTTTCATCAATGTAGCCTGCCCGATCTGCGGGATTGCCGCCCGGCGCGAGTCGGATACCATGGATACCTTTGTACAGTCATCCTGGTATTTCCTGCGCTATTGCTGCCCGGACCTGCTGGACGGTCCCCTGGACCGCGCGAAGGTTGATTACTGGATGTCGGTGAACCAGTACATCGGCGGCATCGAACACGCCGTCATGCATCTGCTCTACGCCCGTTTCTTCACCAAGGTCTTGAGAGACATGGGTCACATCTCCTGCGATGAACCGTTCATCAACCTGTTGACCCAGGGCATGGTTATCAAGGATGGCGCCAAGATGAGTAAATCAAAGGGCAATGTTGTCGATCCGGATGCCCTGATCAGGAGATACGGGGCTGATACGGCCCGGCTGTTCTCCCTGTTTGCCGCCCCTCCGGAAAAGGATCTGGACTGGAGTGACCAGGGGGTTGACGGTTCCTTCCGTTTTCTCAACCGGGTCTGGAAACTGGTCCATGATCGACTGGGACTTGTAGCCAAAGCGGGCAAAATAGACATAACGTCCCTGTCGGGGGAAGAGCGCAGCCTGCGCCGGGCCGTGCACAAGACCATCCGCAAGGTGACGGAGGATGTGGAGGAGCGTTTTCACTTCAATACCGCCATCGCGGCCGTGATGGAACTGCTCAATACACTGCAGTCAACAGAGCTGGCCTCGCCGCAGTACGCTGCCGTCATGAAGGAGGCGCTCGATAGCATGGTTCTGCTGTTGGCCCCCTTCGTGCCCCACATCAGCGAGGAGTTGTGGCAGCGACTCGGGCACAGGCAGCACCTTTCCTCGACCGCCTGGCCGGAATATGACCGCACGGCTGTGCTGGATGAAGAGATGCTTATTATCGTCCAGGTGAATGGCAAGCTCCGTTCGAAAATCACGGTCCCGGCCGGAACGGATCAGGAGACCATGAAATCAGCAGCCCTGGCGGATGATAAAGTTAAACCTTTTCTTGAAGGAGTTCAGCTGCGCAAGGTCATCTGCGTACCTGGCAAGCTGGTCAATATCGTGGTCGGGTAGGGTGGCTATGTCGGAAGAAGTGAACGGGTCCAGGTCTGCAGCGGTGTACCGTTCCGTGGGTTTTGTACGGCTGATCTCCGTGCTGACGGTGCTGCTTTGTCTGACCGCCTGCGGCTACCGCTTTACCGGTTCCGGCGGCAACAATCTGACATCAGGTCAATCCCTGTGGGTGTCTTTTATCGCGATCGAGAGCGATAGCCCGCCATCGGCCCAGACCGTCCTGCGTCGGGCCCTCTTGGATGAGTGTCACGCCCTGCGGGGTCTGTCGCCTTCCGGCACTGCCGCCAGCGCCGATCTTCGTGTGAATGGAACTCTGCGATCGTATTCAGCCCGGGCAATGTCTTATACGGCGCTCGATCAGGTCAGGGAGTACCGATTGACGATAGAAGTGGAGCTTGAGCTCTACCGCAGAGGGGAAACAAAACCGGTTTGGAAAGGCACACTCCAAAGTTACCAGGATTATCCGTCCAACACTGATCTGGCTTTGCAGCGCAATGCCGAAGAAGCCGCCCTTACCGCCGCTTCACGCACACTGGCCCGGAAATTCCTGATGGCAGTAGAGCAGTCATACTGAATGACGGCCCAGGAATTTGAAACAGCCCTCAAAAAGGGCGCCATACCGACCATCTGCTATCTGTACGGAGAAGAGTCTTTTCTGGTCGACCGCTCCGTGCGGCTGCTGCTTGAGCGGGCCATCGATCCATCCCTCAAGGATTTCAACTACAATGTCTTTTACGGCAACGAATCAAAGGGGATTGATATCGCCGATGCCGCCCAGACGCTGCCGATGTTTGCCGAACGCCGGGCCGTACTGGTAAAACGGGCGGAAAACCTGTCTGCTGCGGCCTGCGAAGCACTGCTGCCTTATATTCTTAAACCCTCCGCCAGCACCTGTCTGATTTTTACCGGTACCAAGATTGACCAGCGCAAAAAATTCTTTATTGAGTTAAAAAAACATGGCGATTTGGTTGAATTCAAGCGCCTGTACGATAATAAATTATCCTCATTTATTCAGAGTGAGTCCACGGTTCACGGCAAGCCGATCGACAGCGCTGCCGCCGACCTACTCTCGTTCCTGATCGGCAACAACCTGCAGGAACTGTCGTCCCAGATCGAGAAGCTGGTAGTATTTGCCGGCAGCCGCCCCCGGATCACACTGGAAGATGTTCGGTCTGTAGCCAGCAACAGCAAGGCCTTTACCGTCTTTGAGCTGGCCAGATACCTGTGTGTCAGAGATTTATCACATGCATTGAAAAGCCTGGACACGCTTTTTCGTAATGGCGAGGAAACGCCCATGATGATCGGCGCCCTGTCGATGCATTTTCGAAAACTGTGGAGGATCAGGGAGATG
>JBBQXT010000062.1:0-16940 GCA_038209415.1 Geobacterales bacterium
GCTTCTCTTCGGGATACTGGATCGTCACCGGCCGGCGCAGCATGTGGCTCAGGGTGATCCGAAAACCCGCGGCGATACCCTTTATGTCGCTAAAAACAGACATGCACTTCCCGCCTCTTCACCGGAGTCTTTCTGTAAAGATGCCCTGCTGGGCGGCAACCTCGCTGGGCGGCTCGTGACGTTCACCATATTCCGGCCGCTTCAGGCATGACCGTGCTTGGCCCGTTCGGCCTTCTTCAGCAGGGCTGCTGCCAGGGGATGAGCGTTGTTCTGGGCATACATGGCTGCCGTTGTAGCGGCGGAGGTGGTAAGTGACGGACTGGCGCCGCCATCCAGCAGGGTCTGGATGGTCTTGTTGCAGCCGTAGATGGCTGCCAGCATCAGGGCGGTGTGGCCGGCAGTGTCACGGGCATCGACGTCCGCTCCCTTTTTGATGAGCATCTCGGCGATCTCCGTATGGCCGTTTGCGGCTGCATAGTGGAGGGCGGTCTTGCCCTTGGCGCTGGTGGAGGTCAGATCCGCCCCGCGATGCAGCAGATCGAGCACAAAGTCCTTCTGACCCTCCTTGGCGGCAGCAATCAGCGGTGTATGTCCATGACGGTCCTTGGCATTTACGCTTTCCATGTGTGCTTCCTCCTTGTGTAGTAGAAGTTCGGACTGCAGTCCGTTAATCACGGTTTCAACATCAGCCACCAGGCTGTTACCAGAATATTCAGAAGCGCCAGCGGCGTCAATACCTTCCAGCCCAGGTGCATCAATTGGTCATAGCGCAGGCGTGGCAGCGTCCCGCGCATCCAGATGAAGAAAAAGGCAAACGACAACGTTTTCAGGGAAAACCATACCACGGGCGGAAGCCACGGGCCGTGCCAGCCGCCCAGGAAAAGTGTTGTCGCCAGTCCACCCAGCACGATGATATTGATGTACTCACCCACGAAGAACAGGCCAAAACGCATGCCGGAATACTCGGTGTGGAAGCCGGCCACCAGCTCTCCCTCGGCCTCGGGCAGGTCAAAGGGGATCCGTTTGCACTCGGCGGTGATACTGACCAGAAAAATGATAAAAGCCAGCGGCTGATAGACGATGAATGGCACTGTGGCCTGGGCGTTGACGATCTCCGTCAGACTGAATGAGCGGGCCAGCATGACGATCGGCACTAGCGACAGCCCCATGGAGAGTTCATAGGAGATCAGTTGCGCCAGGCCGCGGATGCCGCCCAACAGAGAATACTTGGAGTTGGAGGCCCAGCCGCCGATGGCTACGCCGTACACGGCGATGGAGGAGAGTGCCAGGAAAAACAGCAGGCCGATATTCAGGTCGGCCACCAGCAGGGGCACCGTGTGTCCGGCAATATCCAGCGGCGCGCCGAAGGGGATCACGGCAAAGATCATGATGGCGGGGATGGCGGCCATGGCCGGAGCCAGGTAGAACAGCCACTTGTCGGCCGCAGCCGGGAGAAAGTCTTCTTTGGTGAGGAGTTTGATCAGGTCTGCCAGCGGCTGCAGCAGCCCGAAAGGCCCGACGCGGTTGGGCCCTTTGCGGTCCTGCACCCAGGCCAGTATCCTGCGTTCGGCTAAAACCAGGTAGGCGGCCATGGTCAGGATGACGAAGAAAACCAGGCCGACCTTGATTGCGAACAGCGCTATGTCCACAGAGGATGCCGTCATATCGACCTTCGCACATACGGTAAGAGGGACACAAACGGATTTTCTATCCATATAACACAAAACAAATCTTAAAACCACAGGCGATTTGCCCGTTCCCCTCCATAATGATCAAACGCTGAAATAAGCGCTTGTATCGTTGCAGGCCGGCGCATTATAATGCCGGCCACAAGGAGAATTACAGCATGGATGTGCATCAGGCGGTCTTTATCAAAAGCGCGGTCAAGCCCAAGGATTTTCCGCCCTCGGAACTGCCGGAGGTGGCCTTTGTGGGCCGCTCCAACGTGGGCAAATCGTCGTTGATCAATGTACTGGCAGGCCGCAAGGCGCTTGTCCGCACCAGTTCGACCCCCGGTCGCACGCAACTGATCAATTTTTTCGATATCAACGGCATCCTGACCTTGGTTGACCTGCCCGGTTACGGCTACGCCAAGGCGCCGCCCGATCTGCGCAAGCAGTGGGGGCCGATGATCGAGACCTATCTGGCCAAGCGGGAGAATTTGCGGGCCGTGGTGCTGATCCTGGATATCCGCCGGATTCCGTCCGACGGGGACCTGGATATGCTGGGCTGGCTGGAGCGCTACAACATCCCACCGATCCTTGTCCTGACCAAGTGCGACAAACTCTCGAAAACCGAGCGGGCCAAACAGACAACACTGATCTCGGCGGCTATCAAGCGCGACAAGAGCATGCTGCTGCCGTTTTCAGCGCTCTCCCGGGACGGGCGCGATGGGATCTGGCTGGAGATCAAGCGCCTGCTGGAGATTGGACCATGACAACAACCGGCACCGAAAAAACGACAAAAACCAGCCCGGCCAGCATGCCGGACATGCAGAAGCGCCCCGACACCCGCCGGATACCGATTGCCAAGGTCGGAGTCAAGGGCATCACCTACCCGATCGTCGTGATGGACAAGAACAGCTCGCTGCAGCATACCGTGGCGCGCATCAACATGTACGTTGACCTGCCGCACCACTTCAAGGGCACTCACATGAGCCGCTTCGTGGAGATCCTCAACAGGCACCGCGAGCAGATCGCCCTGGACAAACTGGAGACCATCCTCGAAGAGATGAAGGCCAAGCTCGGTTCCGGCAGCGCCCACCTGGAGATCCAGTTCCCCTACTTCATCGACAAGCAGGCACCGGTTTCGAAGGCCAAAAGCCTGATGGAATACACCTGCGAATTCAGCGCCTCCATGACCGACCGGCTCGATTTCATGCTGGGGATCAAGGTGCCGCTGACATCTCTGTGCCCCTGCAGCAAGGAACTGTCCCGCTTCGGTGCGCACAACCAGCGCAGCATCATGACCGTGCGCATCCGCTACCGGGAATTCATCTGGATCGAAGACCTGGTGGAGCTTATCGAGCAGTGCGGCAGCAGTCCGCTGTACTCGCTTTTGAAACGGGAGGATGAGAAGTTCGTCACCGAGCAGGCCTATGAAAATCCGCGCTTTGTGGAAGATATGGTCCGCGAGGCTCACTCGCGGCTGTCTGCGATTGATACCATCACTTGGTTCTCAGTGGAAGCCGAGAATTTTGAATCGATCCATAACCATTCCGCATACGCGGCGGTCGAACTGGATCGCAGGGTCTAAGTTCTCTCGTTACCAAGCTCCAGCTTGGTAACGCACTGGCACGGTAAGCTCTAGCTTACCGAAGTCAGCAAGCGAGAGATTGCAAGTGTGAAAATCACACAATGGATTGACATAATAAAACCAATGACGTATATTTTTTAATAATTATACGTCATTGGTTTTATTGGAGGATATTATGCAAACTAAACTCACGCTTCGACTTGAAGATCAATTGATTGAACAGACTAAATCTTATGCAGCGCAAGCGGGAAAATCAGTATCGCAACTTGTCGCAGAATATTTCAAGCTGCTGACCTCTGAAAAGACAAAACATGCACAACCTTCAACCCCGATAACTAAATCCCTTCGAGGACTTTTGAGGGAAACGAAACTCGATGAGGAGGATTACAAGAAATATCTGAGGGAAAAACACCTTTGAAAATCCTATTTGATACAAACATTGTCCTCGATGTGCTCATGGACCGTATGCCTTTTTCAGACGCCGCTGCTGAACTGTTTTCGAAGGTGGAAGATGGAACCATAATTGGATATTTGTGTGGCACTACAATAACCACTGTCTATTATCTCGCAGCCAAAACAATCGGAACTGCGAGGGCACAGGAAGAAATCAAGAAAATGCTGAGTCTCTTTGAAGTGGCTCCTGTCAACAGACTTGTCCTCGAATCGGCTCTTGCCGCCGATTTTAACGATTTTGAAGATGCGGTGATTCACGAAGCAGCCTGCCATGTCGGAGCTGAAGCAATAGTTACGCGCAATCAGAAGGATTTTAAAAAATCTCAAATTTCAGTATACACCTCAGAAGAGATGGCAAAAATATTGGCTGCTTAAAGTTGTGGCTGGCGACTGAGAGCGAACAATGGGACACACCAAATGGCGATATAACAGCCTCTGGTGAAATGAAAAATGACCTGTTAGAATCACTACCTCAAGGGAATTCCCCATGAAACCTATCCTGATACTGGCCGCCACCCCGCAGGAAACTGTCCTGCTGGAGCATGCGCTCGGCAGCAGCTCCCACAGGACGACAGCCGCCTTCGATTACACAGAAGGCAGCCTTGGTAATCTGCCGGTTGTCATCTGCGCCGGCGGCATCGGCAAGATCAACGCTGCCTCTGCCACAGCGGCCCTGATTGAACGCTATCAACCGCGTCTGGTGATCAACACCGGCTGCGCCGGGACCTATCTGGCAAGTGGCCTCTCCATCGGAGAACTGGCGGTTGCCAGCGACGAGATCCTGGGCGACGAAGGCGTACTGACATCGGAGGGCTGGCAGGACCTGCATTCCATGGGGATACCCTCCTTGATCCACGGCCACCGTCTGTACCACAACACCATTCCGCTCTCCCGTCATGCTGCCGAAAAAGCCGTGCAGCTGGCCGAACACTTCGGCATCAAGATGATGCGCGGTCGTTTCATCACCGTATCGACCTGCAGCGGATGCCGTCGGCGCGGCGAAGAGCTGGCCCTAAGATTTCACGGAATCTGTGAGAACATGGAGGGGGCCGCCGTCGCCCAGACCTGTCTGCGCTATGGCATCGACTGCCTGGAGGTCCGCGGGATCAGCAACCTGGTTGATGCACGGGACATGAAGACGTGGGATATTCCGCGGGCCGTTGAAGCGGCACAGCGCTTTGTGCTGAAGTATATCGAGGAGATGGACCGGCCGGTGCTTCAGGCGGCGGTCAACCGGCCGGTACCGGAATAGCTTGGCGCCGGTATAAAACAACAAAGCCCCGTTTGCACGAAGCAAACGAGGCTTTTTATTATCCTCCCGGCCAGAAAGATCAGCGGGTCATGTTTGCAAAGCGCTTGTTGCGGCGGGGCAGTGCCGCTGTATCCACCGAGGCAACAGCCGCCTCCCGCACATTCTCCAGCCGTTCTTCCGTACCGGGATGGGTGGTCAGAATCCCCCCTTTTGAGCCCTGGCCGGCCTGTTTCAACCTGTTCAGATAGCCGGTCAGTCCCTGGGGATCGTAACCAGCCGCAGCCAGATACCCCAATGCTGCAGCATCGGCAGCCTTTTCCTGATCCCTTCCGTAGCCATTCACCACCAGCGTCTTGAACACATCGTCGATGGAACCTTCAAAGAGTGAAACAAGCTTCGCCGTTTCCTTGGGGCCGAATTCCCTGGCCGCATTGCTGCCAATCACCAGCAGCGCATCAGTCCAGCGCGACGACTGAATGGCGGCGATCCCGTCCCGGTGGATGATGTGGCCGATCTCGTGGGCCAGCACTGCGGCCAGTTCATCCTCGCTCTGCACCGAAGAGAGCATGCCCCTGGTGATCAGGATAATACCTCCGGGGCAGGCAAAGGCATTGATTTCGGGGGAATCCAGCAGTGCAAAATGATACCCGCCGAAGGTGGTCGGCTTGTCGGTATGCAGTACAATCGACTGCCCGATCAGGTTCAGGTACTCGGTCAGCCGGCTGTTGCGATAGAGGGGATAGGTGGAGGTGATGCGGGCGGCCACGGCCCGGCCGACGTAATATTCCTCGTCGTCGCCCAGCGGGCGGGCCGCCTTGCCGATACTCATTACTGTCGAGGTGATTGCGTTGATCCGATCAGGCGTAAGATCATTGAAACTGAAACCGGTCGTCAGCAGACAGAGCGTCAGCATGAGAACTAATTTGACAAGCATCGCGGGTCTCATGGCTGGACCAGCCCCCCCTGTAGCACGAATGTCTCCAGGCTTTTTTCGTCCACCGTGATGCGTACTATTTCATCAACAGCGGCATAGTTCAGGTTCTTGCCGGATTTGCGATAGCCGGCCTCGACTTGAGGGTTGAAGCCCTTGCCCGCCAGGGAAACCTCATCGGCTGAAGACCCGCCTGTGGCGGCCCCCCGCCCCGACGATGCAAATCTGCGCGACTCGACCGCGCTTTTGTGGATGCAACCGTTGACGCCCCTGGCGCTGACCAGGTACCAGTCACCCTTGCGCCCCTTGACGGTCAGTAAATCTCCCAGGGCGACCTTGAGTTTGACCGGGGCGAAAAAGCGGCAGTCGCCCCGCACGGCGTTCTCGCGGGTGGTGACCCGAATGGTCTCCGCTGCCGCGTTCAGGCAGCACAGGCTGCAGAGCAGTATGCACATCAGTGTTGTTCTCATTTGTCCTTCATATGTATCACATTCCAGTCATCAGTCAACGGAGAATTTCGCAGGCATTCGCGGCACCAGTCCCGATAATAGGCTGCCGGGCCGTCCTGCGGGTGCTGTGTGAGCAGCGCTTCGAAAAGCTCTCCGGCTGACTGCCACTGGCGGCCGTGAAACAGCTCCATGGCCCGGTTGTATTCTCCGGTCGACTGCTGGAGTTCTTCCGGGGCGCTTTCCTGTTCGGCAAGCAATTCGTAGATCCGCACCGATTGAAGCTTGCCCTTGACGGCGATCAGGCCCAGTTCACGGACAAGAAAACTGTCGCCCGCATCCTGCAGCGTATCCCCACTGATCATGATGCGGGTGGAAAAATACTTGTTGGCCGATTCCAGACGCGAGGCGAGATTGACCGTATCACCCACCACCGTGTAATCGAAGAGCCGGTCGCTCCCCAGATTGCCGACTATCGCATCTCCGCTATGCAGGCCAACCCGCATGGAGATGGCCCCCAGGCCGCGCGCGATGAAGCCCAGATTGACCCGCCCCAGGGCCTCAAGAGACGCCAATGCCGCCCGGCAGGCGTTGCGGCCGGCATCCGGAGACTCCAGTGGAGCGCCCCAGAAGGCCATCACGCAGTCACCGATGTATTTGTCGATCACCCCGTGATGGCGGATGACCTCTTCGCTGACGGCATTCAGGACATCATGCAGCATGAGCGCCGTCTCCTCCGGGGGGAAGCGCTCGGCAATCGATGTAAAACCGGCGATATCGGCAAAAAAGACCGTAACCCGGCGACGCTGGCCGCCCGGCTTGATCAAATCCGGATTCTTGAGCAGGTGGGCGACAACCGTTTCATCCATATACTGGGAAAATGCCCGGCGCACGAATCTGCGCTCGCGCCCTTCCGTGGCATAGCTGTAGATGGAGGCAGCGGCAAAGGAGGTCACCAGGGCGGCCAGTGGCGGTATCAGCGCCAGGTACCAACCCCGGTTGAACAGCAGGGCCGGCAAGCCGCAGGTCGCCAGGGACATGCACAGCACCAGGATCAGGTTTGCCAGCATGGAGGTATGGGTCAGGATGAATCCACATACGGATGCCGCGATAACGGCCATGAAAAGAACGACTGCCGCCGTTGGAATGCGCCGCAGGTAATCGCCGTGCAGCAGGGCATCCAGGGTGGCGGCATGAATCGCCACCCCCGAGGTCACCGCCGAGACGGCGGTCGGCTTGAGGTCGTACAACCCGGCAGCGGTCAGTCCCAGAAAGACCTTCTTGCCCCTGAAATAGTCAGCCGGATAACGGGCAGCGCCGGCCTCACTGATCAGATCCACCGCCGATACGGTCGTGTAGGGCTGAGACCCGCGCGGGAAGCGCACCAGCAATGCGCCGTCATCCAGGGGCAACGGGACTCCGCCGCGCAGCAGCCCCCCCTGGCCGACCGTTATGAGCTTCCGCTCCAAAAGGTGCCCCAGCACGAGATGCGGCAGGGTCCACTCGGCAGCCTGGAATAACAGCGGCAAACGCCGGTAGACACCGTCCCGGTCAGGCTTGATCATGACGTTGCCGCCGCCGTGGGCAGCAGCCGCCAGGGGGGCAATGGGGGTGATGACAAAGGGCAGCGAGCCGGACGGCTTGCGGACGTCCCTAAGCGCCAGGCGGTCAAGAAACTGCCTGCCTGCATCGTCCAGGATCCGTTTGTTGGCCGTGGCGAATACCGGCAGGAACACATTGCCGGCCCGGGCCAGGGATGCGGCCAGGATGCTATCGTCTTCATTGCCGTAGGAAGAGGGCTCGGAAAAGATGATATCGACAATGACCGCATCGGCCCGGGCCAGACGCTCAAAGATGGGTGCATACACCTGACGGGGCCAGGGCCAGGTGACCCCTTCGGCGGCCAGGCTGTCCAGGCTGGCCTGGTCCACCTGTACGATGACAATTTCCGGGTGCCCCTTGTCCGGGTTGAACAGGCGCGAGAGCAGGTCGTAGGCCTTCAGTTCGAAGGTTGAGAAGAGCGGGGTGAGGGTCAGCGCGGCCAACAGCAGGGATGCCAGCGAGATCAGCGCGATGCGCGCCGATTTTGAGCGGAGGGGGTTTGCCGGCCCGGCAGCCATGGTCAGCGGGCCCCGAAGATAGAGGTGCCGACCCGGACCAGCGTGGCGCCCTCCTGAATGGCGGCTTCGAAATCGCCGGACATGCCCATGGAGAGCTCTGCCATGACCACCCCCGGGATGGCTGCGGCGGCCACGGTCTGCGAAAGGCGGCGCAAGGCCGCAAAGAACGGGCGTGCCGCCGCCGGATCGTCAAAGAAGGGGGGCATGGTCATCAAGCCCCGGACCCTGAGATTGGGCAGCTGCGCGACGGAACGCACCAGTTGCAGGGCCTCGGCCTCCGATGCGCCCGACTTGGTCGCTTCCCCCGAGATGTTGACCTGGATCAGGATGTCGCAGCAGCTCTCCAGCTTGCCCCACTGCCGGCTGATCTCCGTTGCCAGGGACAAGCGGTCCACCGAGTGGATCATGGTCACCAGACCGGCGATCTGTTTGACCTTGTTGCTCTGCAGGTGGCCGATGAAATGCCATTCCAGCGCTTCATTGATTTCGGCCGCTTTTTCGACCAGTTCCTGAACGTAGTTTTCTCCAAAAATAGACTGGCCGGCCCGCCAGGCCTGGCGTACATCATCTGTCGGGCGGGTCTTGGAAACGGCCACTAGCCGGACGGATGCTGGTTCCCTGCCGCACGTGAACGCGGCTGAGGCGATCCGGTCCCGGACTTCACGCAGATTAGAGTTTATCGACATCCAGCGCACCCAGCTGAAACAGAGTTTCATAGAGTTCCGTCATCGGCAGCCCGATGACGTTGGTGTAGGAACCGCAGATGGAACGGATAAAATGTACCGCCCCACCCTGCATGGCATAGGCTCCGGCCTTGTCCATCGGACAGCCGGTGGCAATATAGGCCCGGATTTCCCTCTCAGCCAGCTCCTTGAAGGTCACCTCGGTCCGCACGCAGCGACTGACGCGAATGCCGCTGACCTTGTCAAACACGGTGAATCCGGTAAGCACCTCATGATCCCGACCGGACAGCGCCGACAACATCCGCAAGGCCTCGACCTCATCGGCCGGTTTGCCCATGATCCTTTCATCCAGGACAACAACCGTATCGGCGCCTATGAAAAACCTGCCACTGGTGGAGGCCGCCACGGCATCGGCCTTCTCCCGCGACAACCGCATGACATGCTCTGCCGGGAGTTCACCGGGCAGCACATCCTCGCAGATATCCGCCTGCAGCACGCTGAACTCTATGCCGGCCAGGGCCATCAGCTCCGTGCGGCGTGGCGATGCGGATGCCAGTATGATCGTTCCATGGTTTGACATCCGGCTATCCTTTCGGTTTTTCATCAGCGGGCGGGACCGGCTTGTTCCCGGTTTCGCGGGCCTTGTGTTCGGCCTCCAGCTCCTGCCAGTGTTTTGTCCAGTCCCTCTTGCGGACCTTCAGCAAGATAAAGACGCCCGGGATAATAACGATTCCCCAGAAGATGTTCATGGTTGCGTCATTGACGATGCCGTAGATCAATGAAGCGACCCCCATCAGCAGCAGCAGCATTTCTATGGAAAGTATGCGTCCGATCAGTGAGACTTCCTGGCGTTGCTTGTCATTGTCCATGCGAAATCCTTAGAAGTGCAGAGTTTGGGTTACTTACCTACCAGGGGAACATTTTTCCTGGATTCATAATGTTATTAGGATCCAACGCGTGTTTGATAGCCTTCATGGCCCTGATCTGATCCGGCGACAGTTCCAGCTCGATATAGGGCGCCTTGGAAAGACCGACACCATGCTCGCCCGACATGGTCCCGTTCAGGTCGAGAGCAGCCTGGAACACCTCGCGGATGGCACCCTGGGCCTTCTCCTCCATACCGGGGATCTCCTTGTCGATCATGATGTTGACATGGATATTGCCGTCACCGGCGTGGCCGAAGTTGACGATCGGGATAGCATACTTGTTCTGGATCCGCTCGATGGTGCGGATCACATCCGGAACCTTGCTGCGCGGTACGACAATATCCTCGTTGTACTTGGTGGGGTTCACATCGCGCAGCGAGGGCGAAACCAGGCGGCGCACCCGCCAGAGTTCCTCCGATTCGGCGTTGTCCCTGGCGGCGCGGAACTGCACCAAACCGAGCGGCTGGATCAGTTCGTGGATCCGGGCGGCCTGTTTCTCGACCAGGTCCCGGTCACCGTCCACTTCGATCAGCAGCACGGCCCGCCCTTCCGGCGGTATGCCCAGGTTGAAGCGCTTTTCCACGCACTGCAGGGTGGCGTAATCCATGAATTCCAGCGTGGTGGGAATGATCTTGGCCCCGATAATGGTGGAAACCGCCTTGGCTGCCCCGTCGATGGAATCGAAGATGGTCAGCATGGTTTTCTTGGCATCCGGCAGGGGCAGGAGCTTGAAGATGATCTTGGTGATCACGCCCAGGGTCCCCTCGCTGCCGCACAGCAGGCGGGTCATGTCGTAGCCGACCACCCCCTTGTAGGTTTCACCGCCGGTGCGGATAATCTCGCCGGTGGGCAGTACCACCTCCAGCCCCATGACGAAATCGCGGGTAACGCCGTACTTGACGCAGCGCGGGCCGCCGGCGTTCTCGGCCACGTTGCCGCCCAGGGTGGAGAATTTGAGCGAGGCCGGATCGGGCGGATAGAACAGTCCCAGCCTTTCCACCGCCAGCTGGAACTGCTCTGTCACCACCCCCGGTTCGACCTCGGCGATCAGATTTTCGGTATCGATGCGCAGAATACGGTCCATGCGGGTAACCACCAGTATGACACCACCGCCCTTGGGAAGCGCGCCGCCGGTGAAGCCGCTGCCCGCGCCGCGCGGAAATACCGGAAAACCGCGCAGATTGGCCAGCTTCAGCACAGCCGACACCTCGGCGGCATTGGCCGGATGCACGACCGCATCCGGAAGAAATTCCATCTGGGTGGCATCATAGCCGTAGCAGATCAGATCCTGCTTTTCAGTGAGAATGTTATCGGCACCCACGATTGACGCAAGCTCATGGATTATTGCTGAATCCAGCATGACGATGCCTTTCTGTACGATTTTTGGATGTAGTGGTTCCGGGGAGAACAGGGGGGCAGGCTACGTGACCTCAGCGTGACAGAACACGGGATGGCCAATACCATCTGGATGACTCTGTTATTGGCCAGACTGTTTGAGGTAACATTCCGCCTTGTACAGGTTGGCATCCGCCGCCAGGGGCGATGCGGGGTTTTCAGCCAGAAACCGGTCAAACAACTCCAGAGCCGTACGACAGTCGTCCTGCCGATAGGCCTTGATGGCACGTTCAAACAGCTTTTGCCCGGCGCTTGTATCGACATCTGCTGCCGGTTGTTTGGCAGCTTTGGCCTGTTTCGCAGGAGCCGCAGCTTTGACGTGTGCCTGCGGGTGCGGCGGCGTTGACGCTGAGGCTTCTGCCGCGCGATTCGGCGCAGGCCCGGTGGATTTCTGCTTGCGAAGCGAGGCATGCTTGGGCTTTACCGGCAGCCTGAGCGTGTCCCCGGTGTAGATTTTGTTGGGGTCCTTGATCTCGTTGAAGAGCAGAATCTGGGGATAATAGGAGCCGCGACCGCTGAATTTGCGTGAGAGACCGGAGAGGGTGTCCCCCTTGCGTACTTGTACTTCCCGGACCAGGATACCGGCGCTCTTCTGGATATTCTCTTCGGGTGACACGGCCTTGGGTGCGTAGAGATAGAACTGTTGGCTCCAAGCAGGTGCGGCAACCGCACACAGCAGGATCGCAGCCGCTATTCCGTATATGTGTCGCGTCATGTCAGTACCTGTTCCCCAGTTGGTCTTCATAGGCCAGCGTATTTTTTACCTGGATGTTTGTCCCCATGCCGGTGCCCGGCCTGACCCTGAAAGACACCTTGATCGTGCGTTTCTCACCTGCTCCGAGTTCCCTGAACTTCCAGGTGACAGCCCCTTTAGCACCCCCGTTGACGAGCGGGTCGGAGGCGACCAGCTCCAGCTGTTCGGGCAGGGTGCTCTGCAACTCTACCACCTGGGCCAGGTTGGAACCACGGTTGCTGATTGTCAGCTCGAATGAGGCAACCTCGCCCGGTTTGAGGCGTCCGTCGCGCCCGGCCATGGCAAGCTGCAATACCGGCCGCGAATACAGCAGGCGGGTGGCGGCAGCGAACGAGCGGGTCTCATCTCCTTCGGAGGTGAATGAAATCCGGGCACTGTCCTCCGTACCATCGACGGCAGTCCGCGGCGTCCTGATCTCCATGACAATTCCGGCTTCCTCTTTGGGCGCCAATGGTCCGATTTCGGTGATGGTCGGTTCGTTGGCCTGTCGGATGCCATCCCGGTTGATATCCTGGAAAACAACCGTTTCCCGGTCGCCGGTGACGCTGGACGCAATCCTGAATCTCTCGCGCACATTACCGGTATTGGTCACCACAAACGGAACGCTGACGGTCTGGCCCGGAATAACAACCAGACGCTCCGATACGGCGCGAACCAGTAAACCGTGTCTCTGCTGGACATGGGCCGCGCTGGAGACAAAAGTTGCTGCTGTTTTCAGCGGATTGTCAAGCAGCTCAACACGGGTCAGCAGTTCCTGTCCGGCCATGGAATCATCCTTGAGTTGAAAGGCGAGACTGAACTCCCTGCTCTCTCCGGACTTGAGCTGCAGTCCATCCAGAACCAGGGCGGCCTTCATTTCCTGCCTGAATCCCGTGGCGGCGTGATCGACCGGTTCCAGTTGCGGCGGGAAGTTCAGCCGCAGGGTGACGTCCCGGGCCGCGGTCGAACCGACATTCAGAACTGTCACGCGATAGACAATCTTTTCGCCCGGCAACAGCTGGGTCCGGTCGGCCTTGACTACGGCCCGCAACATCGGGGCCGCCGCGATGACCTTGATTTCACGTGACTGGGTGGCCTCGGTAAATGAACGCGAAGTGGCCTTGATCGGGTGGGATATGCGCTGGCCGTCTATTCTGCCGGCAGGGATGGTCAGGTTGACAAAGCCCTTGAAGGATTCTCCCGGGGCGAGCTGGCTGGTCTGATTGACGGACTGGTCAGGTGTTGCGGCTGCGCTGAAACCGGCAGCAAATTCCGCCGGAAAGCCTGACTCCAGATAGAAAGCATCGCTGCCATTACCCTGGTTGGTGATCTCAAAGGGGATGCTGATACGCTGAGCCACATTACAGGGTTTGGCAGGGGCCGTCAGAGTGAACTCCAGGCCGGCAAACTGGGCCACCTCAAGGCGCAGCACCTGGGCGTTTTCAGGCAGCGGCAGCTCGGCAGTCGCCTGCGGAGGCAGGGCCACCGCCACGCCCAGCTCTTTCAGCTTGGCGGCGGCAGTCGCTGCAGACTTGCTGGCCGGATACCTTTCCAGTATGGATTTATACTGGGCAATTGCCTTTTCCCTCAAAGCGCTCTTTGCTGCGGCAGTACGCTGTTGTGCCGGTTTTTTCCCAGGGGCAGCCTGTGCAGTTGCGGCAACTGCTATAGCCTGGCGTTCCTTTTCGGCTCTCTGTGCCGCTATGCGTTCCTGCTCCGCCTTCAACACGGCCTGCTTCTTCTGTTGCGACTCCTCGGCAGCGCGTTTGGCCACGGCAACCTTCTCCCGTGTCTGGCGCTCTTCTTCTGCCTTGAAGGCCAGGCGTTCCTGCTCCTTCTGGATGGCGGCCAGTCGCGCCGTTTCGGCTGTTACAGCAGCACGGCGCTCCTGCTCGACTTTCTCGCGCTCCACCCGCAACCGTTCGGCTTTTTCTGCCGACAGCCGGTTTTCTTCCACCTTGAGCACAGCCAGGCGTTTTTCCTCAACCGCCGCAACACTGCGTTCCTGATCAGCTTTGACGGCAGCGATACGTCTCTGCTCGGCCTTTGCCGCTTTTTCAGCGGCCTCCCGTTCTTCTTCTGCCTTGAGAACAGCCAGGCGCTTCTGCTCAGCCTTTGCCATGGTCTGGCGGACCATTTCAGCCTGCTGCCGGACAACCTGCTCCATATCAACTTTTTCGGTCTCGGCTTTCAGTACAGCGGCTTTGCGCTCTTCCTCGGCCTTGACGGTCGCTATGCGTTCCTGTTCCACTTGAAGGGCGGCCAGCCGCTCTCGCGCCGTCTTCTCACGGGCAATCCGCAGCTGCTCGGTCTGTTGCACAGCAGCCTTGCGCTCTTCTTCGGCCTTGACGACCGCGACACGTTCCTGTTCCTTTTGAAAGGCGGCCAGTCGCTCCTGCTCTGCTTTTTCAGCAGCCTTGCGATCCAGTTCGGCCTTGGCAACAGCCAGACGGGCCTGCTCCGCCTCTTGCGCCAAACGCCGGGCCGAAGCCGCCTTTTCCTGTGACTTACGCCCTTCTTCAGCCTTTACTGCAGCCAGACGGGCCTGCTCCGCCTTCTGTCCGGCAAGATTTTCCTGCTCGGCACGCTCCCGCTGTGCGGCCTGATTCCGTGCCACAACCGGCAGGGCGCCGGTCGGCAGCTTTTCACCCTTGTCATAACGGGCGGTCAGTGCCAGCAACTCCTCGTCCACCGTCCCTTTGAGGGGGTTGTCGGGATACTCCTTTGAAAACTGCGACATGTACCTGGCGGCCTGCTGCTGGTTGCCGTTCTTGAAATAGGCGCGCGAAAGCCAGAACAGCACCATATCGCGCAGCGGCGTGTCAGGGTACTTCTCCAGTACTTCGTTCATCCGTGCGATGGTGGCGGCATAATCCTTCTGCTGGTAGGCATTGAAACCGGAGATGAATATCTGCGAGTCTTCCGACTCCTGGCTGTAGGCGGGGGTATTCAGGAAAGATGAAATTATGACCAATAGGACAAAAAACCTGATCAGGGTAGTGCGGCATAATTTCAATGATATCACGGTAGGTAACCTCTTCTTGGCCGGCACTGGAAAAAAGGCGCGCGGAGGGCGGAAAAATGTCAGGGTAAAATGCTTGTTCAATAGCATCTCTCCGCCCCCTTGTCAATGACAGAAAAGGTTTTTACGTGTGTCCGCTGGAGCTCGCCTGGGTTCCGTACAACGGCACCCACACATCAACGGATGTGATCCTCCGGGTATGCGCCGATACTGTGGATCGAGACGTCGGCCCCGGCGTACTCGTCTTCCTGGCTGAGCCTGATGCCGACGGTCTTGCTGAGAATACCGTACACGATAAACCCGCTTGCCAGAGCGAATACTATTGCCGACAGACTGCCGGCCAACTGGGAAACGATGCTGACTCCACCCATGCCCCCCAGGGCCTTCTGCCCGAAGATGCCGGCGGCGATGCCGCCCCAGGAGCCGATCACGCCGTGCAGCGGCCAGACACCGAGCACGTCATCGATCTGGAGTTTCTCCTGCTCATAGTGGAAACCGTAGACAAAGATCACCGAAGCGATGCCGCCGACCACAAAGGATGCCAGCGGGTGCATGATGTCACTGCCGGCGCAGACCGCTATCAGGCCGGCCAGGGCGCCGTTGTGGACAAACCCGGGGTCGTTCCTGCCGGCCACCAGGGCGGCCAGTACGCCGCCCACCATGGCCATCAGCGAGTTGACCGCCACCAGGCCGGAGATCTTTTCCAGGTTGCCGGCGCTCATGACATTAAAGCCGAACCAGCCCACCGCCAGAATCCAGGAACCGAGCGCCAGAAAGGGGATGTTGCTGACCGGGATCGGGTGGGACTTGCCGCGGATGTAGCGGCCCGTGCGCGGACCGAGGATGATGACGGCCGGCAGAGCGATCCAGCCGCCGATGGAGTGCACCACCACCGACCCGGCATAGTCATGAAACTCGGCGCCGCCGATGGTCTTGAAGACATTCTGCAACAGAGATGCGTTTTTACCCCAGATCAGCGACTCGAACAGCGGGTAGGAGATACCGGCGAAGACCGCACCGGCAATGACCTGCGGCCAGAACTTGGCTCGTTCAGCGATACCGCCCGAGATGATGGCCGGAATGCAGGCGGCAAAGCAGAGCAGGAAAAAGAAATGCACAAGGTCATAGCCCTGGGTCTTTCCAAGCAACTCTTCAACCGGTTTCAAAAATGAGATGCCGTAGGCGATTGGAAAACCGATCAGAAAATAGACGATCGTCGAAACGGACCAATCGGTGAGGATCTTGACCAGGGCGTTGACCTGGTTCTTCTTGCGAACCGTACCCACCTCGAGAAAGGCAAAACCAGCATGCATGGCAAAAACCAGCACCGCCCCCAGCATCAGAAAAAGCACATCGGCACTACTCTTCAGGCCAGTCATCGTTGACATGGTCTCCATACTCACTACCCCCGTTGGTATCTGTGAAGTTCTGCCCGTCTTTGGGCAAGTTGAATCCTGCAAGCAAAAATACTGCCAGCGGCTCCATGCGGCTAACAGATTGAAATTACTACTGCGACCATATTCGACCGTGCATCTTTTTAGGGCATGATGCCTAAATATTGCGCACAACGTGCGGCTAAAATGATGAGTTTTCATTCTCGACACAAGCAGTTACTATAGTCACCATGAGCCTGGAAGATAAAATAGCGCAGTTGCCGGCCTCGCCCGGTGTCTACCTGATGCGGGATGCCTCAGGCACGATCATTTACGTCGGCAAGGCCCGCA
>JBBQXT010000063.1:0-16794 GCA_038209415.1 Geobacterales bacterium
TGTGGGTCGTCAACATCACTATCTTCGCCTTCGCGTATTGGGAACTGGACGGCGATGGACCCGAGGCGCGTGCCGATGGCTACCGGGACTACCCTGATCTCGTTTTTCCGCAGCAGCAATCCGACCAGCAAGGGCTGGCTCCGGCCAACTGGAAGCCGACCTTCCCCGACTATCTGTACGTGTCGCTCACGGCCGCGACCGCCTTCTCGCCGACCGACGCGATGCCCTATTCGAAGCGGGTTAAACTCGTCATGGGTGTCGAAAGCACAATCTCCCTGGCAATCGTTGCGATGATCGTGGCCCGAGCCATCAACATAGCCCACGGGTAGGGTGATTCTTGTAGGTTTCCGGGCAGGGTGAGCGTGGGGGCAGGCAATAGGGTCAGAGCTTGTCAACCGGCGGCTGGACCAGGCCGGAAACCACCAGCCAAGTGAAGCACCGTCAGGATGCAAACGATACATGAACCGGATCAGTTTTGAAAAATTTCTCAAGAGTACACCCTGCATCCTCGGCGAAGGGGCGGTCATCGAACGCCTTCGCCGCAGCCCCGGTCTGGAACTTGACCCTTTTCTGGTCAATTCAGCTTTTATCTACGACGATGCGAAACGCGCAGCCCTGGAGATCATCTGTCGGCAATATCTGGACATCGGCCGTCTGTCCGGCCTGCCGCTGCTCATGTCCACCCCGACCTGGCGGGCCAGCCGGGAACGGATCGATTCGGCCGGATATAAAGGATTGGATGTGAACGGCGACAATGTCAGGTTTCTCGACGCGCTGCGGCGGAGCTACGGAGAATACGCAGAGAAGGTGGTCATCTGTGGCTTGATGAGCTGTCGCGGTGATGCCTATAACCCCGGCGAGGCGCTGGCTGTTGACGAGGCTGCGGAATTCCACGCCTGGCAGGCTGCCCGGTTGGCTGATGCGGGAGTCGATTTTCTGCTGGCCGCCACGCTTCCGGCCCTCAGCGAGGCAACCGGGTTGGCGTTGGCCCTGGCCGCTACCGGCACACCCTACATGGTCAGTTTCATCGTTCGCCCTGAAGGGACACTGCTGGACGGCACACCCCTGAAGGAGGCCATCGCGGCCATCGATGCCGCCGTGACCCCCCTTCCTGTGGCCTATCTGATCAACTGCACCCATGTCTCCTTTGCCAGGGCAGCGCTGCTGCATGAAACCAATTCTTCACCACAGGTGCGGCGGCGGATAATCGGCCTGTTGGCCAATACCGCCGCGCTCAGCCCGGAAGAGCTGAACGACAGCAGCAGCCTGGTGGAGGAGGACCCGCAGGCTTTCGGTCAATTCGTCGCCGGAGTGGGCCGGGAACTGGGCTTGAAGATTCTGGGGGGCTGCTGCGGCACTGACGACCGCCACATCCGTTCACTGGCCGCACAGCTTGCGGCAGACATCAAGTGACAAACTGAACGATGAAGGATTAGCGTTCCGTTCACGCTCATCACGCGGCGGCGTGTCGTTGCGTGAACATGTTTTTTTCAGGGTTATAAGCTTTTGATGCAAGCAACCCCGGTAGTCGGCGGGCACAAAAAAGGGTCAGCTCACATGCAGACCCTTTTTGTTTTGCTATTGATCAAGCCCCTCAATGATCCGGTTCAATAAAAACCGGCGCGCAGACGTTGGACTTGCTGTGGGCTGTCGCACCACATCTTTCGCAGACAAACCTCGACTCCTGTGAAAGTTTATCCAGTTTCTGCGCATCACTGACGGCACATACCTTTAACGCTTCGCCTCTCATTGCTCTTACCCCCTTTCGGGAACATCCGTCTATCCTGCACATTTTCATTTCGTGCCGACTCATGCCTGTCAAAACGGTTCCGAGAAAGCCTCCACACACTCATCACGGCTCCAGGAGTCCAGCTCACCGTTCGTAAGTTTGACCTGCACAGTTGCCCCGGCCTGTGTGCACCCGAAGGTGAACCCCAGTTTTCCATCTTTTTCATTGCGCAACGGAACGCTTTCTTCCCTCTGTTCCGTTCGGTAACATACCCTGTCATAACTCGTGGCAGTCATGATAACACTCTCCTTTCCACCGGCTAGAGACTCTTCAGGTTGCTGAATTCGCCCCACTCCAGATACGTTCTGGGTTCTTCGACAAAGAAATAAATATTTTCGAGCATTGTCAGATGATCACGCTCTTTGGCAGCCAGCAGCTGGAAGATTTTTTTCAGCTGTTGACTTTCCGTCTGGGTGCCCAACTGGGCGAAGAACTCAATTGTTTCTTCTTCTTCCTGTACCACGTGCCGGTAGGCATCCGGATCGTCACGCAGGACCTCTGCCAGATGGCGTGGATCTATATGCGGGCTGTAAACGCACACGCTTTCTTCAAGCCTTTCAACATCCAGCACATTAGATTTATTCATGTTTTTTTTCAGCACACGCAGTTTCCCAATATGCTCTTCTTCTGCGGAAGCCAGCAGGGAAAAAAGTCGCTTCACTTCATTATCCGTTACAGTTTCTGCAAGGCGTTCATAATGTGCCCGCGTTTCCTGTTTCATCTTGATGGTGCAATCGAGGATGTTCATTTTACTCTCCTTTCAAAACCTGACAAAGTCCCTTCAGACTATTCCACTCGCGCTCCTTATTTGAACAATAGCATTTCTGAATATTATTCACAACCAAACTTGACCAATTCGGTAGACTTTAAAAGCAAGGCGTTTGCTGTCCACCCACTCATGCTCATGGCACAAAATCATATTTTTGTTTTATTGAGCATAAAACTGTCATACTATCAACATTCACAAAGGCAGCAAACAGAGCGGGCAACGTCCGTGGAGGAGAAACATGCAAACCAGATTACGCATGGTACTGCCGGATCAGGAGCTTTTGAAACTGTACGAACAGATGTTCCTTTCCCGGGAATTCGAGGAGAGTTGTGCCGAGCAGTACGCCAAAGGACACATTACCGGTTTCCTGCACCTGTACAGCGGGCAGGAGGCGGTGGCAGTGGGGGCCACGGCCGGACTGCACAAAGATGACTACATCCTCTCCGCCTATCGCGAACACGCCCAGGCCATCGTGCGCGGAGCCGCCCCCCGGCGGGTCATGGCCGAGCTGTTCGGCAAGGCCACCGGCATCTGCAAGGGCAAGGGCGGTTCCATGCACCTTTTCGACCCCAGCCTGAATTTCATGGGCGGTTATGCCATCGTCGGGGGACAGTTCCCGATCGCGGTCGGTCTGGCCTTCAGCGCCAAGTATCGCGGCGAGGACCGTATCTCCGCCTGTTTCTTCGGTGACGGCGCGGTCAACCAGGGCACCTTCCACGAATCCCTCAACTGGGCCCAGCTCTGGCAGCTGCCGGTACTGTTCATCTGCGAAAACAACTTCTACGGCATCGGCACCGAAGTGCACCGGTCATCGGCCCTGGCCTCGATCCACAAGCGCACCTGCGGTTACGACATACCCTCCGAGAAGGTGGACGGCATGGACGTGATCGCCGTCTACAAGGCCGTCAAGCATGCCGCCGAAATGGTCCGCGAGAGCGGACGCCCGTACTTCATCGAAGCCACCACCTACCGCTTTCGCGGCCATTCCATGTCTGACCCGGCCAGGTATCGCTCCGCCGCCGAACATGAGGTCTGGAAGGCCCGTGACCCATTGCCGAACTATGCCAGACAGCTTATGGAAGAGGGCATCGCAACGCGCCAGCAGCTGGATGTTGTCGAGGCCCGTTGCCGGCGGACGGTGGAAGAGGCGGTGAAATTCGCCGAAGAATCACCCTGGCCGGAAGACAGCGTCGTATGGGAGGATATCTATGTCTGAGATGACTTATCGGGATGCACTCAATCTGGCCCTGAAGGAAGAGATGCGCCATGACCCGTCGGTGGTCGTGCTGGGTGAGGATGTGGCCCTCTATGAAGGCTCGTTCAAGGTCACCCGTGGCCTGCTGGCGGAATTCGGCGAGGAGCGGGTCAAGGACACTCCCATCTCGGAGAACACGATTATCGGGGTATCAGTCGGGGCGGCCATGGGCGGCCTGCGACCGGTAGCCGAACTGATGACAGTCAACTTCGCGCTGCTGGCCATGGACCAGATCATCAACCACATGGCTAAAATCCGCTTCATGTTCGGCGGTCAGACCTTCCTGCCCATGACGATCCGCATGCCGGGCGGCGGCGGCAGCCAACTGGGTGCCCAGCATTCCCAGAGTCTGGAGACCTATTTCATGCACTGCCCCGGCATGCATCTGCTCTATCCCGCCACACCGGCCGATGCCAAAGGGCTGTTGAAGAGCGCCATCCGCAGCAACAACCCGGTCATATTTCTGGAACATGAACTGCTCTACAACAGCAAGGGCGAGGTGCCGGACGATCCGGAGTTCCTGGTACCGATTGGTAAGGCCGAGGTCAAACGCACGGGCGATCAGGTTACAATTGTGGCCTATGCCCGCATGACTGTTCTGGCCCTGCAGGCCGCGCAGGAACTGGAGCAGGACGGCATCTCCTGCGAGGTGGTCGATCTGCGCAGCCTGGCCCCACTGGACGAGGCAACTATCCTGGCCTCGGTGCGCAAGACCGGCCGGGCCGTGGTGGTGGAGGAATGCTGGCGGACCTGCGGTCTGGGGGCCGAGATCAGCTCAAGGATCTACGATAACTGTTTTGACACGCTCCGGGCACCAGTCAAACGGGTCTCGGGACTGGATGTGCCCATGCCCTATTCCCGCAAGATAGAAAAGATCTGCATCCCCCAGGCCGACGACATCAAGCAGGCTGTTCGGGATGTGTTGAGCGGAAAATATTAACCAATTAAGTCAACCACCCCCGTCCCCTCCTTATCAAGGAGGGGGGGGTTAGTCCCCCTCCTGGTTCAGGAGGGGCTAGGGGTGGTCAAAGATTTTACTCTTTCAAAGGAGACATCAATGGCCAAAGAGATCACCATGCCCAAGCTGTCTGATACCATGACGGAAGGCCTGTTTGCCGGCTGGCGCAAGAATGTCGGCGACCGCATCGAACGCGGCGACATCATTGCCGAGGTCGAAACCGACAAGGCGGTCATGGAACTGGAGGCCTTTGCCTCGGGTATTCTGATCAAGATCTTTGCCACGGGTGGCGAAACGGTCCCGGTCGGGACATTACTGGGCCTGATCGGGGAGCCCGGTGAACTGGCCGAGACAGTGCCGGCAGTGACGTCGGCAGCGGCGGAAACTCCGGTAGAAGCATCAAGTGCAGCACCAATCGTAGCGCTAATCACTGCCACTGCGCCTGTCGCGGAAGCGGCGACGCACCCGCCAGAAGCGCTCCACGCGGAGCAGTACCACGACAAGGCTTCACCGCTGGTGCGGCGCATGGCGCGCGAACAGGGCATCGACCTGGACCAGGTTCAGGGCAGCGGCCCGGAAGGCAGAATCACGCAGGAAGACCTGACCGGCGTCCACCCGGACCGCTCGGCAGAAACCACTCCGCTGCAACCAACAGCCCCCTCACCATCTGCGACACGCGTGACCGCCCCCGCCAGCCCCATGCGCCAGGCCATAGCGGCCGCTGTCAGCCAATCCTGGAGTACCATCCCGCACTTCACCGTGACCGTCGAAATCTGCATGGAGGCCTGTCGCGAGATCGTCAGTGAACTCAAGACGGGTGATCGGCAGATCGGCTACAATGCCCTGGTTATTAAGGCCTGCGCCGCTGCCCTGCAACGCTTTCCCCTACTGCGCTCAGCAGATGCTGCTGCCGACAGCGGCATCCATATCAGCTTTGCCGTGGCGTTGCCGGACGGCCTGCTGATGCCGGTCATCAGGCAATGCCAGGATCTGTCGGTTACAGAGATCGAGCGCGAGGCGGCCCGATTGGTTGATAAAAGCCGCGCGGGGCGGCTCACCTCCGGGGAGCTCAGCGGCGGTTGTTTTTCAGTATCGAACCTGGGAATGTACGGTGTGGATGAATTCGCGGCCCTAATCATGCCGGGACAGGTCGCTATCCTGGCGGTCGCTGCCGTCAGCGAGCGCCCACTGGTCCGCAACGGCCAGCTGGCTGTGGCACCCACCATGCGGGTGACGCTCTCCAGCGACCACCGCAGCATCGACGGCGCCTATGCGGCATCCTTCCTGGCGGAATTGCGGATGCTGTTGGAGAAACCGGTTGCACTGCTGCTCTAGGAGAGTCTGTCAGGCTTGAAAGTAATCAGGGGGCCATTCAATGGATTCAAGCGACCACCAAAAAATCCGCCAGCTGTTTGACGATTACCTACGGATGTATTCAACCCGTGATGATCTGCTGACCACCTGTTTCAGCGAGGACTTTTCCGGTTTTACCGGTGGCGGAAATTTTCTGGTCAAAGACAGGGCCGAGTGGGTCGCGATTACCCGCCAGGACTTCGCCCAGGTCAAGGATCCGCTCCGCATCGAACTCAAGGACCTGATGATCCAGTCACTGGCTGATACGACCGCAGTCGCGACCGCTTTTTTGACCATTCACCTGCCGATTGAAGACCACATCCTATCACGGGAGACAGCCCGCCTGGTACTGATATTCCGCCAGGAATCCGCAGACTGGAAAATCTCGCACTGCAGTTATTCAATTCCCTATTCCACGACTGCTGAGGGCGAAGTCTATCCTCTGCAGGAGTTGGCCGTCCGCAACCAGTCCCTGGAAACGCTGATTGCAGAACGGACAATTCAGCTTTCCGAGGCAAACGATAATCTGCAACAAACAAATGAAGAGCTGGCAAGAGAAATTGCAGATCACAAACAGGCTGATGATGCGTTACGCGAGAGCGAGGTTCACTACCGCCTGCTGACGGAGAATGTATCTGATGTTGTTTGGCAAGTAGACAGCGATTATCTTTTAACCTATATCAGCCCGGCGGATGAGCGGTTGCGCGGCTACCGGGCCGAAGAGATGATCGGCCAGCATATTTTTAATTTGTTTGACGAGGACGGTATCGCAACACTCACGAAAATCACCCGACAGCGGCAAGAAATTGAACAGCATGGGATGAAGTCAGGCACCATATCCTACGAAGCACAGCAGCGATGCAAAGACGGCGAATGGTTATGGGTGGAAGTAAGATCCACTCCCGAGCGTGACGTACAGGGTACAATTACCGGGTACTACGGTATAACCAGGGAAATAACCGACCGCAAGCGAGCTGAGGACGAGTTGCATCAGCAGGCTGTCATGCTTGAGGCAGAGGTGGCCGAGCGGCAGGTGACTCATGAGAAGATGCTGGTAGCCAAACAGGACGCAGAGATCGCCAACCGGGTCAAAAGCGAATTTCTGGCCAACATGAGCCATGAGATCCGCACCCCGATGAACGGCATCATCGGCATGACGCAACTGCTGTATATGACGGAACTAACGGAAGAACAGCGGGAATATCTGGGGCTGATTGACTCGTCGGGACACAATCTTTTGGCCCTGATCAACAACATCCTCGACCTTTCCAAGATCGAATCCGGTATGATCGAACTAGAAAACGTCGAATTCTCCTTGGAACGTGCCATCAATGACGTTACCAACACCCAGCGAGCAATCATCGGCAGTAAAAAGCTCACTATTACTATCCTGGTCGCGCCGGACGTTCCCAAAATTGTCTTGGGCGATCAGCTGCGCTTCAAACAAATTATCCTCAACCTGCTGGGTAACGCCGTAAAGTTTACAGCACAGGGCAGCATCAGTATATCGGCGATGTTTGAAAGCCGACTGAATGACACCGTCGTTATCCGTATCAGCGTAAGCGATACCGGCATCGGCATGGCAGCGGAGCAGTTGGAAAAAATATTCGGCGCATTTGCCCAGGCCGATGCCTCCACCACCCGCAAATATGGAGGCACTGGTTTAGGACTTGCCATCAGCCAAAACCTGGCAAAGCTGTTGAGGGGCAAGATATGGGTGGAGAGCGAGCCGGAAGTCGGATCACGATTCCATTTGGTGATTCCTTTTACGACGCTGCCGATCGTTGCGGGGAGTTCAAAAAAGGCTGAAATAGCCTTGCAGCCCGCACGGCAAGGGCGCCCGCTTTCCGTGCTGGTTGCGGAAGATAACGAAATCAATCAGAAGTTCATTACCACCATCCTGGGGAAAATGGGGCACAAGGTTATATGTGTGCCGAATGGTGAACTGGCGCTGGAACAGTGGAGACAACGTGAATTTGACTGCATTCTGATGGACATTCAGATGCCGGTCTTGGGAGGAGAAGCGGCGGTTGCCGTCATCCGCGGCGAAGAGGCGGAACGTGGCCGGCGCTCGACTGTCATCGCCCTGACTGCCCACGCCCTCATCGGCGACCGGGAAAGGTTTCTGGAGAACGGGTTCGACGGATACCTGACAAAACCGGTACTGGCCGATGAACTTGCGGAACAGTTGAAGCTGCTCTAACATCACCGGAACAATGGATTCGCCATGAAACGACAGTGCACTGAATCGCCACCTGGACAGCTGCTGCAGGGCATCCGCGAGTTTAATGCCGGTCAGTGGTTCGAATGCCATGAAACCGTGGAAGATCTGTGGATCGGGGCAGAAGGCGAGGTTCGTGATTTTTACCAGGGACTGATCCAGATTGCGGTGGCTCTGCACCACTGGCGAAACGGTAATTTCGGCGGCGCGCTCAGCCTGCTGAAAGGCGCCGCCGGATATCTGGGCCATGTTGCGGATCAGTGCCAGTGGGTGGATGTGGCCGGACTGATAGCCGATGCGGGCCGGATGAGGGCAGCATTGGAGGAGTTGGGCAAGGAACGGATGGAAGCCCTGGACCCGGCGCTGATACCCCGGATACAGACGGTTTCAGCGGATCGGTCCTGGATATACTAAAAGGCAGGCAGCCATGGCACAACCCTGGAAGATCATTGAAAGCATCGCCACCGAAGAAGGCCCACTCGAACTGCGCCAGCGGGGAGAGAAGGATTTTCTGATCATGATCGGCGCCCAGGTGCTGATGAACAGTCTGGCCAACCGCTCCGAGGTCATGCTTGGCCGGCTCGGCTGCAGCCACCTGAAAGATGCCGCCGGCCCGCGAGTCCTGGTGGGCGGCCTGGGCATGGGTTTCACCCTCAGGGCGGTGCTCGACAGCCTGCCCGCCACGGCGCAGGTGGTCGTGGCCGAACTGAACCCGACCGTCGTCGAATGGTGCCGCGGCCCCCTGGCCCCGCTCACGGGAAACGCCGTCGATGACCCGCGCGTCAGGATCGTGATCGGCGACGTTGCCCACCTCATCCGCCACAGCGCCGTGAACGGCGGTGAGGAGCGCTTCGATGCCATCATCTTTGACCTGTACCGTGGACCTCACGCAAAGACGCACCACAGCGATGACCCGCTCTACGGCAGCCGGGCCATCGAGAATATGCGTGCCGCACTCAAACCGTGCGGTGTCGTGGCGGTATGGGGAGAATGTTATGACGAGGGTTTCGACAAGCGCTTGCGAAGTGCCGGTTTCACGGTGACCACCGACCGACCCGGACGGGGTGGTCTGCGTCATGTTGTCTTTGTCGGTCAGTTGAAACCGTCGACAAAAACCGGGATGCACGCTTCCTGAGGGCAGACTGCGTTTTCCCGGCCAAGGACTTAGACCCGTGAGAGCAGAGTTTTCAGTTTTGCCAAGTCTTCGGGACAGACGTTCAGGCAATCATGCCCTTCCAGAAACTCAACCAGTGATGTCAGAAAGATGCCGAACGAGGGTGGCACATTGGCCTTGTTGTAATAATAGGTGCCATTGTTGAACAGCACGCTGATGGCAAAGCCTGTGTTGGGCGAATTCAGTTCCACCAGACCTTTGATCAGGCGGTAGATTTCCTGTTCCAGTTTGCGCTGGGTACCGCTGGCCGGTTTTGTTTTGTAGGCATGCAGAAAGTCCAGATTCACCCCGCTACGCTTCGACGTACACCCCAGCAGGCCATCGAATATTCTCATCATATCCTTGACAATGTTGTCCCGCGCCACCTGCGGTGAGTCATCCTCCATTACCGGCACGTCTTTGTTCAGTTTGCGGGATGAGAGCCGGCCGCCGGTAGAATCTGCCGCCAACCTCCACACTTTGCTGCTGACTTGTTTTTCATCCATGTGCACATTCTCCCGAAATTCCAGCATACGTCCCGCCTGTGGAGACGGGGGCAAACATAGTACTACAGCAGCCGATGAATTGAAAGGCTGCAACATGGCCTGAACCGGCAGATTCTGTTGTCGAGGAATCGGTTTACTTTTCAGCGACGGGCGGCTATAGTCCCCGAAAATCCAGCCATCTGTTGATTGGTCTGAAACCGTTCCGGTTACTGCTGCAAACGAGGGGCACATGAAAAACTTACTGATCGTATCCATTCTGCTTACTTTGATTTCAGGAAATGCGCTGGCCGGCAGTGAGTATGACAAGTGCATCAAGGAGGAGCATGTTCTGAAGGCCAAGGAAGCTGGCTATTGCAGCGGCCTCAGACAGCTCCTGAACCCGAGCGGCTGCTACGCGACCCAGAGAGTCCTGAAGGAGTACGAGGCCGGCAAATGCAGGCAGATCGGCCTGGCCGAGAACGTCGACTTCAGCACCCAGGCCGTTATAACGGAGAAGAAGAGCGCCCCCGTCGCCAGTGTCAACAAGGATGGGAGCAGTGTCAATGCTGGAACTGCCGGCAGCGTTGCCACTGTCAGCACGGTTGATCGTGGTACTGTGAAGAGGTCGGAAGCGGAAGTACCACAGCAGAAAATAACACTTGATCAGCTGAAAGAGGAAAATGCCCTCCTCAAGGCCGAGATCATCCGCCTCAAGTCAGAGAACGAACAGCTCATAAAAGCAGGTCACTAGCCGCGGGCGCGCCAAGCAATAAAGCCGCCACGTCCTCCCAACGCACCATTCAACCTTCCAGCGTTTTCAAAAAATCCGACATCGTGGTCACATCCTGCAGCTCCCGGAATTCGCGGTAGCCGTCGATACCGTCGGAGTCAAGTCCTCGGTAGTAGCGGGGCCTGGGGCTTTTGAGTCCCGACAGGACCTTGCCGGTGGCATAATCCGTGTCACTCAGCCTGTCGCCCCTGATCTTCAGGCCGATCACCAGGCTGAACCCCAGCTGGAACAACCTTTTCAGATATTCGCCGGTCAGGATCTCCGCCCCTTTTGCTTCATCTCCTTCGCTCAGGTACTCCAGGGCAATGTTCAGGTAACCGTAAACCCTTTCCACCACGGTCTTCATCTCTTCCATATCGGCAAGATGGGCCTCATCGGCCACCAGAGCTTTATTGATCAGATAGTTCAGTTCCATGCGGAACAGTTCCGAATCCATCCTGAGAATGACCCGCTCCAGAAAGGTCTTCCCGGTCAAAATTATCCCGGGGAGCGTGGTCGCTTCCACCGCCTGCAGGATCACTTTGTTGCGGCCGGGGGTGAACGCGGCCGGGTCGATGCGGGAGTAGATCTCACGCGCCTCGTCAAAGGGAGGAAAGCCCAGATCGGCCAGGCGGCCCGATTTCAGGTGATAGCACTCCTCCTCCGATTCGATGTCGATTTCGCCGCTGACACTCTCCATCAGCGCCGTGTAGAGGGGATTGTCTAACCGGCAGACCAGTTCCAGGAACAGGCCGATGATCTGGGCGTGTTTGGGGTTTTTGAACTTGATCAGAAAGACATCGTCGAAGGTGTGGTCCCAATCCGTCTGGCGTTCTTCATCCGTATTGATATCGCCGATGCCCCCCGCGACAATCAGCTCCCGCCCCAGGAAAAGGGAGAGGAGATTGAAATCCAGATGGGGAAGCAGTTCCAGGAAATGATCCACACCGCCCTTCAGTATGTACCCGAGGTATTGGACCGCCTTCTCTTCCGAGAACGACCAGCCTCGCCACAGTTCCATATCCAGGATAAACACGCACTGCTCCGGGCTTGCCAGCGCCAGCAGTTCCATGGCCTCGGGACCACCGTTTTCCTTGAACAGCCAGTACAACTCATGGGGCTGCATGGCCCGGGCCAGCTTCTGGTCGTCCGGGTCTGTCAGGATCAGGGTTATCCGCTCCTTGGGGAGTACCCCGTCTAGATAGCTGCGCTTGTCGGCAAAAGGAAGTTTGCAAAAATCCTCCTCACCAAGCCGTATATTCGTTTTCGCTGCTGTGCCGGCATCTCTTTTTGTTACACTTTTTTTCGGCATGTATTCTCCTGGTCAAAAAGGGTCAAGCGTGGTTGTCCCCTGTGGTGTACTTATTTTACTTATAAAGCAGAACTGTACTACTACATTTTCCATCTGCTCAACGAAAAAATAAGCGGTCCTTCGCAACAGAGAGTCAGCTTGAGCGACGAGTTCTGCAAGGATTGGCCAAATAAATGATCTAGCCTTGTTTATGGGGCATTTGCGTGGATCGGAAATAGCGTACCAGTATGGGCACGACGAACATCGCGCCAAGGACAACCAGCATTGTAGTGTTTGGATCTCGAAAATACGAATTCAGGTGCAAAGTCGTGAGCGCGATGACGGCGAAATAAAGCATGTCTACAGCGATGGCAAAGGCCCAACCGGTAAGGAATCCATGACCCGCAGCCAGTGCCGTGGCGCGCCCTGTCATTGGATCCACCCCGAAGGCAATCATAACGAGCGTAAGGGGACCTGCGCCGGTGCCACTGAAATGTGCCACGCTGCGAGCTGTTGCAGTCTTTAAAGCCATGCTGAGACGAGCTAGCAACGGGACGCTTCCCCCCAACGCTGCGAGAAGCCGAAGGACCGGTTCCAAGGCAAGGGCCAGGAGCACATCAGAAACCAGGTAGAGCCCTGTAGTGATGGGCCAGGCCAATCCTTTGGCATGAGCCAGCAAAACACCAGCAGGGATTCCGCCCCCGACTGGAATAAGGAAAAGTTTCAGTACGGGAAGCATGGTGGATGTTAACTGGAGCAAGTCGTGAATTTGCCTGGACAGTGGAAAAAGGGACATGAGAAAAATCGCTTGGACATGTTTGACATTTGAAGATTCGTAAGAAGCTGGTGTACCATATCCGCCACCGGCTTCCTTTAACATCAGATAGTTACTGCTTTCCTCGCTGTGCCAAAAGTTCAGTTACGTTCAAGCACATCCATTTAAATACATGTGAACAGGAACGGTTTGTAAACTAGATAGTAAAGTAGAATCAATTTGAACGGTATTATCATTTTTTTAGAGATTACTTCACAGTCTGTTTGTTGCCGGATCCATTGGGTTTCTTGTCTTCAATCAGGTCTTGCAAAATCTCCTGCAAATAGGGCCGGTCGCGGTGGCCGGTGTACTTGGCCGGAAATTTGATCAGCCGGATCTCTGCATACTTGGCTATTCCGCCGGCCTTAAGGTCTTCGTAATCCTTGATAAGCCTCTTGTCGATCCGGTCACGAAACATATCCAGGTCTTTGGTGGAGACGTATTTGGTGAGCACGACGCCTATACGCATGTCCTTGTCGATCACGCTATTGTCGATATATGGCATGTCATAGAATGTAATGACGAAGGACGGGGCTTTGAAACCCTGATCGGAGATTTTGGTCTTCTGATACTCAAGCGTGACATCCACCTTTCCGTCATCAATGCCCAGCGGTTTGATTTCCACGGGAATGGTATCACTACTGACGTCTGAGGTGCTCTCATCCTGCATGACCTGTAACGTGCCGTCCTTGTCTTCAATCATCACGATGGTCTTTACCACGGTGCCCGGCAGTGATGCCAGTGCGTTGAGCTGTTTGACGGACAGGTTTTTGCCGATGCGCCGCAGCTCGGAACGCAGGCCAAAGTAGTCTTTTTGTGCGCCGTCGGAATACGTTTTATCGTTGTAAATCTTCTTGGTCAATTCACTGTCGAGATCTTCAAAAAGAGGTTTGATGTCCACGGTGTCGAAATTGCGCGAGAGCACATCCAGGAACATGATCCTCTGTTTGATAAGGCGGATGCTATCGGGGTTGCTGCCGTTGCTGATCTCTTTGGAGAACATGCCATTAATGAGCATCTGAAACATATTGGCCCGGATGGAATTATCCGAACTTTCGCGCTCCGTCATAATTTTGGTATAGACCTCGCGCATTTCGGATGTCTTGGTCATCTGGGCCTGCTGATAACTGTATACGGAGCCCATGATAGCCACAGTGGCGGCAATAATTGCCGGTCCCATGGCCTGCATAATATCCCAGAAGTCCTTCTTTTTGGGTTGTTCTTCAGATTTTTCTGGTGATTCTTCCGACATGTTCTAACGTCTCCATGGTGAATCTATTTCAGGTGGAAGTCGCGCCTGGTTTCGCCAGGGCCCACAAACACTTTCAACTCATCCTTCGCTCCAACAACGACAACATAGGAACCGGGCTTGATGCCCTTGAAAGCATAAGCGCCCTTTTTATCCGTGGACACCGGCTCGCCGACTGGAGCACCTTTGGCATCCTTGAGTGTCACTTTGGTCTCGACAGGTTTGGCATTCTTGTCGGACACGATGCCGAAAAGCTCGGCCGCATATAGTGTAGTAGTAATACATATTCCTACCATAACCAACATCGCAACAATTAATTTTCTCATAAAGCCTCCTCTAGCAATTTTGTTTTACCTGACAAACCATACTTCCTTTCAGCATGTTCCGCATTGATATCTTGCCCTGTTTTTTGCATATCATACCCAACAATCATCATTATCGATTTATGGGGCAATAAAACAATCAGAGTTTGTCTGATTGTCGTATAGGACGGCGAGTTACATAATGTCGTGAGGGTTTTGGGTAAGTCACTTGGAATTCTATTACGGCATTTACTACGGCACAAACAAAAATGACCTGCAGCTGACAACTGTAAGTCATTGATTTTTATGGAGCGGGAAACGGAATGTGAAAGTTGCCTTGTAGTACTAACATAGTGACATAAATCAACAAATTAACCTGAACACCCCGCCATTTACTATCACCAGATTACTCAATTAGATGACTAGCGAGTGTATGGGGCATATCTATTTGCATAGACAGGCTTCTGCTCTGAGAACAGCGACCTGATTCCAGCCAGCATTTTACTATTTCCGATAGGTTTCATCAGCACCTTTCGTATGGCTTCAAGCTCAACCCAAAATCCAAACGCAACAATTACTAGGCCACACAGGGTAATCGGTTCCATTTTCGCTCTCCTCACTTCATTAGTTATATTCTTCAGATTTCCTACAGCTGACGGTAAATCCCAATCACCTTGCCGACGATGCTTAACTCTCCATCCTCCGGGCGAATAATGATCGGCTCCATGTACTGATTCTCAGGTTGTAGCCGAATATGGCCGCCTTCATGGTAGAAGCGTTTAACAGTTGCCTCGCCGTCAAGCATGGCAATCACGATGTCCTTGTTATCAGCAGTTGCCTGCGGCCTTACCAGAGCCAGGTCACCGTCGAGTATGCCAGCGTTTATCATGGACTCACCGCTGACTTTCAAGAAGAAACAGCCGTCTCCCTTGACTGCCACCTGGTCAACCGAGAAGTACCCTTGGATATCCTCGATAGCCGTAGAGAGTTGTCCGGCACGGACGGTGCCCACGATCGGCAGAGAGACATTCCGGCTGTGCGGCGTTGTAAGAGCAATCCCACGGTTTACGTTCTCTCGTCTGATATATCCCTTTCGCTCCAGCGCACGGAGATGCTTCATAACCGGAAATGTACCGGACACATTCAGATGTTCGGCTATTTCCCGCTGGCTGGGAGGGTAGCCATTACTATCGCTGTACGAAGTAATGAACTGCAGTACCTGGCGCTGGCGTGCGGTAAGCTCATTTTTGCTGTGCAGTTCATGGGTGGTCATATGAACACCATACTTTATTTCAGGTAAATGGGTCAATACATAATTTCCATGTAGCTATTGTTTTCTGGCTGATCTGCGTGTTGTCGTGTGATTGCGTTTAAATGGCCATCACGGTCATGACCAGGTTTCTCAAGGAGGAAATACATGATTGAATCATTGGAGGGGCTGCGAGATCGGTTTCGTGTGTTTGCAAAAGGAAGAGATCGGGATCAGTTTCACACACCGAAAAACCTCTCAATGGCTCTGATCGTCGAGGCGGCATAACGGACACAACGCTTACTACCGGCTCCGCGGAGCCGAGAGGAGGATTCATATGTACGCTATTACCGGAGCAACAGGTCATATAGGAAGCAAGGCAGCCGAGATCCTGCTGGACAGGGGGGAAAATGTGCGGGTGATCGGCAGGGATGCTGCCGGCTTGCGAAAGCTAGTCAAACAAGGTGCCGAGGCTGTAGTGGGTGACCTTAAGGACACCACTTTCCTGACCGGGGCCTTTAGCGGCGCCAATGCCGTATTCATCGTGATCCCCCCCGATTATACAGCAGACGACTTCCGGGGCTATCAGAACGATGCCGGCAGAAGCATAGTCAACTCCATCATCAAGGGCGGAGTGAAGTACGTGCAATTTCCCTATGATGAAGCGGCTAAAGGGATGCAGGCAATGGGGATCAGCCTCGACGCAAGCAGACTATTCATTGATATGAGTCGGGCTCTGAACGAAGGGCTCTTTGCGGTGAATCGTCCACGGACAATCGAAAATACCACCCCCACGTCCATCGAGGAGTTTGCCGACGTATTCGCCGAAGCGTTTGAGGCTGCGTCGATGAAAAAGGCTGCCCAGCCGGTTTCCAGGTAAAAGTAAAAGGTAGTCTGATACGACGAAAGGCCACCTGAAATCGGGCGGCCTTTCACGTTATCATGGTTGGAGCGGGTCTATTTCTTGATGGTCTTGTCGCCCGGTTTCCAGTTGATCGGACAGAGTTCCTCGGTCTGGAGCGCCTTCAGCACCCGCAGGGTCTCCTCTACACTGCGTCCGACTTTGTCGCTGTGGACAACCCGGTACTGGATCACACCATTGGGGTCGATAATAAACAGGCCCCGCCGGGCAGTGCT
>JBBQXT010000064.1:0-16749 GCA_038209415.1 Geobacterales bacterium
GTTTCAATCGAAAATACTCTTCATTTGTCAACCGGCGGTCGCGATACACCGCCCCGGCGTAGAGGTCAGCGAACGTTCGCACATCCCGGTTTCCGGTCAAATCAGCCAGTTCAAACAGCCCCACCTTGCCCCGCTCCACCCGCAGGCCGCAATCACGCTCGACCCGGCGGTAGAAGGCACGCAACAGACGCTCTTGCCGTGCCGGAAATAACCGTTTCCGATAAGCCAGGACAACACACAGCCCCGCCACCCCGGTTGACATCAGCAGGTATGGTAGAAGAGTCCTGAATGCTGTTCGCACTTCGAGCCCCTGCAGGCGCTTCCCCGCGTCGCGGACGACATCCACCTGGCGCTCGAAATCATAGGTGATAACCGCATTGTTCCAGTGGTAGTCGAGCGCATCCAGCATCATGCGCAGCTTATACAGCAGGCTTCTGTCGGGCGATTTCCCCCACACGGCTCCGGCGTTCTGGGCAAAGCTGCTCGGGTCAACCCGTACCCAGCCCTGGCCGGCGATGAAGGCCTCGACCCAGACATGGGCCATGTCTTCGCTAACCAGATAATATCCGCCCAGTTCATTGTATTCTCCGCCCAGATAACCGCCCACCAGACGGGCCGGCACCCCGGCCGCCCGCAGGAGCAGGGCAAACGTGGAGGCGAAAAACTCGCAATTGCCCTGTTTCTTCTCAAACAGAAACTGCTCCAGAGCCTGGTCACCGGTCGGCAGGCCGGTCAGGCTGTATCGGTATCCGCCATTACGGAAGTATGTCTCCAGCTGTTCAAGTCTGCCGGCATCGCTGCCACCCTTCTGGCGGATATCGGCCGCCAGTTGCAGGATGCGGGGCGATGGCCTGTCGGGCAGCGCCAGGTAAAAGGTATGTTTGATTGCGCCGTTCGTGGTCAGGGTCCCCGACAAAACCGACTCCGCGCTGTAGGTGAAGCGTCTTCCGGGACGCCCCTGGGATTCGTAGACACCATCACTTGACCGGCGGGAGCGCTGGAGTGCAATGGCTGCCGGGGCATCCAGCGCTAGCAGTGCCCGCGAGGGTCCCGGCTCCGGGTAGATGGTCTGGGCAATGCGCCGGCCGCTGTAGACGATCCTTTCGAAGGGCGGTTCGGTCCGCACCCAGCGGCGACCCTCGACCCGGTTAAAAACAGTTCCGCGCCAGTACAACTGCTGCTGAGGCAAGCGCGGCGTCTCGGCACGAAAAGCCAGCGCCCGCGACTCACCGACCGAGGCACTGCTGCCCGGTTCGACCTTGTCACTGAATTCCGATGGCCGCAGCGCTGATGCAGCCATGAAATTCCAGAGCGGCAGCGGGGTGCGCGGCAGCAGTGGAAAGAACAGAATCAGCAGGGGCAATGAGGCCAGCGGCATCAGCAACCCCGCCAGCAACACCTTGCGCAGGTCGGCGCGTGCAAGCAGCATGCGCTCGTCCTGACTGTAGAAGGTCAACAGCACCAGTGAAACAGCCACCATCAGCAGCATCAGGAACAGGTAGGCCAGAAAGACCGGGCTGAGATCGAACAGTGAGGATGCGGCCAGACAGAACAGGGACAGCGCGGAGATCTGTAGATAATGGCGGGTGTTTTTGGGGCCGGCCAGCCTTACCGCCAGCATGATGGCCAGTACGCTGACAACCGGCTGAACCGGATTTGCAGGACTGAACTGAACAGCGTAGAACAGGAACACCGGGACGATGGCTGTGTTGAAGAGCCAGTTTTTCAGGGGCCAGGCGCCCCGCCAGGCCTGCCAGATGCCGGCTGCCAGCCCGGCCGCAAGAATCAGGCGCGGCGTCATCTCAAGCCATAAAAAGAGCGGCACGATACCGCACAGGGCGATGCCGTAGGCCAACAGGGCTATTAGTAAGTTCAACGTTGTTTTCTGCGCGCTTCTGGCAGAAGACAACGTTGTTAACGCACTTATCCGGTTTATCCGGGCTAGTGAACTAATCGAGGCCATACAGAGCCAGTTCCCGCAACAGCAGGGCGCCATGAATTCTGCCGGTGGCGGGCAGAATCGTGCTGCCGCCCAGACGCAGCCCGACCGGCCGTGCATGTACTGTGCGCCGTACCAGCCAGGCGGCCTGTGATATGCGTTCCTCCAGGGTGTCGCCGGTCAGCTGTTCAAGATCAATCACCAGCGGCGGCACCGATTGGCGGCCGAATTCCTTGACCAACAGGTCGTCGCCGCGGGCAGAGAGTTTCCAGTGAATCGCCCGCAATGGTTCGCGACCCGAATAACCTGCAATCCGTTCCAGCTCACCATCTTGTCCCCGCTCCCGCCGGGTGACGCTGCCGACCTGCCGCGCGACAGGGCCGTCACCGGTCGAGACACCAGGAATCAAACGGGGAAAGACGACCAACTCTTCCTCCATGTTGAAGGTCCAGAAACGGGTGAAAAAATTGACCGGGAAGGGCGAGCTGACCCTGATCGTACCGATCCGGGCCGGTCCGCGGCGGGGAAAGGTCATCGACAGCGCAGTTTCAACAGTGCAGGCGGAGGCTACGACTGGCAGAGTCAGACCTTGCCCGTTAACACATTCGACACGGATCAGAAACGAGGGCAGGTGCTGTTTTGCATTATGGAGGCGCAGGCGAAAGGGTGTGGCAGTGCCGGCGAAGATCTCGGCCGACGGCAGCAGTTCGGGCACAAGTCCCTTCAGGTTGAACATGCCGGCCAGCCCGGTGACGGACATGAACGCCAGCAGCCCGGAGACGACCAGGAACAGCAGATTGTTGCCGGTATTGACGGCGGAGAAGCCCAGCAGAAGCGTGATGGCGATATACAGCGCTCCCGCCTTGCTGATCCTCAGACCAAAGGCAGCGCTATGTCGCTGATGAGCGTGCGTAGCAATTCCCCCCTGTGGGCGGTCTCGTGCTCGGGCCGCATGACCAGCCGGTGGCTGCAGACCGCAGCCGCTATCCCCTTGACATCTTCGGGTGCAACAAAGTCACGACCCTCCAGAAATGCCGCTGCCCGTGCGGCCTGGGCCAGATTGATGGCCGCCCGCGTGGAAAGTCCGGTCTGGATCATGGGATGATTGCGGGTGGCGGCCACCAGGGTGTAGATGTACCCAACCAGCGCTTCCGAGAGGTACACCTCCGCGACCTGCCGGCGGGCGCTACGGATGTCCTCCGCATCGACGGTTGCGGCAATATCGGCAATCCGTTCACGGATTCCGCCGCCGGCGATAATCCCCTTCTCCAGGATTTCCGGAGGATAGCCGATATCGGTACAGATCAGGAACCGGTCCAACTGGGATTCGGGCAGCAGGAAGGTGCCGCTCTGGTCGGACGGATTCTGGGTGGCAAAGACCATGAACGGGTCGGGCAGGTGGTGGGTTACCCCTTCCACCGTTACCCTGCGCTCCTCCATGGCCTCCAGCATGGCGCTCTGGGTGCGGGGCATGGCCCGGTTGATTTCGTCCAGCAGAACGATATTGCTGAAGATCGGCCCGGCGGTAAACACAAAGCGCCCCTCCTCGCGATTAAACACCGAAAGGCCAGTTATATCGGAAGGGAGCAGGTCACTGGTACACTGAACCCGGCCAAAACTGAGCCCGGTGCTGGCAGCCAGGGCCAGGGCGATGGTGGTCTTGCCCAGTCCCGGCAGGTCCTCGATCAGGATATGACCTCCGGCCAGCATGGCAATCACCGACAGGCGCAGCACCTCTTCCTTGCCCTGTAGATATTCGCGGGAAAGTCCATTCAGCATGGCGGTCATGCTACGGTTGTGGCGGGAAAGTGTCACGGAAAGCCTCTCTACGTAACCAGTACGCTGTAACATTAATATCTTCGTAGGCCGGTTCAAGCGAAGTGGAACCGGCTTTGCTGTCAGTTCCGGTGATCTTCCCACGGGTTGAGTGTTGGAACACCTGTTGGTTTGAAGTCGGCGACATTTCGGGTGACTACGGTCATGCCGTGCACAAGAGCCGTTGCAGCAATCAGCGCATCACGCTCTGCACGAGGGTCCGGTACATGAAGACGAGCACAGCGTTGCGCAACTATAGTATCGACCGCGAGAATCCGACCATCAAAACAGGGAAGCACCTGGTTGTCAATCCAGTCACGCAATACCGCCCCCTGAATCGGGTCTTTTCGGTTTATCTGCAGAACACCGAGCTCAAGTTCCAATAGAGTGATTGATGACAGGAAAAAACTGGCAACAGGTAAAGAAGAAGCCCACAAGACAACCATTGGGTCAGCTTTTTCCAGCCGCCGGAGCTCGGAAATAACATTGGTGTCCAGTATGAACATCAGGAGAGATCCGCAGGATGGTAGAGACCTTCTGCACGCGGCGGATCAAAATCGAAGGCAGGAGCACTTCGCTGCGCCAACGCATCAACAAGTGTCATCTGAGCGCCAGCCAGTTTCTGGTAATCCTCGATACACAACAAGACGTGCGCAGGCCTGCCACGATCAGTGATAAACACCGGCCCCTTGTTGGCACTCCTCTTCGCATCGCTTGCATGCTGGTTAAATTCCCGGCTTGATACCGTTGTAATGGACATGATGGCACCTCGTTTCTATGTATGCTCACATTACCACAAGCAAGGCTGCCGGACAACACATATAGCAACATATCTACATTGCCCGTCTGAGTCAGAAGTTTGGATTCACGGACGATTACATGTCAGACAGCGTACCGACTGTTTTTGTGAAAAAGGCATGTATGTATGGGCGCATCGCAGCATATTAATGGATCACCGTATCATTTCCCTAACCGGACAGCACTGAAAAGAAATAGAACGTATAGTTAGAGAACAGAACTGATGTTGAATTGACCCGCTTCGGCCCTCGCGGTCTACTTGGATGTTTATCTATTGAAGCCATCAAAAAGGCTCCGAATTCCGTTGCCGGAACGCGGAGCCTTAACACCCTGGCGCTCTCTGTGTTATTTGATTATCCATTCCACCCCTCCCAAAAGGCAGTATCACAAACCATGTCCATGGGAGTATCAAAACTACGGGCAAATGTAAACAAATCCAAATGAAATTTAACTATTTAAAATTGACCGATATCGGTTACGGATGTCTCCACCGGTACATTACAGTCAGAGCAACAAGGGCGACCGCAAGGGTCCGCCCCTACAGAACCCGTAAAAATCCAAATAGATCAGTCTCCCCCTTGAAAAAAAACCTGGCAGTGATTATCTTAATTTCACGTCAATTCCACCCCACTAAGGAGAGTTCATAGGTATGTCCAAAACCACCAAACCATTTCAAACCGAGGTCCAGCAGCTCCTTGACCTGGTAATCCACTCACTGTATTCCAACCGCGATATCTTCCTGCGGGAACTGATCTCCAACTCTTCCGATGCCATCGACAAGATTCGCTTCGAAGCACACTCCGATGAATCCCTGCTGGAAGGCAACAGCGACTGGAAGATCAAACTGATTCCGAACAAGGAAGCCGGCACCCTGACCATCATCGACAACGGCATCGGCATGAACCAGGCCGAGGTGGAAGAAAACATCGGCACCATCGCCCGTTCCGGCACCAAGGCCTTCATGCAGGCACTGCAAGACAAGGCCAGCACCGACAATCCCGAGCTGATCGGTCAATTCGGGGTCGGTTTCTATGCATCATTCATGGTTGCCGACCGGGTTACGCTGGAGACCCGCAAGGGTGGTCCGGCAGAGAAGGGCTGCCGCTGGGAATCCACCGGCGACGGTACCTACACGGTTGAAGAATGCAGTTGCGAGCGGCGCGGGACAGAGATCGTCCTGCATCTGAAAGAGGAATTCAAGACCTACCTGGATGAGTGGAAGATCCGCTCGATCGTCAAGAAGTATTCCGATTACATCCAGTACCCGGTGGTCATGGACATCACCCGCAACGAAGTGCCCAAAGGGGTGGACGGCAAGGAGATCGAGGGCGCCGGCGAGATCGAGAAGACCGAGGAACAGGTCCTCAATTCGATGAAGGCCATCTGGGCCCGCCCCAAGAGCGAGGTAACCGAAGAGGAGTACAGCGAGTTCTACAAGCATGTCTCCCACGACTTCGAGGCCCCCTTCCGCACGATCCACTTCTCGGCCGAGGGTACCAGCGAATTTAAGGCCCTGCTCTATCTGCCGGCCAAAAAACCCTTCGACATGTTCATGGCAGAACGCAAGAAAGGTCTGCAGTTGTACGTCAAGCGGGTCTTTATCACCGACAAGTGCGAGGAATTGATCCCCGACTACCTGCGCTTTGTCAAAGGTGTGGTGGATTCCAGCGATCTGCCGCTGAATGTATCCCGCGAAGTTCTTCAGGAAGACGTGCAGATCAAACGTATCCAGAAGGGTTTAGTCAACAAGGTTCTCTCGACTTTATCAGAGGTTAAAGACAAGTCCTTCGATGAATACGTTGCCTTCTGGAAGGAGTTCGGCCAGGTGATCAAGGAGGGTATTCACTTTGATTATGCCAACAAGGAGAAACTCCAGGAGTTGGTGCTGTTCGAGAGCACCGCTACGGAAGTGGGCGCCTTTTGCTCGCTGAAGGAGTATGCCGCCCGGATGCCGGAAGGACAGAAGGAGATCTACTTCATCACCGGGACCAGCCGCGAGACCCTGGAACAGTCGCCCCACCTGGAGGCCTTCCGGGCCAAAGGTTTCGAGGTGCTGTTCATGACCGATCCGGTGGATGAGTGGGTCGTTCAGGCTTTGACCGAATACGAAGAAAAGCCGCTCAAGGCGGTTGACCGCGGCGACATCAGCCTGGATAGCGAAGATGAAAAGAAGGAGAAGGATATAAAGCGGGAAGAGGCCCAGAAGGAATTCGCCGACCTGATCTCGTTAATATCTGATCGCCTGAAAGACAAAGTCAAGGAGGTGCGCTTCTCCAACCGCCTGACCGACAGCGCCTGCTGTTTGGTGGCGGAAGAGTACGGCATGAACGCCAACATGGAGCGGATCATGAAAGCCATGAATCAGACTGTGCCGGAATCCAAGCGGGTGCTGGAACTGAACCCTGAGCACGCCATCCTGAAAGCCATGGCTGGCATTTACCAGCAGGACAAGACGGCTTTGGCCCTGGCCGATTATGCCGATCTGCTCTATGACCAGGCTCTGCTTACCGAAGGGTCGCAGATCAAGGATCCGCTACGCTTTACCCGGCTGATCAGCGAACTGATGGTCAAGGCTGCGGGAAAATAGGTGCTTCATCAAGAGAAGAACCAGTAATATCAGATTGTTACAACTCTGTTACAACATTTGAGCATTGACAGCTGTGGGTCATTCGGGTAATGTACCTTCACTGTTAACATGATCTGCTTCAGATAGCTGATACTACTAAACCATCCGCAAGGGTGGGACGGAAAGCCCACAGGGTCTCACAGAGACAGCCGGGTCGCCAGAACTGTCACTCACACTGATAGCCTACAGCGGCCCGGCTTCTTTATTTTCAGACCCAGCGGACAGGCTCTCTGGACAGCAGACCATTATGCAATGCGATAATCGAGGAGAGATACAATGACATTAAACAAGAAAATTCAGGAGATGGCGGTTTTTGTAGAATTTCTGGCCAGTGCCGGTCTGGCGATTTTTTTCCATATCGTGCTGCATAACCCGGAGACTGCTTACACTATTTTCGGTATCGGCGTCCTGCTCTCCCTGGCAACCTATCTGCTGCGGGAGGATCTGGAAAAAACGCGACATGAGCTGAAAGATCAGTATTTCCAGGCCCACGAGTTGACCTTTGCACTGGCACAGATCAGCGACCCGGAATGCCAGTTGCGGGCTCAGGAGCTACTGGCCGGAAACAAGCGCACCATAGCGTTGCTTCAGCAGGGATACATTCCCCTGGATGAGTATGAATTCTATCTGGAAGGGGCAAAGTGCTCTGATACGGCGCAGCATCGGATCAAGGCGGTCGACCCGATCACCACCGGCTGGCTGTCCCGGGGGGTTCTGGTCAACTTCTACCAGTCCAACCTGCGGGCCTTGGATCGCGGTGTAGCCATTACACGGATCTTTGTCATGGGTCGTGAGGAAATGAATGCTCCTGATATTCAGAAAGTCCTGATGACACACTTCCAGGATGATATAGATGTCCGTATCGCCATCCGGGATGAACTTCCCGCGACAGCTAGCAACCTCAGCGGCCGCGACACCAACAGTTCCTTCGATTTTGCCATTTATGACGATCAGGTGGCAACGGATGTTTTTCCACAGGCAGGAATCTATTTCGGCAGAAAAACCGGACATACGGCCAATGTGGAGCAATACCAGCGTCTTTTCGAACTGATCGAGCACAGCTCTCATGCGGTGGTGGTTGAAGACGGACAGGTTATCCTCAGCTCGGAGATTGTCAAATTGGCGGCGTAGATGTTCTGCGGGTTTAATCTCGGGCGGTTTTACGCTGGAACAGTGCCATGACAGCAGGCAGGGTAACCATGGCAAACAGTGTGGTGAACCCGACTCCCAGGTTCGTGGCCCATCCGACGGAAGACATGGCGCCGTAATCGGTAAACGCCAGAGAGCCGAATCCGACAATGGTTGTCATGGCCGATAGGAAAACCGATCGGCCGATCTGGCAGTACTGGGCCTCGCGCTCATCAGGAGTGGCGGCGTCGACACGAAAACGAATGTAAAGACCAAAATCACTGCCCATTCCCAGAATCGTCACCAGCACCATGGCATTCATGAAATTGAGGCGCATGCCGGTCAGCACCATTGTTCCTAGCATGCAGACCGAGCCGGCAAAAACCGGGAACAGAGAATAGAACACACCGGACGGCGTATCGATAAAATGAACCAGTAATAATAGCAGCACCAATATCCCGCCAATCAGAAATGCGCCGACAAAACTGTCTTTGACGGCATTACTCAGCTGAGAACTGACAAGATCAACGCCGGTTGTCCTGGCGTCCGGGTCAATGACGCTAAGCGCCTTCAGGAAAGCGGCCTGCCTGAATTCGTCCCCGCGATAATGCAGGTATATCATGGCATGATAGCCATGCGCATCCCGGGCCAGATGACGATCAACGATCCCGCGCAACGGTGACGCGGCAAGTATTTTGACCGCTTCTTCCTCACGTACTATTGAAACCTTTCCAAGATTACGGGCAGAATCCAAAAACTGCCGGAATTCATCGCTGCTGAATCCCTGACGATCAAGCCTCTCCCGAACTACGCTGTCCGGTCTGCTGGCGGCAAAACCGGCCTGCAACTGTTGTACGATCCTGGCTTGGGTCTCCGGACTATTAATTATCTTCCCAAGGGATGACCAGGTCGAGATCTCACCACGCTTCTGAAGTGCCTCAGCGAGAGACTCTATCTTGGAGGCGCGCGCAAGTACCGAGCCAAGCTCCGGCCCATCCACAGCCACCAGTATGTGTTTGGGCGCCAGACTCAAATGCTGTTCGATCATTTCCTGGGCAATGAACGCCTCGGAATGCCGTGGTTGCAGGTTCTTCAGCTCACCGTCAAATCCGATCCGAAATGATGTAAAAAACATGAAACATACCAACCCGATGGAAAGAACGGTCACCAAGCCGGGGCGACGAATTGCCAGCCGCCAGATACCATGCAGCCCGAAGCCCGGAATGGGACGGTACGTGATCGGATAGTGCCGCTCCATGAACATTAACAGCGGCGGCAGGAAAAACAGCGTGGCATACAGTGAGAATATGACCCCCAGGCCGACCAGAAGTCCCATTTCAGACAACGCCCTCACATCCGATATGCAAAGAGCCAGAAACGGCACGGCCGTGGTAATAGCTGCCGTAAAGATACCGTGACCGGTGTTGAGCAAAGTGAGGCGCAGCGCCTCGTCACAGCCTTTGCCGGAGGCGCGTTCCGTGTGGAAACGATCATAGAGGTGGATCGAATAGTCGGTGCCGATTCCGGTAATCAGGGCGGTGAAAGCAAACGAGATGATATGGATCGAGGGCGTAAACAGGCCGAAAAATCCGAGTGAAAGCACCACGCCGCACACCAGAATCACCGGAATCAGCACGGTGGGCAGGAAACGGCGATAAGCACCGTAGAATATGCCCAGTACAACCACCAGCGATGAAACGATGCTGATCAGGACATTCTTCTTCATCGACTGCTCGTCGAGGACAGCGCTGATATGGGCGCCGGCGCAGGTAATCGACAGGGGCGCTCCGCGTCGGGCCTCATTGATGGCCGCAACCAGTTTGCGGGCGAAGACCATATCCTGGACAGGCTTGACCGGCTCGGCGATCATGATCAGAAGCCGATTGTCCCTGGACATGAAATAGGGAGAATCGGGGTCGAGGTCGAGCGCCTGGCTGCCGATCTTTAAGCGCGGCAGGATCAGGTCACGCAAAAACAGCGGATCCGAGGTGGCAAGTCCGGTCATGGCGCCGCCGAACTGTCCGGCCAGGGTTGACTGCAGGCGCTGCAGTGATGCATCTACATTGGCCGCATCAAAGCGTTTGATATACTTCTGTACGTCTTCCTGTGACAGAAACAACTGCGGATGGGCAACAGCGTATGAGACCAGATCACTGAAGGCCCCGGCCTGCTTTTCGTCATAAATCTGCCAGGTTATACGCCGAAAAGCCGGTTGGCCGTCAACAGTTGCCTGCCGAAGACGCCCGACAAAACTGGCGGCTTCGGCAGGCAACTGTTCACGTGGCCCCTGCAGCAGGAAATAAGCCTCTCCTGCGCTGCCGGACCACTCCAGGGAGTCCAGGAGCAGCTTCAGGGCCGGCTGTTTTGACGGGAACAGGTTGAAGATATTGGTATCAAAACGGACCGTGGAAATGGATGCCAACGAGAGAACAATCGCCAGCAGAAAGCCGGTCATCACCAGGATCGGCCTGGTTGTGGTAATGCGGAAGATCCACTCCAGATGCCGCTGTGTAAGCAGATTACCGGTCGAGGTTAAGCGGGAAAAGAGTGTCTTGAGCATAAAGGGTTACGGCCCCTGCAAAGCAGACAGCGGATAGACCATCAGGCCCTCCAGATGGGTCACAAAAGCTTCGGGCGCAAGTTCGGCATTCACCTCCGGCTCGCTGACCTTGATGCGGAAGCGCCCTCCGTCGTGGCTATCCATGATAATTTCGGTCGCCAGCGGGACGCCATTCACCACAACATAGTCGTTATAGCGAACCATATCTCCGTTTGCCAGGCTTTTGGAGACTACCAGGCCGTTCTCGAAGATCACCCGTTCCTTGAGACCCATGCTGTTGACCCGCTCCAGCACACCGTTGCGGTCAGGACTGCCGGGCGGGTCCGTGTCCATGACCCAGCGGGCGTTACGCCAGGTATCGCCTGCGCCCGTGCGGGGAAGGTCCTGCAGAAGGCCGGTATACGCGGCTCCACTGGATGTGTTGATGATCGTAATCCGGTTGCCGGTAACGACCGCCTCCATCAGCGTCGTACCGAAGGGTGACAGGATCACCATCCGCATCCGGTCGGGACGCTGATAGAGCAGGTAGCCGCTGCTGCCCATGCCCTGGTCACCCTTGCTGATGGAAAGGGAGGTGGCGGCAGAAAGTGTTTCCACGACGGCGCCCGGAGGATAGACAAGCTGCGCGGCGGCACAGCCGTTTGACAGGAGCAGAACAACAATCAAAAGAGACGCTAAAAGGGTTCGGGGCATAATAGTTCCAGTTCTGGTATTTTGTGGATTTGTAATAATGAGTTGGCAATCTGGCATACGGATGATGGGGATAAAAGTGATTTAATCCCGTGCTAGCAGCAGGAATTGTCGTTTCCGAGCCTGATATTGAAGCCTGCCAGCCATTGGTTGATCATGCCGCTGGCGCAGCCGACGCCGACATCCACCATGATCGCACTGACCGGACAATTGAGGGTGCAAGCGCCGCACTCCATGCACTCGTCGCGGTTGCGTATGACGGCCTTTGGACCGCGCATTTCAAATATCAGGTGTGGGCATACCTCGGGGCAGGCCCCGCAGCCGATACAGGCCTCCTGATCAAGCTCCAGCGTCACCACACCGGGCAGATATTCAAAGCCTACCATGTCAGAACAATCCTCATCACAAGCAGGGCGACACCAACCACCCCCGCCATTGCCATGGCCGGCAGTGCGAGCTGCATTTCACGGCGGACTCCCGATGGCGAGGTAAAGGGGGTACTGCCGGTAAAATTCATTGCAAAAAAAGCGCTGACCGCGCCCATCAACAGGACCAGCACCGTAAACTCCGGCCACCCGTCAAAAGCGGAGCCGCTCAAGATTGCGGCACAGATCAGGGCGCCGGCACATCCGGCAATCGCTCCCTTGACGGCGAACATCCTGCCGGGCAAAAGCGGCAGAAAAAGCGGTACGATGACCGTTCCACAGACAACAGCGATGCCATAGAGCAGGATAACCGCAAGAAAACGGTTCATCGAAAAGGCCCCTTGTGAAAAGCCTGCCAGCAGCGCCAGGGGAAAGCCTGCCAACGGATATGATTTCATGCCGCCGATGACCTCGACCGGCGTCAGAATCAGCCGTTCCCGGAAGGTGAAGGTCAATTCTCGCATAGCACGGCCGGCCTGCAGGCCGTTATCCAGATAGGCGGGCAGATCCTGTATCCGCAGGGTCGCAAAGCGCAGGTCAAATCCTGAACGCTTTTTGACTTCAAGGGCCTTGACGCCGGCAGCAGCCATGATCGGCAGGATCAGGGTACTGTGGGTTACGAGCCGTGCCAGACCGGATGCATCGATGCGCCGCACAAGTTCGCCGGTACCAAAGGTACCTTTGCCGGCTGCGCACCAGACATTGATGCCGAATGTTTCCAAAACCAGAAGCCAGATATTCCGGTTGCACATCTCGCGCCGGACAAGGTCGTAACTCATCTTGTAGTTGGCGGTAACGACAACCGGCGCAGTGCCGTCCGGCTCGCCGATGGCGTACAAGCCGGGCGGGACGATATAGGACATGCGTCCGATCCCCCAGCGGGCCTTCCAGGCGCCCAGTACATCCATGGCGGTCAAGCTGCCCGTGATTACGGCCACCGGCCCCGCATCGGTCTTCATCCAGCGGACGAAACCGGGAACCCGTTCATCGATAATCCCGCTGACCGCGGGAGTTTTCGGGCCTCAACAGGGTGGTGTGTCCAACCCCGGTTTTTCAATGTCTTCAGCCATGTGCAACTCCATCCGCTCAATCTTTTCCAGTAAACGGTCATGATTTTCGATAGAATCAGTCACCGTTAACACCCGCAGCCGCAGTTATGGCAGACCTTTCTGAATTCACTAGCCGGCGCTATGGTTTCAGGCGCAAAGGCAATCCGCCGGACCGCAGTATCGATATCCTCCATAATGTCGAGATGCTCGCTCTTGCCGATTATGTGCCCGATACAGTGGTTGCCCTGGCTGGCATCGGATGCCACCTTCACACAATTGAGCAGGTCGGCGTAACTGTTGACCGTGATCTGCACGTCATGGTTGTGTACGCAGGTCAACGCCACACCCACCTTCTTCATATCCCTGCCTAGTCCAGCCAGGAAGCGCCGAAATTGAAGGCTTTCAAAATCGAACAGCCAGTCCTGCCTGAGATGCTGCTGAGCGAGGATGGTAACGGTTATTGATCGTAATGCCTTGCCTGCCATGTGCAATATTCTCCCCGGATAATCAGCCTTCAGCGTCAGCCCTTCAGTGGACATTCCGCTTCCCAGGCAACATATCCTTCGCCATGGATTGCGAGAAAGTTTTCGACGCGATGCCGGTAATATCCGCTTTCAGCGGCTTCAGCCTCCAACCACTTCAGTTCTTCCCGGGAGATAAAATGCTGGCCGTGCAGAAAACGATAAAACTCACGGATACCCTCAAGCTGGTGTTCCAGCAATGTAATTTCAGGATCAAGGGTATGCGTGATATACCAGTTGGCCGCAAAACGCCTGATGATGCCGGGTTGCGGGCTGACCACATTCTGGCGGGAAAAATCCAGTACGTAATCACGCAGGTAAAAATCAACGGCGTAGGCCAGATCAGAGGACTGTTGCGGGGTGTGGCCACTCAGCTGCAGATGCTGATAAAAACTCTTCAGCAACGACTGGCAGAGTTCATCAACCCGCAGCTCGTCTTCCAGGGTGACAAAGTCAAAATCCTCGTGTTCTAATTCTATTTCCGGGCACTGTTCTTCGCTCATAACCATCCTACATTTAGTAAGTTAGAAGTTATTCTCTGAGTTTTTTTAGTACGATAAAAATTATTTCTGTAGTTTTTTTGGCAGAAATAATTTTGTGAACGTACTTACCCCGTTTACCGGGGCAGGCAGAAAATGACTTCGTTAACGCACTTATCCTGTTTATCAGGGCTGGGGATTCAATGACAGCAGTTCCTTGTGGACAAAGCGGCCGTTTTTCTGGATCAGCACGTCGTCGAACCAGATCTCGCCGTCGGCCAGAATCCGGACCAGGTCCCAGTGTACGGCCGAGCGGTTGCCGTTGTCGCATTCGTCATAGGCCTGGCCGGGGGTCAGGTGAATCGAGCCGAAGATCTTTTCGTCGAAGAGGATATTGCGCATGGGTTGACGGATACCGGGATTGATGCCGAGCGCGAACTCGCCGATGTAACGGGCACCCTCGTCGCTATCAAGGATCTTGTTGAGAGCGGCGCTCATGCCGCCGTCGGCACTGGCCTTGATGATCCGGCCGTCCTTGAAATCGAATCTGATGCCGTTGTATTCCTTGCCCTGATAGATGCTGGGGCAGTTGTAGCTGATATGCCCCTGCACCGAATCGCGGACCGGCGCGGTAAAGACCTCGCCATCCGGCATATTGAAGCGGCCGTCGCACTTGATGCCCGGAAGGCCGTCAATGCTGAAGGAAATATCCGTATCCGGGGCCGCGATACGAACCTTTTTTGTGCGGTCCATCAGTCTCTTCAGCTTGTCCTGTTTCCTTGACTCCGCTTTCCAGTCGATGCAGCAGGCCGAGAAGAGATAGTCCTCGTACTCCTCCAGGCTCATCCTGGCCTCCTGGGCGGCCGCATGGGTCGGGTAGCGGGTCACCATCCAGCGAGTATGGCTGACACGCTGGTCGATCAGCGGCTTGGTAAGCTTTTGATAGGCCACCATCGCCTGCTGGCGGGCATTGGCCATGACCATCGAGTTTTCCCCGGCGGAGATGCCGATATACACCGTCAGGGTCTTGAAGAAATCCAGCTTGTGCTGGGGGAAGTGTTCCAGCTGCTGCCTTCCGGCCAGATTGAAAAACTGGCGGTCGATCTCCGGGCTGGAGAAACTGTACTCCACGTACTGTGCGCCGCGCCGCAGGCAGAGCGCGTACAGCTCCTTGACCAGCGGGGCCGCTTCGAAACCGGCGGCATTGATCAGCACCACATCACCCTTCTTTACGCGGGTGGAATAATCGACCAGGATCTCTGCAAACTGGGCTATACGGGGGTCTTTCATTCAACTGTTCCTTTCAAAACTGACCCCTCCCGACCTCCCCTTGTCAAGGGAGGAGTAACCAACTTCCGGGGGGACTGAGGGGGGTTGCCTTGATAAATGAATTTCGTAATCGGGCATAATCTGCTAGTCTAGCGGCCGTGCAGCATAATCACACGTAACTATGGAATATTACATGAACCCTCATAAAATTGAAACCAAAATCATGAATCCACTCATGGGCAGCAGCATCCCCCTGCCAACCTACGCCACCCAAGGTTCCGCAGCCATGGACCTGCGCGCCTGCCTAGCAGAAGCGTTGACGGTGCATCCGGGCGATACCGTGCTGGTTCCCAGCGGCATTGCCATCAGCATCCATGACCCGAGCCTGGTGGCACTGCTGGTGCCCCGTTCCGGCCTGGGGATCAAACACGGGATTGTATTGGCCAATACGATTGGGGTGATCGACTCGGATTACCAGGGAGAGATCGGCATCGGGATTTACAATCGCGGCCGGACAGCATATACGATCGAACCGGGGGAGCGCATCTGTCAGATGCTGTTTGTACCGGTGACACAGGCGGCGCTCAACGTTGTGGAGGAATTCAGCATGGACAGTGTACGCGGTGCCGGAGGCTTCGGCCACACCGGCAGAGGCTGATCAAGGTCGATTCAGAGCTGCAGAGTGTCGGCCGCCAGCCCCAGTCCGCTGGTCTTGCCCATCACCTCAAGGTTCAGGCATTCTCCATCAAAAAGCCGGCCTGCGATACCGGCAACATCCTCTACGCGCACGGTGTCAAATCCGGCCAGGAGACTTTCCATCGGCTGATGGCTGCCCAGATAGATGACATTCTTGGCCAGACGTGTCATCAGGCTGTCACTGCTCTCCAGCGACATGAGCAGCTTGCCCTTCATCTGTTCACGGGCTGAATCCAGCTCGGCCTGCGTCACGGGCTCAAGCTTCAATCGCCTCATCTCGGCCAGGGCGATCTCGATCACCTCGCGACAATGCTTCAGTTCAGTGCCGGAGTAGACCACCAGAGTCCCTGAATCGGCATGGGAGATGATGTAGGCATACACGGAATAGGCCAGCCCTTTCTTCTCGCGCACCTCCTGAAACAGTCGCGAGCTCATCCCGCCGCCCAGGATGGTGGTGAGCAGATGCATCGCATAGCGCTCGGGATGATTTTGTTGCAGGGCACGGGTGCCCATACAGATCAGTGTCTGTTCCAGGTCGCGTTCAATCTGGTTGATCCGCCGGCCGCCCGCCGGACGGAAGCCGAGTCCGTCAGATATCCAGGCGGAGGAAGGGACGGCCGAAAATTCCGCCGCCAGCAACTCTACCAAAGTTTCGTGATTCACGTTGCCGGCTGCGGATATGATAATATCCTCCGGGCGATAACGGCTGTTCTTGTACTGCATGATGGCCTCGCGGGAAAGCCCGTTTATGATC
>JBBQXT010000065.1:0-16237 GCA_038209415.1 Geobacterales bacterium
ATGAGTTTTCATTCTCGACACAAGCAGTTACTATAGTCACCATGAGCCTGGAAGATAAAATAGCGCAGTTGCCGGCCTCGCCCGGTGTCTACCTGATGCGGGATGCCTCAGGCACGATCATTTACGTCGGCAAGGCCCGCAGCCTGCGCCAGCGCGTGCGCAGCTACTTCAGCGCCTCGGGTGACTCCCGCTGGCATGTCCGCTTTCTGGTCGCCAGAATCGCCGACATCGAGGTCATGCTGACCGATACGGAAAAAGAGGCGCTGCTGCTGGAAAACACCCTCATCAAACAGCACCGCCCCCGCTACAATCTGGACCTGAAAGATGACAAGACCTATTTTTCCCTGCGCCTCGACCCCGAGGAACAGTTTCCCCGTTTCAGCATCGTGCGCAAGATTCCCCGCGACAACGCCCGCTACTTCGGCCCCTACGCCTCGGCCAGCGCCGCGCGGGAGGTGTTGCGTCAGATCACCCGCATGTTCCCCTTGCGCCACTATCCGCTTAAAAGCTGCCTAGCGCGCAAGCGTCCCTGCCTGTATCACCAGATCGGCCAATGCAGCGCCCCCTGTCACAACTTGATCTCCGCCGGCGACTACGCCGAACTGGTGGCCGGCGCCATGCTGTTTCTGGAGGGAAAAGGGCGTGAACTGGTGGCGCAGTTCAAACGGAACATGCAGGATGCCGCCCAGGGAGAACGCTACGAAGAGGCCGCCCGCTGGAGGAATCTGCTGCGTTCCATCGAGGTGACCGTGGAAAAGCAGAAGATGGTTCTGCGGGGCGGCGACAGCGACGTGATCGGCTATTACCGGGATGCCGAGCGTCTGGAACTGGCGCTGCTGTTCATCCGCGCCGGGACCCTGAGCGGCAGCCGCACCTTCAGCCTGACCTGGGAGCTGGCTGACGCCGAGGGGATCTCGGCCTTTCTGTCCCAGTATTACACGGACGGTACCTTTATCCCCGAGGAAATCCTCCTGCCGCTGGAGATCGATGACGGAGCGGCCCTGGCCGACCTGCTCTCCGATGCCAAAGGTCGCAAGGTCTGCATCCTGCGCCCGTTGCGGGGCACCAAGCGCGAGCTGGTCGAACTGGCCGGCAAGAATGCCGTCGCCGCCCTGCGTGAGCGGGACGAACAGCAGGCCTCGGTCGAAACGCTGCTGGGGGAATTGCAGCAGCGCCTGCACCTGACCCGTCCGCCACACAGGATTGAATGCTATGACATCTCCACCATCCAGGGACGTTTCTCCGTGGGCAGCGGCATCAGCTTCCTGGATGGCGCGGCCGACAAAAAACGCTATCGCCACTATCGCATCCGCGCTGTTGAGGGACAGGATGATTATGCCATGCTGCGGGAGGTCTTTGCGCGCCGTTTTCGCGAGGAGACGGTCCTGAAAGACGGTCTGCCGGACCTGGTGGTGGTTGACGGCGGCATCGGCCAACTAAATGCCACCGGCGAGATCCTGTCCGAGCTGGGGCTGGTCGGTCGTTTTGATCTGGTTTCGCTGGCCAAAAGCCGGGTGGCACGAGATGTTACATCAACGGATATCAGCAAGAGCGCTGAGCGGGTCTTTCTGCCGGGGAGGAAGAACCCGGTGGTACTGCGGCAGAACTCGCGCCCCCTGCTGCTGCTGGCCGCCATCCGGGACGAAGCCCACCGTTTCGCCATCGAGTACCATCGCACCCTGCGCAGCAAGGAGGGCATCGCCTCCGGCATCGAGCAGATCCCCGGTATCGGCGCCAAACGGCGCACGGCCCTGCTGCAGCACTTCGGCAGCCTGCAGCGGCTGAAGGAGGTAAGTGTGGAAGAGATTGCTGCCGTGGAGGGAATGAACCGCGCTGTTTCAGAATCGGTCTTTAGTTGGCTGCATGGGACTCACGAATAACACCTTGCATTTACCCCCTGCATCGAATACTGTTTTGTTAAACGTTATTTCTATCGATAGGAGTCAGCCCATGGGAGCCGTTAAATTATCACCCAAGTATCAGGTCGTCATCCCCCGTGATGTCCGCGAAAGCCTGCATCTCGTACCGGGGCAGATGATGCAGGTCGTCGCCTACGGCAACCGGATCGAACTGCTGCCGGCCAGGGAAATCGGGCAGATGCGGGGGTTTTTAAAAGGGATCGACACCAGCGTGGAGCGGGAGGGTGACCGCCTGTGAACGTCGTGGATTCCTCGGGATGGCTGGAGTATTTCGCCGATGGTCCCAACGCCGGGAGCTTTGCCGCCCCGCTCGGCACTGTCGCCGAATTACTCGTGCCGTCAATCACCCTGTACGAGGTGTTCAAGGTGGTCTGTCGCCAACGGGGAGAAGACGCGGCACTCCAGGCCGTCGCCTTGATGCAGCAGGGTAAGGTCGTGGAACTGTCCTCCTCCATCGCCCTGTTGGCGGCGAAACTGAGTCTGGATGTAAAAATCCCCATGGCTGACAGCATTATGCTGGCCACGGCGCACATACACGAGGCGGTCCTCTGGACCCAGGATGACGATTTTGAAGGACTGCCCGGTGTCAGATATTTTCCGAGGAATGCGGACTGAATGTGGTTGGCGACAGATATTTCTTGGTTATACTTCATAGACCTGCAAGGTTTTATTTGCCCGGCAGGTCTTCTTGTTTAGATGATAAATTATAGTAAATGACTTATTCTGACATACTGTCGATTTATAATTATCCGAAGCCGTCCCCTCGCCACAGAAGCGTCAAATTGTATTCGATATCGTGTTCCAAATATTACACGGAGTGGAACAAGTATAGTAGGCAGGTGAATGCAAAACAAACAAACTATATTCGATTTTGGTGAGTCTTCAGCCCTCTCTGGGCAGGGCACGGAAGAAGAAGTCGCCATTGCTCGCGACGAGTTTGACCGGTTAGAGGCTACCGCACTCAGGAACCGTGCACAAACTGTTGCTACTCTTTCAACAATTGCCTCCATTGTTGCACAAACCTCGACTCCACCCTTCTCGTTCATCGACCCACATACAACCGGTCTTATGGCGATTGGGCACGCTATAGACTCGCTTCGGCTCCTTGATATCGAAACAAGTGATATGACAGTAAAGGATCTGGAAGCACGCGTTGCCAACGACCTTAAACTTCAATTTGCCGCACTTGCAACAGTTGGGGTCATTACAGAGCTCCCGGAAACAGAAGATATCGAAGCTTGGGGCAAAAACGTTGTCGATAAACTTCTTTGCAGAAAAGAGCATGGAAGCCAGACCGACAGGATGTTTGACACGGAGTCCGGCCAGTTCTATGAATTCCAGCATGCGCTTTTGGAGGAATATGCACGAGGCGGCGCTATCTATGTGAGACCGACAGCTGCGTGTCTCACCCTCTATCTTGGCACATTAACGCAAGGCATCGGCGATATTCAGACTGCATTAGCAGCAGTAATTCAGCGACAGATCGCCCGTGGTGAATACCATGCCGCGCTTCAGACCGCTCACGAGCACCAGCGAATCACACGTCAACATGGAGAAAAAATCCGGACTCTCAAGCGCAGGATACATTCGAATGCCGGAAGATACAGTTGGAATGATACTGTTTTGCCAGAAATCCTGATTGCTCAGAGAGACGTAGAGGACGCTATTACGGCAGATACCACTTTGGAAGGACTGCTTGACGCTAGTATGGATAATCTGCCCAAGGACAAGCGACCACTTGCACAACGAGTTCTCATGGTTATAAGAAGTTGCCGGAATGCTTATCGAGAATTGCAGACTCTCGCTATGGAACTTCCCAGACTTTACAGTTCCTGCATCGCAAGCCAGGGATTCACTTCCAGCCACATTCAGTTGCCGTCAATGCACGATGATGTGTTTGTCCCGCTCTTCAATAAGATCACCGATCCGGTGGCGCTCCTTGTCGCCTGTGACGTGACGAATGGCAGTTTCGCAGTCCCACAACCACCAGTTCTGCGTGATATTGTGGCAGAAACAGAGCTACTCCTCAAGCCAGCATCGGCTGCCGAGGCAAGAGATTTGTCGCCAGACAACGACGAACTTCTTGACGAAGAAGTTCTTGCCTTGTCGATATTCGATGAAATGACCATTGCCAAGGCTAAAAGCACCATATCTTCATTGGCGGATGCCGGGCCAACACAGCTGTCGGCTGTCATAAAGGAACTGGAGCCAGAAGATTTCACCGAAGAATGTATTGCCGCTGCAATAATGATAACCGGAGCCTGGGCACACAGCAGAAGACATGATGGCATGTACGCTGTAAGCAGGACGTATGGCCGTTTTTCATGCAAAGCATGTACGGGTGATGACTACCTTATTGAACGCAAAGGAAGCGAAGATGAATATAACCGTTGATGCCATAGACATGGCTGCTGAGATCATAAAATTCGGTCTTTCAAGCCGTAAAGGCCAGCCATCAAGAAGGCTTCTTCCATTGATGGCGGCATACCTTGCAAATACAGACGGGACAAGAACGGCTGCCAAAACCATGGCGCAACGTTTTGGGCTTTCTATCACTTCTGTCACGGAAGATGGCGTTGTACTTTCAAAAGACCCGGAGCATGACGACTCCATCTTCATGTCAAAACGTGATGATATTGTGAAGGACCCGGGACCGGAAGCGCGGCTCATAAGAGGCATCTGTAATGCCGCCATTCTTGCGTGTGCATATCAGAGACAGCAGGCATTATATTCGGAATCCGTACAGACAATAACATCCGATGAGGTTTATGAACTTCTTGTCGAGGCGGCGGCAAAGATGAACCTTGAACAAATAGATGTGCCGACATCACTACGCGGTCTTACCGAGGCCGCCAAAATAGTTGAACGGATAAAAGCTGATTCTTTCTCGGAAAAAGCCGGGAATCCGCGTAAGCAGACTCTACGTGGTCAAATAAATACGGCTCTCAAATATTTCACTGATCATGGCCTTATGCTGAAAGACAGTGAAGATGCCGGTGGAACATATAAAACGCTACCGGAGTTGAGAGTCAGGCTTCAGACCCAGGGTGCTCAGGATATTGCCGATGCCGTACTTTCAGCCATAAAGGCGTCTTCATCGGACGAAGCAATGAAGGAGGCCATGAATGGCTGAGTTGCTTGCGATAAGGTTTTCAAAAATTGGCTACCGGGATGCCCGACTTGACGGTTTGTCATATAATCTGACCACACAAGACGGCACACCAGAAAATGCCTTGATTATCGGCTCAAATAGCTCCGGTAAAACGAGCCAGCTACACCTGATATTTTCCATATTCCTGCCGCATAAACATGAACTGGTGTCTCAAAAAGACAACTCAGGACGCCAGTTTGCCTACTATTTTGAAGAAGACGAGATCGGCTTTGTTGCTACCGAGTGGACCTTGCCCGGCAACAGGAACCTGCCCGGAATGGCGACCGGCAAAACACGCGTTGTCGGGCGTTTAAGCCAATTTACCAACAGGGAGCGGAACGAGCAAACAACGGTTTTCTTTTCGTTCATAGCTGACAACGAACTTGGTATTGATGACCTGCCAATAACATCGTCGATTCCTGAGCGTGTTCCTGCGTACCGGCGGAGTATCAGCGAGGCAAAAAAATACCTCCGAGAGGTATTCGGCGACCCGAAAAGAGAACTCAATCTCACAGAAGTCATACATGACTGGCAGGCGCATCTACGCCGAATCGGTTTCAATATTGAACAATTCAAACTGATGATGCAGTTCACCATGAGTGAAGGGGATTCCTCCTCATTTCTGAAGAAATTCAGGGATAATGAGATGGTCTTGGAGTTTCTCTGCCGCGACGTACTCGACAAGAGCACAACCGAGCGTCTCCACGACATGCTGTCCCAGCATAGGGAATCGGTCAGACTGGAACCGGTTACGAGAGCGCAAATTGCAGCTTACTCGGCTCTTTCTGATATGTTTATCACGATGAAACCAGCAGCCGATGATTATTCCTTGGCGATGAAACATCACAAAAGTGTCATGAATTCGTTACACATGGTGGCATCCAGAGTGGCTGCTACCCTGAAAACCGTCGAGAATCATCTGAGCACCCTCAATAAGAATCAATCCAGTGATGAGTCGGAGCTGAAATGTCAAAAGACCGAACTCGCCGATTATGAAGCTCGATTGCGGGGCATCAAGGAACAGATTGCCGCGCTGACCTGCGAAGAAGCCAGGTTCAACCATGAGGAATGTATTGCAAGGCTGAACGAGGCAAAGCGATTGCTACGGGCAATGCAGGCGTTAGTTGGGCGGGTAAAGGTGGAAGAGGCATGTTCTCTCTCAGAGGATCTCGCACACCAACTTGATGCCCTTTCGGAACCGGTGCGATCTCTCTCTGACGATGTTGCCATGGCACGGACTCTGCTTGACAGCTATCTTACCATCGATGTGGAACAGGCGGAAAACGAGCACAATGCACAGCTCGTAGCAGTTGAAGATGCATATGATTCAAAGAAGAAGCTTGATGGTTTGATGAAGGAGTATTCCGGTAGCCGGGGTAAAAAGAGCCAGGAGAAGGATACACTCGACACGCTGGAAGCCAATAGAGTACGTTCGTTGCAGGGTTTGGTGGCCGAGACGCTTCTTGCCGATGTAACTTCATGTACTCAAGCTGCATTGTCCGGATTGGCTGATTCGATCATTGGAACCGAGGCGAAACGAAACTCACTGGAAAATGAGAAGGCGACTCTTGGCGCTTCACTTGCGGGTACGAAGGAACAGCTCAAATCCAATAATGCTGAATTTGCTCGTCTACAATCAGGCTTGATTGGTGCCGAGAATGCGCTTCTGAAATATACTGAGGATAGTTCTGCTATGGGCTGGCTTCCTGGTGTACGGGCGTTATTCGAGCAGGCGGAACCGGATCTGTTCCTCCCCGGACTATCTGCCAGGCTGCAAGAGCGTCGTGAAAAAGAATCCTCAGAAATAGTTAGAATTCAAACAGAGATTACGAAACTCACAGAACAGATCGCTGCAATCGAAGGTCATGGCGGTCTCTTGCCGCCTGCCACAGATGTAAAACGAGTTAGCGAATTCCTCGAAGATGCCGGGATCACCGCTTATACGTGGTGGCAGATTTTTTCAGAGAGAAATGTATCGGTTGAAGAGGCGAAACGGCTTGTTGAGGCTCACCCGGCGCGCTATGGCGGGGTTGCAGTTCCATCAAAGCGTGAACTTGACAAAGCACGGGAGTTACTCTCAAACGGCTGCGGAGTTTTGGCTCCGGTAATTATTTCGATCTACACCGATAGCGATAGCGATGCTTCATATGAGGGGCTTGCCGTTTTTCCTGACGTTGCACTCGCCATCGACCGCAAACGCTCTCTGGAATTCTGTGAAAAGTCACGCCGTGACATCGACATGTACCAGTCGGCATTGCCGGATATAGATCAGTCACGGTCAGATCTGCTTCATGCAAAAGACAAGCTTGTGGCCTTTCTTGCCAGATATGATGACTCATCCCGGTCTGCGCTGGAGAACGCGGTTGCATTAAAACGAAACGAGTTTGAATCATGTCAGCACGACAGGGCAAGGCTTGAAGAACAGAAGAGGCAGGTAGAATCTAGCCTTGCAATAATTGATTTGCACATAGTGGCTATTGCAGAAGAGTTGCAGCGTCTCAGGAATCACCACGCAACCATCAAGACTCATATCGACACCCATGAGGCAGGCAGACAAGAATGCATTCAGCGTATATCCGAACTCGTTGGTGAATTATCCACAATCGAAACCGATATCACCATATGCGAAGAGAAGCTGAAAAACGCCGGAGATCTCGAAGCCTCCGCACGGGATATAGCGGCAAAAGGAGAGATGCGCCGCGTTCAAATTCGTAACGAGCTTGAGGCGCTCACCGGCGAGAAAAAAGCGCCAACCATAGAGTTTCGGTCGCTGGCTACTACCACCTTGGCGGCCAGATCGCTTTTTGATGAAAAGAAAGATGCCCTTATTGCTGCTAATGTCGATTCTGAATACATCAGGGTCAAAGCGTTGACTGATAACGCGAGTAAAACGCATGCTGCTTTTGCCAGTGAGTGGCGTGAAAAATTTGGCAAAGTGGCGGAGGAAGAAATTCTTGATGCATCGGCTCGCATTGCTGGAAAGGTTGCAGCGGAAAAAGATATTGAAGATTTCCGGTCAGCTGAAAAAACAGCGTTGCTTTCCGAATCGCATTCCAAAAGATCACTCGAAGAGGCCTCGAAAAAATTAAGTGAATTGAAAACGGCCCACTCCGCGCTGAAAGCAGTTCAGTTTAGTGGCGATCTGGCAGCTTGCTGTGAACAGGAGAGCAGGTTTACCGCAGACATTGAAGGGGCTGGCAAGTGCATATCCAACTTGGGCAGCGCCATAAGCTCCAGGACAATCGAAATTGTGAAGGGTACCGGTCGAGTAGAGCTGTTAAAGAGCCTTGCCGGCCAGGAGGAAGTTGAGCTTGAGCTAAATGTCGAGCCCTTCTCGACAGACACGGAAGCGGAGAGCGAACTTAAAGCCGCACACAGGGCAAAAACAGACGCGGATGTAAGGATACAACAATGCTACGACAGGTTGAAGCGTTACAGCAATGATTTGGCGAAGCTGCTTGATGATCCGCTGTGTGTGTCGATACCCCAGGTAGTGACAAACATCAAGGAAGAATTGCACCGCTGCGAAAGTGTGCTGACAGTAGGGATCGATGCCTTGATTGAGCATGTACAACATGCCATGGCGCCGCTTACCCATGATCTCAAATCATTCGAAAAAAATAAGAACATCGTTGTCGCAGAGGTTATGCATGACGTCAAAAAGGCGCTCATTCTCCTTTCAAACCTCGAAAAGAAAAGCCGAGTCCCGACGCTTGGAGGGATATGGCACAACTGGACAAACCGTCCTTTCATAAGATTTTGGACATCAGTTAACCCGGATACCGAGCAATCCCGCTTTTCCGTGGCCGGTACCGTGACGCGTCTTGCCCAGGCGGAAGGAAAACTTCCTAGCGGAGCGGTAATTGTTCAGACCGCGCTCTCCGAACTGCTTGGCAATGCGTATCGAATTGAGACGTTGAAGCCAGATACCTCGCCTAGCACCAACTACGTCGGAGTAGGCCATCCTGAAGGCCTGCACTCGTGGTCAGGTGGACAGAAGCTTTCCGGCTCGGTGCTCTTTTACATGGCCATGTGTAACCTGTTGTCGTTTGAAGGGCAGTCTGGTGGGATTCTACTTATGGACAACCCGTTTGGCGCATGCAACCACATAGAGTTCGTCCGGTTGATCGTCGCGTTGACTCGACAATACGGCGTTCAGATGATCGCCTATACACCAACGGAAGACATGGAGATCCGCAGGCTGTATCCGATCAATATCCTTATCAGAAAAGGCGGAGCTGCCGGAATAGTCAAGCGCACCGGGCACACGCTTGTTCAGCAGGATAAAACGATTTACAACGAGGGTGAAACGACATCCCTGTTAATTCATTCTGAGGTTCCACATGCGTCCTGAGTCGCAACATTTTTTCACAGCACTCGAATCCGGTAGAACGTATCTGCCAGAATTATGGGCGCATCTCTCATCGGTTATGACACTTGAACCGGGCACTCAGAGAGAAATTCTCCGACTGGTATTGGACGAACTTCGAGATAACTTGCTTATTGAATACCCAAAAATGAAGCATTTGTGGGACATGAGCGCCACCCCATATTTGCCGGCATGGGTCAGTAAAGCAAAACCCAAAAATAAACAGGGACAGGCGGATGGAATCATCTGGTCGCCCGCGTTGTCGTTTCACGCTGACAAAGGGGTGCGACAAGAATCACCATGGCTGGCAGTTGATGTCTGGCTGAAGAAGACCCGGAGCGAAATGGTTAGCTTGAAGCCGCTCAGGGAGCGTTCGCTCGATATTTTCGGTGATGAAAAGGTACTTGATTCACTGATAACAACACTTCCCTTCAAGAACGGTCTTATTACCCTTGAAACCCTTGGCTGTTACTATGTGCCGGAGCCGATACCGTGGGTTCCGGGCCCTGTCGGCAGCGAATCCAGGTATGGGCTCTGTGTCGAAAACTCCACAACGTATGACACCCTGTGTCGATTCAACAAGGAAGCTGGCCTCTGGGGGTTCGTAGCATATGGGCGAGGCAACGGATTCTCTTCAATGACTGATGGAATTGTGCAGGTCATTAAGTCTTACGGACACAAGCGCCTCATGTATTTTGGTGATGCAGACCATGAGGGGATTGAGATAGCAGCGCGGGGTGCAAGGCGGTTACTGGATTTTAAAATCTCAGTTGCACTTGACTCTCGTCTCTACACCATCCTGATGGAATCGGGCAGCGAGGCGCCGTCTAAAAGCGGAGGTGATCTCTCAGAGGGAGCGACTAAACTTGTTATAGATGCCGGACTTGATGTGCTGATTGAAATGTTCCGTCGTCATAAACGGATTGCCCAAGAATGGGTAGGATTGGAAACGCTGAGAAAAACCTTTTACCAACTTCTTTCTGATTTGCCGCTTTAGAAATACTTTTTAAATAGTTCTTCGGAAAACACATGACACGCTCTCTACCCTTCAACCTGCTGACGATCCTCGGACCGACCGCCTCGGGCAAGACCCGCCTGGCCGTGGCCCTGGCAGGGGAGCTGTCCGGCGAGATCATCTCGGCCGATTCCCGTCAGGTCTTTCGCGGCATGGACATCGGCAGCGGCAAGGACCTGCACGAATACGGCAGCGTACCCTATCACCTGATCGATATCCTTGATTCGGGAGCGGAGTTCAGCGTCTTCGCCTTCCAGCGCCTGTTCCTGGCCGCCTTTGCGGATATCGCTGCCCGGGGCCGGCTGCCGGTCCTGTGCGGCGGCAGCGGCCTGTACCTGGATGCCGTGTTGCGTGGCTACCGCATGCTAGAGGTACCCGAAGACCATGCGCTGCGGGCCGAACTTGAGAGCAAAAGCGTTGACGAACTGGCGGCCATCCTGCGGGGACTGCGGCCGCAACAACACAACACCAGCGACCTGCTGGCGCGCAGCCGCACGGTCCGCGCCATAGAGATCGCCCTATTCGAGCAGAACCGACCGGAGCCGGATGCGCAGTGGCCCGATATCCGGCCGCTGATCATCGGCATCCGTTGGGAGCGGTGTGAACTGCGCAGCCGCATTACGGAACGGCTGCGGCAGCGGCTGGAGGGGGGCATGATCGAAGAGGTGCAGCGCCTGCATGATGCTGGCGTGCCTTGGGAACGACTGGATTACTATGGGCTGGAATACCGCTATGTGGGGGCCTTCCTGAAAGGGGAATTGAAGCGCAACGACATGTTCCAGAAGCTGAACAGCGCCATCCACGACTTTGCCAAGCGCCAGGAGAACTGGTTCCGCAAGATGGAGCGAAATGGAGTGGTTATCAACTGGGTGGAAGGCGCCGGCGACCCGCTGGCCGAGGCGATGGCAATGATCAGTTGCCTCATGCCGCCCGGCGCAATCAACCCATGGAGCGCAGTGCAATGCCCTTGAAAAAACCCCTGAGCAGCTGATCGCTGCATTCCTTGTAATGCTTGTGACCCTGTTTTCTGAATAAGGCGGTCAATTCATGAGTTGAGACCGCGACCCCGGCCGATTTAAAAATCCCCACCAGGTCATCCTCTTTCAGGTCCAGGGCAATCCTCAGCTTTTTCAGGACGGCGTTGTTTGTCAGCGCTGTGACCGGTTTTTCCTCCGTGGCCGGCTTGTCATCGCGCTGGCCCCGCTTATGGATGATCAGGCCATCCAGAAAAAATCCCAGGATCGGATCGCTGCAGGGTATATAGCCATCCTGCTCTTCCGTCTTCAGCAGTGCCGTAATCGTGGATTGCCCGACCTCGCGTCCGGCGTGCCTGAAAATCTGGATCATGGTCGCATCATCGATATCCAGGGCGTCCCGGATGCTGCACAGTATGTCGTTTCTGGCCATTTCAACCTCCTGGGGGATGGTGCTCTGTGGAATCAAAAAAGCCCTTCACGCGGGAAGGGCTTTTTGAAAGAATCTACGCAAGGGAGCGGAAAGCTATACCAGCTCCAGCGCGCTGAAGAAGTAGGGGATCTCGAAGGCGGCGGTTTCAGGTGCGTCGGAACCGTGCGAGGAGTTTTCCTCGATATTGACGGCAAAGTCCTTGCGGATGGTGCCCGGCTCGGCGTTGGCCGGGTTGGTAGCGCCCATCAGGGTGCGCCAATCGGCGATGGCATTCTCTTTTTCCAGACAGAGCACGATCACCGGGCTGCGCGACATGAAGGCGCACAGGTCGTTGTAGAAGGGGCGCGCCTTGTGCACATAGTAGAAACCCTCGGCCTGTGCTTTGCTGAGCTTGATCTTTTTCATGCCGACGATGCTGAAGCCGGCCGACTCGATGCGGTCCAGGATTTTGCCGGCCAGCTTGCGCTCGACTGCGTCCGGTTTGATGATTGCGAATGTACGTTCCATGTCTTCCTCCATTAGTAAGTTAGAAATTGTTTTCTTCAGAAAACATTTCGTTAACGCACTTATCCCGTTTAGCGGGGTTCGTGTCATAAATGAGAACATTTCTGATAGCACCCCCGCCCGATGATTGTCAAGTTTTTTGGCCATTGCCCATTCATGGATTGATTCATTACCCACGACCTGTGTATGATAACAAAAATTATCCTAAAAGAGGTAGCACGTATGAAAAAGATCTGGCTGATTCTGCTGACGGTGTGCCTGCTGGCCCCACCCCTCCACGCCGCCCCCCCTGCCCCGCAGGCCCGGCTGGGCCTGGAGGAGAAGGTCATTGAGCATACCCTGAAAAACGGCATGAAACTGCTGATGGTGGAACGCCACACCTCGCCGACGGTGTCGGCCTGGATCCGCTTTCGCGTGGGGAGCGTGGACGAACGCAGCGACGAGCGTGGCTTGGCCCACATGCTGGAGCACATGCTTTTCAAGGGGACGACGACCCTGGGCACAAAAGACTATTCCGCAGAGAAACCGATCCTCGACAGGATCGAGCAGACCGCCCAATCGCTGATGGCAGAAAAGGCCCGGCGTGAAAAGGCCGACAAGGTCAGGATCGCCGAACTGGAGAAACAGCTGGCCGCGCTGGAAGCTGATGCGTCAAAATACGTCATAAAGGACGAGTTTTTCGAACTGTACTCCAAGAACGGCGGGGTGGGCTATAACGCCTTCACCAGCCGCGATGGCACCACCTACCTGATCAGCCTCCCTTCCAACAAACTGGAACTCTGGGCGGCCATCGAATCGGACCGCATGCAGAACCCGGTACTGCGCGAATTCTATTCCGAGAGGGCGGTGGTAATGGAGGAACGTCGCCGCTCTACCGACGCCGACCCGGAGAGCAAGCTCTGGGAAACCTTCGTTGCTTCAGCTTTTTTGGCCCACCCCTATGGACAGCCGACCATCGGTTGGATGCCGGAGATTGAAAACCTGACCAGAACCAAGGCCGAACGCTTCTTCCACGCCTATTATGGACCGCACAGCGCCATCGTGGCCATCGTGGGCGACATAAATCCCCAGGCCACCATCGCCCTGGTGGAGCGTTACTTCGGCGCCATCCCGGCCGGCGGCACGCCACTGCCGGTCACGGCCGAGGAGCCGAAACAGGCAGGTGAGCGGCGCGTAGAGCAAGTGGCCGAATCCGAACCAGCCCTGATCATCGGCTACCACAAACCGGCCATCGGCCACCCGGACGACTATGTACTGGATGTGATCAGCATGATCCTGGGCAGCGGGCGCACCTCACGCTTCCACAAAAACCTGGTGATAGAGAAGCAGCTGGCAACCGACGTCGGTGTATTTGACGCCCCCGGCAGCCGCTACCCTGGTCTGTTCGTGATCAATGCCAATCCCCGCGCGCCCCACACGGCCCAAGAGGTGGAAGTGGCCGTGCTGGCAGAGCTGGAGCGCATGAAGAGCGAGCCGGTGGCACAGCGGGACCTGCAGCGCATCCTCAACAAGATCGAATACGAAGAGTCCCGACGCATGGGCACCAACGGCGGTCTGGCCCGCAACCTGACCGAGTACGAGGCGACCACCGGCAGCTGGCGCTACATGATCGAGTATCGCCGCAAGGTGGCCTCGGTCACCCCGGCCGATATCCAGCGGGTGGCGCGTGAATATTTTACCCGTGAAAACCGCCTGGTCGGTTTCATTACAAAAAAAGGGGCTGACCTGAAATGAAACGACTGATCATCTTCCTGTACGTTACGGTTGTCCTGGCCGCCAGCTTCCTGGCAGGCGGCTGTGCTGCCGTAAGCGTCAATCCACGCAACATGTCTTTTCCGGAACTGCGCTTCGAGATCCCCAAGGCCGAGCGGGTGGTTCTGAAATGCGGGATGCCAGTCTATCTCCTGCGTGATCCGGAGCTGCCGATCATCAGCGTCACCGCCATGGTGCGCAGCGGGTCGGTCTACGAACCGGCCGCACTGTCCGGCCTGGCCTCCCTGACCGGCAGCGTCATGCGCAGCGGCGGTGCCGGTGGGCTGCTGCCGGAGCAGATGGACGACGAGCTGGAGTTCATGGCGTCTGCTGTGGAAAGCAGCATCGGCTCCGACATGGGCACCGTCTCGCTGACCAGCCTGACCAGAAATTTCAGCCGTACCCTGGGGATCTTCGCGGATGTGCTGCTGCGGCCGGACTTCAGCGAAAAGCGGGTGGACATCGCCCGCAAGCATCTGATCGAGGGACTGCGCCGTCAGAACGATGATCCCAAGGAGATCGCCGAGCGCGAGATCAACAGGGTGGTCTATGTCGGGCACCCTTTGGGCGATATCGCCACGCTTGACACGGCCAACGCGATCACCCGCCAGGGGATGCTCGATTTCCACCACCGCTTTTTCCGTCTGGACAACATGATCCTGGCCGTTTCCGGCGACTTTGAGCGGGATGCCATGATCCGTGAACTGGATGCGGTCTTCGGAAGTACTGTTCCACCTGCAGCGGCGGCACTGCCCGACATCCCGCAGCCGGCAAACGCGTTCGCGGCCGAGGTCATCTATGGCAAAAAAGAGGTCAATCAGACCGTCATCCGCATGGGACACCTGGGCATCACCAAAGACAGCCCCGATCTGTATGCAATCCGCATCCTGGACTATATCCTGGGAGGCAGTTTCACCTCGCGCCTGACAATGGAGATCCGCACCAACCAAGGGCTGGCCTACAGTGTCGGCAGCCATTTCGACATCGGACGCCGTTTTACCGGCAGCTTCATGGCCGAGACGGAGACCAAGGCCGAATCCACCGCCAAGGCCATCACCCTGATGAATGAGATAATAACCGGCATGACCAGGGGGCCGGTCACCGACCAGGAGCTGAACGCGGCCAAGGAGTATATCATCAACTCCTTCATGTTCGGCTTTACCAGCCCGGCCTCGATTGTAACCCAGCGGGCCCGGCTGGAATATTACGGCTACGCCCCGGACTACCTGGAACGCTACCGCGACAACATCTCCAAGGTCACCAGGGAGGATGTGCTGGCCGCTGCCCGACGGCACCTGAAGCCGGCGGCCTTCAAGCTGGTGGTGATCGGTGACGCATCAAAATTCGACAAGCCGCTGACGAGCTTCGGGACCGTGCGCGAACTGGACCTGAAACCGAAAGCGGAGAACGGGAAATAAAAGGCAGGGGATACACGCAGAAAAGGCGGCCACTGGCCGCCTTTTCTCGTTTCAATTCAGCTTAATCCGGATAATCACCGGAGGTTCTATTCCGTGCGTTTGGTAACCTCGATCAGGTGATAGCCGAACTGGGTCTGCACCGGGCCGAGCACCTTGCCGATCTCGCCGCTGAAAACGACCTCGTCAAATTCCTTGACCATCTGGCCCGGGCCGAATTCTCCCAGGCTGCCGCCCTGGTTCTTTGAAGGACACTGGGAATGTTCCCGTGCGCAGGCTGCAAAATCAGCACCGCCTTCGATCTGTGTCTTGAGGGTTTCACATGCTTCCTTGCTGGCCACCAGAATGTGGCGGGCGCTCGCTCGTGCCATTACGTTCTCCTTGAGTGTTGTGATTTCGTTATCCTGCGGACAAGCATAGCTTCTCTTCGTCCCGTTTTCAAAGAAAATCCTACCTGACCATCTCCACAGCCATCCTGATGGCCGCCAGCAGACTTTTCTCCGAGGCCCGGCCCGTCCCGGCCAGGTCGTAGGCCGTGCCGTGATCCACCGAGGTGCGGATGATCGGCAGCCCGAGGGTGATGTTGACCCCATCGTCGAAGTGCAGCAGCTTGAGTGGTATCAATCCCTGATCGTGGTACATGGCCACCACACCGTCATAGGCTCCCTGCCGGGCAAAATGGAAAAGCGTGTCGGCCGAGAGCGG
>JBBQXT010000066.1:0-16209 GCA_038209415.1 Geobacterales bacterium
TCTGGTCGGACTGATCGGCAGCCAGGATCTCTTTGATCAGCGGCAGGGCTGCTTTGAGGGTTTTGCTGCCGGAGAGCTCGGTCAGCAGTTCGCGGGCCGATTCGGTGAATTTGTCCACGGCCAGACGCATGCCAAAACCGAATTCGGCGTTGTCTTCGAACAGGGAGTTGGACCAGGCCGGTCCGCGTCCGTCGGCACGCTGGGCCCAGGGGGTGGTGGGCAGGTTTCCGCCGTAGATGGAGGTACAGCCGGTGGCGTTGGCGATCATGGCCCGGTCGCCGAACAGCTGCGACAGCAGTTTCAGATAGGGTGTTTCGCCGCAGCCGGCACAGGCGCCGGAGAATTCGAAGATCGGGCGGACCAGCTGGCTGCCGCGCAGGGTGTCCAGCTTGAGCTTGGTCGGGTCCATGTCGGGCAGCGACAGGAAAAAGTCGAAGTTGACGGCTTCGGCGGCCCGCAGAGGCGGCTGGAACTGCATGTTGATGGCCTTGTGGTTGGGATCTTCCTTGCTTTTGGCCGGGCAGTTGTGCACGCAGGCGCCACAACCGGTACAATCCTCGGGGGCAACCTGGATGGTGTATTTCATGCCCTTGAATTCGGGCAGTTTGCACTCGGTCGATTTGAAGGTTGTGGGGGCACCTTTCAGCAGCTTGCCGTCATAGGCCTTCATGCGGATGGTGGCGTGCGGGCAGACGAAGGAGCAGATGCCGCACTGGATGCAGAGCGCTTCGTCCCAGACCGGGATGTCGACGGCGATGTTGCGCTTCTCATACTGGGAGGTGGCGGTCGGGAAGGTGCCGTCGGCCGGCATGGCCGATACGGGCAGGTCGTCGCCGTAGCCGGCGATGATCCGGCCGGTAACGTCCTGGACGAATCTGGGGGCGTTCTTGGCGACGGCCGGCGGCATTTTGAGCTTGCTGGTAGCCTTGGCCGGGACCTTGACTTCGTAGATGTTCTTGAGCGCCTCGTCGACGGCGGCGTTGTTCATGGCGACGACCTTGTCACCCGATTTGCCGTAGCTCTTCTTGATGGCGCCTTTGATCTCTTTCAGGGCGGTGGTCAGCGGGATGATGTTGGAGATCTTGAAGAAGGCTGTCTGCATGATGACGTTGATGCGTGCGCCCAGGCCGAGCTCTTCGCCCAGTTTGATGGCGTTGATGACGTAGAATTTGAGTTTCTTGTCGATGATCTGCTGCTGGACCTCTTTGGGCATCTTGTCCCAGACGTCGTCGTGCTCGAAGGGGGAGCAGAGCAGGAAGGTGCCGCCCGGCTTGGCTTTACTGAGCATGTCGTATTTCTCCAGGAATGAGAAGTTGTGACAGGCGACGAAGTCGGCGTTGTCGATCAGGTAGGGGGCGTGGATGGCCTTTTTACCGAAGCGCAGGTGCGAGGTGGTGATGGTGCCGGCTTTCTTGGAGTCGTAAACGAAGTAGGCCTGGGCGAAGTTTTTGGTGGTTTCGCCGATGATCTTGATGGTGTTCTTGTTGGCGCCGACGGTGCCGTCGGAACCGAGGCCGTAGAACATGGCTTCGTAGGTGCCGTCCATCGGGTTGCGATAGGTCGGGTTGAAGTCCAGGCTGCAACCGGTGACGTCTTCCTTGATGCCGACGACGTAGTGGTTTTTGGGTTTGGTCTTTTTGAGGTTGTCCAGGACCGATTTGGCCATGGCCGGGGTGAATTCCTTGGAGCCCAGGCCGTAACGGCCGCCGACGATGACCGGGTAGCCCTTGAAGCTGAATTTGCCGTCGGCCATGGCTTCGCCGATGGCAGTGCGTACGTCCAGATAGAGCGGCTCGCCCAGGGAGCCGGGCTCTTTGGTGCGGTCCAGGACGGCGATGCTCTTGACGGTTTTGGGCAGGGCCTTGATGAAGGCGTCCAGCGGGAAGGGACGGTACAGGTGGATCTTGACGACGCCGACCTTCTCACCCTTCTTGACCAGGTTGTTGACGGTGGCTTCAACGGTGTCGGCTCCCGAGCCCATGATGACGACGATCCGTTCGGCGTCCTTGGCGCCGCTGTAGTCGACCAGTTTGTATTTGCGGCCGGTCAGCTTGCCGAATTTGTCCATTTCCTCCTGAACGATCTTGATGCAGGGGGCGTAGTACTGGTTGACGGTTTCGCGGCCTTGGAAGTAGACGTCCGGGTTCTGGGCGGTGCCGCGCATGACGGGACGGTCGGGGGAGAGTCCGCGCAGGCGGTGGGCGTTGACCAGCTCGTCGTTCATCATGGCGCGCATGTCGTCAAAGGTCAGTTCTTCGACTTTCTGGACTTCGTGCGAGGTGCGGAAGCCGTCGAAGAAGTGCAGGAAGGGGATCCGTGCGCGCAGGGTGGCGGACTGGGAGATCAGGGCGAAGTCCATGACCTCCTGGACGTTGTTGGAGCAGAGCATGGCCCAGCCGGTGGAACGGCAGGACATGACGTCGGAGTGGTCGCCGAAGATGGAGAGCGCCTGGGCCGAGATGGCTCGGGCCGCAATGTGAAAAACGGTGGAAGTCAGTTCCCCTGCGATTTTGTACATGTTGGGGATCATCAGCAGCAGACCCTGGCTGGAGGTAAAGGTAGTGGTCATGGCCCCGGACTGCAGAGCGCCATGCACGGCGCCCGAGGCGCCCCCTTCGGACTGCAGCTCGGCTACCAGCGGTACAGTGCCCCAGATGTTCTGCTCTCCGGCGGCGCTCTTGATGTCCGAAATCTCGCCCATCACCGATGAAGGGGTGATCGGGTAGATGGCGATGACCTCGTTGGTGGCGTGGGCTACGTGGGCGGCGGCGGTGTTGCCGTCAATGGTTACCATTTTTCTGCTCATGCGTTCCTCCTGTGTGGGTTATATCCTGAATCATTGTCCGAAATTGCGGCCGATAATTTTCTATAACTCGTTTCTGCCCTGCAGCGCCCACTGAACCGTGGCCGCATCCACAAACTCGATATCGCTGCCCAGTGGAATGCCGTGGGCCAGTCGCGTCACCTTGACATGGAGCGGTTTGAGCATTTTCGTCAGATACAGCGCCGTTGCTTCGCCCTCGACCGTGAAGTTGGTTGCGATGACCACTTCGCTGATCCCGCCGCTTTCCATCCGTTTCAACAGTTCGGCGATCCGCAGGGTGGATGGCCCGATGCCGGACAGGGGTGAAATCGCACCTTCAAGGACATGATAGACACCATGCCAGGCATTGCTGCGTTCCAGGGCCATGAGATCCTGCGAGTTTTCCACGACGCAGACCGCAGCCGCATCACGGTTGCCGCTGCAGATGGCACAGGGGTCGTCTTCCGTAATCGCAAAACAGATCGAACAGGGGCGTACCCGATCACGAACCTCAACCAGGGCTTCTGCCAGGGCCGTCAGATTGTGCGGCGACTTCAGCAGGTGGAACGCCAGACGGAGTGCTGTCCGTTCACCGATCCCGGGCAGCTTCTTCAGTTCTCCAACCAATCGCATCAGTGAGGAAGATTTTGTTAGCATAAATTCCGGCACAAATAAAACAATTTTTTAGTATTACAGCGAGCTTAAAAAAGATGCTCCCCCGCTCTGGACGGGTCGAACCGCGACCGAAAACCATGGAGGAGCACAATAAACAAGCTTCATTGCCCATGGCGAACGGCTGACAGGGCCGTTGCCGAGACATGCATCTATTAGCCGAACTAAAACAGTTAGTCAAATTAAAAACACAACAACGGACCGTATTGGCGTTCGCTATTGCAACAGTCAGTAATTGCTAGAATAATCCAGGGATACTCATGCCGCCGGTGATTTTCGACATTTCATCGGAAAGCTCGGCATGCACCTTTTTGAGAGCCTCGTTGACAGCGGCAATAACCAGGTCCTGAAGCATTTCAACGTCGTTGGGGTCAACTGCTTCTTTTTTTATTGAAAGTGAAATTATTTCGTTTTTGCCGTTGACAGTGACAGCGACCGCGCCTCCTCCGGATGTTGCATCCGCAGTTTTCTGGGTGGCATCTTCCTGAAGTTTGGCCATCTTCTGTTGAATCATCTGGGCTTGTTTCATGATGCTTGCGAGACCTTTTGACATATGCTGCTCCTCCGTGGGGAAATGGACTAAAACCTGGTTCTGTTGGTGCTGGACGGTAGCGTGGCGTTCTTACGTTTCCCGGATATCGGTGATCTTGCCGCCGAACAGGCGCAGAGCTTCGTTGATCAGCGGATTGTCTGCCACTTCCTGTTTCAGGGTTTCTGTGCGCTGCTGCTGCTCACTCTTTTTTTTTTCTGCCAGTGATTGCGGTGAATCAGCTGTTTCCGGGGCGATTGGCCGGATCCTGACGCTTGTCACGGCACCGCTGAACTCCTGGGCAAGAGCCTGGATTTCCTTGATCGAGTCGGCATCTTGAGCCGAGGTCAGGTAATAGCTGTCGCTGGGAAACCCGATCTCCATGAGCCCCGGCTCCAGTTTCAGGGGGCTGCCATGCTCCAGCACCGAACCGATGGCCGGACGCTTTTCAACGACAAAGGCCACAAATCGTTCCCATTCGGAATGCGTACCTTGGGGCTGCGGTTTCGCGGCGCTGGTTGCCGGAGGCGACTGTGCCGTTTTAGCCGGTTGGGGGGCGGCCTGCTTCGCTTCGCTCCGGCCGGGCGCGTTCTCGACGACAGCGGGCGAACGGGCGGTGATCCAGGGGAGTGGCGGTGTATGGACGGCACCGGCCTCCAGCAGCTTGAGTTTTTCGAGCAACTCGCTGATCGGGATGACCGGCACGAGCACGGCCGCCTTGAGCAGCGCCATCTCCAGGATCAGGCGCGGGAACGAGGCGAACGCCATCTCGGCATCGGCCTTGATCAGCAATGTCAGGCGGCGCTGGATATCCTGGGCCGTGAAACCGGCCGCCTGCTGGCGGAGTTCCTCCAGTTCGGCGTCGGCCAGATCGAGGATCTCCTCCGGCTTTTTTACGGAACGGATCACCAGCAGGTTGCGGAAGTGTTCGATCAGATCCTGGCAGAACTGGCGCATGTTGTAGCCGACGGTGTCGGCCTTTTTAATACCTGCCAGAACAGCCTGGGTATCGCCGCCGAATACCGCAGCGGAGATGTCGGCCAAAAGCCGCGGGTCTACGGCACCAATCAGGGTCACGACATCATCGTCCGAGACGCTGCTGTCGCAGAAAGCCAGCACCTGATCGAAGGCCGTCAGCGAATCGCGCATGCTGCCGTCACCCTTGCGGGCGATCAGGGCCAGGGCGGAGTCGCTGATGCTGACCTGCTCCTTGCCGGCGATCTCCCGCAGGCGAATGATGATCTTGGCGACCGGCACGCGCTTGAAGTCGAAGCGCTGGCAACGGGAAAGGATCGTAACCGGCAGTTTGTGGGGTTCGGTGGTGGCAAAGATGAACTTGACGTGTTCCGGCGGCTCTTCCAGGGTCTTCAGCAGGGCGTTAAAGGCGTTGGTGGAGAGCATGTGGACTTCATCGATGATGATTATCTTGTAGCGGCTGTGTGAGGGGAGGTACTTGATACTGTCGCGCAGTTCGCGGACGTCTTCCACACCGTTGTTGGAGGCCCCGTCGATCTCGAAGACATCGGTGGAGGTGCCCTTGGTGATCTCGATGCAGATCGGGCAGACGTTGCACGGTTCGTGGGTGACGCCTTTTTCGCAGTTGAGGGTTTTGGCCAGGATGCGGGCCGTACTGGTCTTGCCGACACCGCGGGCTCCGCTGAACAGAAAGGCGTGTGCCACCCGACCGGAGTCGATGGCATTCTGCAGGGTGCGGCTGACGTGTTCCTGCCCGGTCAGCTCGGAAAATGTCTGGGGACGGTATTTTCTGGCCAGGACTTCATAAGACGTGCCGTTGGACAAAGAATTGAACCTCGCAGGTCATTGGTGCCCCCGCATGGGAGGGGTTGGTGGGGGAGTAATCTGGAAAGCGGCGAATAGATATGCTGAACCGCTGCTGGTAATGCTTGCAGGCGCAGTTGATAGCCGGGTTTACCCGCGGCACACGACGGGGGCCGCTGCCGTTGCTTCCTTCCGGACCTGGCGGAGTTCACGGCCTGCCGTTGCGCGAGGCCCGGCTATCATCTCCGCCTGCAAGTAAAAGAACTGAAGTCAAAATGTTGCTACCACAAAAATGCCGCAATAGAATCTGGCGGTCACTTAATAGGACATTCTTTTTAGCATACGGGGGGCTGTTGGGCAAGCATAAATACGGGGGGTCCGCCTGTATAGAAGAGCGTGCCTTTACAGATCATAACGTGAATAACCGGCACAGGGCGGGTAAGTTGGGCAAGCAAGGTTGTTTGCAATGGTCGGGTATAGTTCGTAACCACCTTGTATCATGAAGCTTTACGCCATTCAACCAATTTTACTCAGTGGTTGTTTTGATGCATTAAGTTCATGGTTGAGACGTGCCCGTTTTGGCATACTCAGAGAATGTCTGATGACCCCGGCTTCCATAGTTGCAATCAATCCCAAAAAATCCCCGTAGGATCTTTGCCAACTTCAACAACCAGCTTTTCAAGTGTATCCCGGTTTCTGCCCGTAGGATATGGCTGCCGCCGGTTTTTACGATCATACCAGTACAGAATCCAGGTCTGCAGCACCGGAATAAATTCAAATTGAGCTACATTCACACTATTCCACATGAGAGGATCGATAAACAATGGCCTTGATTCCACGAGGGTTACACGGTTCCCTTTGAAGCTGTATTCAAGCTTGACCGAGTCGCCGGCCCTCTCTTTACAAAACAGTTCAAGAAGCTCATGCACTCTTAGCGACTCTATTTCAGGCAAGGCCATACGGAATTTTCTCTCCAAGGGGATGATTACTGTTTAGAGGCTATATGTTTCGCGCGAAGGTAGAGAACCTTCTGATTTGAACCCGCTGCCTGCCGTTCTTCCGTCTCGAAAAGATCCGTCTTGGCCTTGACGAGATCAGAGAGCTTCTTGTAGCCGTATAGCCGGGAGTCAAAGTCCGGTTGCAGCTTGGTAAGGTAACTCCCGAAGGTACCGACCTGTGACCAGCCGGCATCATCAATTGACTGTTCGAGTGCGGTTAAAACGAACTTTTTGGGGAATTCAGCCTTAGGTTCTGTTGCAACGGCAGGCGTCTGAGGTGGAACAAGCTTTTTGCTGCTCTTGGCTTTTGGCGGCAGATCGGTCGGATCGGCTACGGTGCCTGAACGAAGGACTTCGGTAAACACAAACTTGTGGCAGGCATTGCGAAACGCATCCGGTGTTTTCTTCTCGCCAAATCCAAGAACAATGAGACCCTCTTCACGCAATCGCATGGCAAGACCTGTGAAATCACTGTCGCTGGTGATCAGGCAAAAACCATCGAATTTTCGAGTGTAGAGCAGGTCCATTGCATCGATTATCAGCGTGCTGTCCGTGGCGTTCTTTCCGGTCGTATAGGCAAACTGTTGAACCGGTTTGATGGCATAGCGCTGCAAAACCTTTTTCCACGAGGAACTCGTCGTGGCAGTGAAATCGCCGTAGATGCGCTTTACCGTTGCCTCCCCGAATCTTGCAATTTCCGCGAGGAGGCCTTCGATGACAGCAGCCTGGGCGTTGTCAGCGTCTATCAGAACTGCCAGGCGCAGGGTCGGTTCTTCGGACTCAATTCTTGGAACTAATCGTGGGGATAGCATGATGCCTCCTGTTTGCTATTGGTGATGTAGTTGATCATGCGGATTTTCGGCCCGGTCCAACTGTCTGGCTGGAAACTCGGGGTTTCAGATAGTTATTAGTTCTTGTCAAATGTGTCGCTTTGACACCCATGTTTTTTTCAGGTCTCTACCCGTTCGTGACAATTACCTTCAATGCATGTTCCTTGGCGGCATTACCGAACGTATCATAGGCCTTCATTATCTCGCTTAATGTGAAGCGGTGCGTCACCAACTGCTGCGGTTGGAGGCTGCCCGACATCACGGTTTTCAACAATTGAGGTGTTGTCACCGTATCCACAAGCCGCGTAGTCAGGGTAATATTGTGTGACCAGAGCTTTCCCATCTGCAGCTCAACGCTTTTGCCGTGCACCCCGATGTTGGCAATATGGCCGCCGGCCGTCACAATGTTCTGACAAATATCGAATGTAGCAGGAATTCCGACGGCTTCAATTGCGACATCAACCCCTCTGTTCATGGTCAAGCCCATGACTTTTTCCACAGCTTTTCCGTCAGCGCTGTTTACAATTTTGGTTGCACCGAATTTTTGGGATACCTCCAGGCGAGTATCGTCCAAATCAATCATGATAATCTCGGCGGGTGAGTAAAATCGGGCTGTCATGAGTGCGGCCAGCCCGACCGGACCGGCACCGACTATTGCCACGGTATCGCCCGGTTTTACCTGGCCCTTGAGTACTCCACATTCAAACCCGGTCGGCAGGATATCGCTCAACATGACCAGCACTTCCTCGTCAGCGCCGTCCGGGATGCCGTGCAGGCTGTTATCCGCAAACGGAATCCTTACGTACTCGGCCTGGGTTCCGTCGATCGTGTTTCCCAATATCCAGCCACCGCCGTTTTCGCAGTGAGAGTACATGCCTTTCTTGCAGTTGACGCACTTTCCACATGACGAGATGCAGGAAATGATGACATGATCGCCGACCTTAAAGCTTGAAACGCTCCCGCCAACCTCTTCGATGATGCCTACGCCTTCGTGCCCCAGGATGCGTCCCGCGGTCACCGTTGGCACATCACCTTTCAAGATATGCAGATCCGTCCCACATATGGTTGTCTTTGTGACCCTGACGATTGCATCCGTTGCTACCGTGATGCCGGGTTTGGGCTTGTCCTCCAGGGCACATGAGCCCGGACCGTTATAGACTAAAGCTTTCATCGTAACATCCTCCTGTGTTTAAAGATTTATTACTACGATTTACCCTTGCCCTGATGACGACCAAACCTTCGCTCTCCTTCCGGTGCAGCCGAGACAACAACTAGACAGCTCACGAGGAGTCTGGGGTCGAGCTTCCAAGTTGTCAAGTTACTTTCTCGAAACCCGTTTTGCAGGACAATAAGGGGGATAATAAGGGGACAGGCACCAATTACACTTTCCTTTTTCACCCTTTGGGCCACCCTCTTCGTCTTAATGTGGATTCAAGCCCCATACTCGCGCAGATCTCGTCTCTCCAGTTTTCGTATCCGAAAGGCGCTTGCCGGTTGACGCTATTCTTTATTTTCTCAATTTCTACGTCGGTTAGTGGTGTGTCCACAAATGTAGACCAGTCATCAGGTAAGGGGAGTGGCAATTGATCGGACCTCGATTCTTCTGAGTCGGCATTACGCACTTGGTGGGATGACCACGGCCATTGCGCGGCCGTTGGCGACAACATTGCTCTTACAGGATTCCCTTCTATGTATCCATGGAAAACATCTGTCGTACCTCCCCAATGAATCATTGTGTCTGTTGTCGTTAAGATATTTCACAGAAAGTCTGTCCAAACAGCTGTAACGTCCTGACTGTTCCGGAATCCAATCAGCCTGCCCACCCATTACATGGTACGTGACGAAACTACCGGGCATCCCTCAATGCCAGGACATAGCCAACAATAGCCGAAATTCGTTCTCTAGTGAGTTGTTTCCTGAAGTCAGGCATATCGCCCTTGCCTGTTTCGATGATCGCTATCATTTGTTCCCGGTTCTTTGTACTCGAGCGGAGTGAAAGTTTCCTGACATCCATCTTTAGTGCCTTGGCCTTTTCTGTCTGCACGTTGGCATTAGCCCCGTGGCAACCTGCGCAGAAGGCCTTGTAGTCGTCTTTTCCACTGGCGCCGGCCAAGGCCGGTGCGGCACATACTCCGATTACAAACAGCATCAACAACGTTTTCATGATCAGGCTCCTTTTGTGTTTAGTGCGATAACTCGTTTTTGATCAGACCCGGCCATCCTCCCGTTTTGGGATGTTGTTCGGAAAACATGATGTAACCTACTAAAAATAACGGCGTGGAAAATCACCTGCCGGGTTTTTGGATGCCTGTAGTGGCAGGCTTTCAATATGTCAATTTAAAGCAAAAATAAAAAAGCCGCTCCATCAGCTTCCACACTGACCAAGCGGCTCTTTGAACCAGAGATCCGACCTTCCATTCGCCCCTCCCTGGGTAGCTATTCGAAGATCAGTCGTTGATATATTGCAGGGCATATTTGACATAATTGCCGGCTGATTTCTTCAGCCAAGCCACCTCATCCGGTGTCAGGTCGCGTTTGTACTTGGCCGGAGCGCCGACCCACAGGGTATGGGGCGGGATGACCGTGCCTTCGGTGACCAGCGCCCGGGCACCCACCAGGGCGCCTTCGCCCACTACGGCCTTGTCCATGACCATGGCCTGCATGCCGATGAAACAGCCGTTTTCCAGGATGCAGCCATGCAGGGTGACACTGTGACCGACCGTAACGTCGTCACCGATGATCAGCGGCGCGCCGGGATCGTCGGCGTGCTTCTTGTGGGTAACGTGCAGCATGCTCAGGTCCTGGACGTTGCTGCGGGCGCCGATGCGGATGAAATTGACGTCGCCACGGGCCACGCAGTTGTACCAGATGCTGGACTGGGGTCCCATCTCCACATCGCCGATGACCACGGCCGTTTCGGCCACGAAGGCGCTGGCGTCTATCCTGGGCTGCATCCCTTGAAATGATCGGATCACCGCAATTCTCCCGTCACTGTTCAGCTTTCAGATTTCGGGCCATCAGCTCCGTAACAGCCTGCCGGGCCGGCTTGTTATCGTGCAGGATCTGGTAGGTCTTCTCGACGATCGGCATTTCGACCCCCAGCTTCCGGGACAGATTGTAGACCGATTCGGCGCTCTTGACCCCTTCGGCGACCATGCGCATCTCGGCCAGGATATCGGCCAGCAGCATGCCCTGGCCCAGCTTGAAGCCGACGGTGCGGTTGCGGGACAGGTCGCCGGTGCAGGTCAGCACCAGGTCGCCCATGCCGGCCAAGCCGGCAAAGGTGGCTGCGTCGGCCCCCATGGCCTGCCCCAGGCGCTTCATCTCGGCCAGACCGCGGGTGATCAGGGCCGCCCGGGCGTTGTGGCCGAAACCGAGTCCGTCACAGATGCCGGCGGCGATGGCGATGACATTCTTGACCGCCCCGCCCAGCTCGACACCGATGACATCGTTGTTGGTGTAGACCCGCAGGCAGGAGCAGCTGAAGGCGGCCTGCACCCGCCGGGCGGCGGCCTCATCGCGGGAGGCGGCCACGATCAGGGATGGCAGTTCCTGGGCCACCTCACGGGCAAAGGTCGGACCGGACAGCGCCACAAAGCGCCCGGTCACCGCCGTTGGCAGCAGCTCCCGGCAGATCCCGGATACCGTCGAGAGCGTCTCCAGTTCGATACCCTTGGAGGCGTTGGCAATGATCATGTCCGGGGCAACGTGGGGGACCATCTGCTTCAGCACGCTGCGCATGACCTGAACCGGGGTCACCAGCAGAACTATGCCGCAACCACTGACCGCATCCTGCAGACTCCCCGTGCTGTGCAGGTCCGGGTGCAGATCGATACCGGGCAGGAAGGGCGTATTGCTGTGCCGCTCGTTGATCTCGGCCACCAGCTCCGGTTCAAAGGCCCACAGCCGCACTTCGTGGCCGTTTTTGGCCAGGCGGTTGGCCAGGGCCGTTCCCCAACTGCCGCCGCCGATCACGGCAATCCGCTCCCTGGTGATGTTCAGATCATTACTCATCATCATCGTCATCATCGTAGCTTTCATCAAGTCTGAGATCATACCCTTCGGAAAGTGCCTGACGGGCGGTATCGACGCTGTCCAGTACCAGCCGCCGGATAAACGGGTGCCGGCTGTCGGGCAGAAAGCCCCCCACCAGACTCAGGGCCGTGGCCAGAACCTTTTGGACCGACTGTTCCTCACTGCCGGTCTGCTGCATGTAATCAGCGGTCAGGAGCAGGCGCTTGACGATCTCGGCCCGGCGCGGGGTGATCAGCTCCTCGCAGAAGCGCGTTATCTCAAGCTCAAGCGCCTCATCGGTTACGTCGTCTGCGACACCCAGTGCTATGAAACGGTCGGCGGCATCATACACGGCCGCTTCGGACAGAATCCAGCCATCAAGACACGGATCATCCAGCAGTTCGTTGCTGCCGGTCACATAGCCCGGAATCTGCTCGACGATACCGTCCAGATGGGCGAGACTGAAACGCGGCAGGTAGGCCTCCGGCTTGAGGGAATCCGGGCTGAACAGGCGCATGTCCACGTAAAAATCCGGCGGCAGGTAAAAACCCTGTTCCCGGCTGTGGTGCAGCGCATCCCGCAGGAGCGCGGTGGCATAGGCCGGTTCGACCGGTAGCAGCTGCTCGCCGGAGGACACTTCCTTCAGCACACCGGCGTACTCCTTGGCGTCCTTCATGCGGTAACTGATGGCATTGAGCAGACCGTCCGACTCGCCGGTCAGGGTCAGCATGCCGGCATAAGCGCCGCTCTCCAGCTGCCATGCGAACCAGAGTGAACGGGCGCCGTAGAAATCTATCGGACCGGCCTGCACCTCGTGGAAAGGGAGCGGTGTAATGAATTCATGGGGGAGTGACGTTGCCTCGCGGATGCCGACAAACGACAGGCGCCGCTTGCTGCGCCTGATCAGTTCGGCGATATCGCCCTCATGGCGCGGCTCGGCCCGTTCAAGCACGTTCAGCGCAAAGCCGCTCTTGATCTTGCCCAGCGCCAGGATCGCCTCCCTGACCACTTCGGCCTTTTCGAAGGAGAGCAGGATCTCCAGCAGGGCAACCGCTTCGGTACTGCCGGCGGCGCACAGGTGGCGGATCATCCGCTCGCGGTATTCGTCGGCCACGTCCAGAAAACTGTCGATGAACCTGACCAGCCCGCGCTCGCCGTCCTTGAGACATTCGTCGATGAACCCCTCCAACGATGCGGCACCATAGCCGGTCATGCCGGCAAAGGGCGGCGCAGTCACATCGACTCCGCTGTCGTGGAGCAGGTCCAAGAGGGCCAGCTTGCCGTCCTCCTCCAGGTCGGTGCGCCTGAGGGTGATCTGGATCAGCTGGTCCATCCAGGCCGAGGCGTCGAAAAAGTCCAGCATGCAGGCGTAGCGGTAGATGGCGGTGCCGTTATGCTCGTGCCACAGCTTGCGCACCAGCGGCTTGAGCGCCCGCTTGCCCGACTTCTGCAGGCGCTTGCCGATACGCTCCATCTGCTCGCCGGTCAGATCATCCCGCTTGAGAAAATCCAGCAGACGGATGATGCGGCGCCGCTCGCGCAGAGATTTGTCTATTTTGAGAGGTCTAGTCATGGTTTGATTGCTTTAAACTCTTCTGAATTAGAGGGAGGACTTTATCATACAAACCGTATGAAGGCAATCATGGGGAAAAACTGCCCCCGCGATGGTGCTGTAAGCCGTCCAACGCTCGTATCAACTCCGCCTTGTAATGAAGAACATCGGAAAGCCGTGTGCGGGAAAACCGCACGTACGGTTAGATGAGGGAGGGCAGGGTGAAACCTGCTCTCTACTCTACCCGGAACTCCCCTCCAGGGGATAGAAGACCACAGAAAAGAGGCCGCACCACCTCGGCAGACAACAATAAAACGTGCCGGGTGTTATTTTCAGTGCAATCTGGACTGGTTGCCGAAGACGGCTCAAGGCGGAACGGAAGCCGTTTTCCTGCCGATCAGCATGATGAAAAGAATCAGTGTCGCCAACTCAACAGCGCCTGCCACGGCAAAGCCGAGCGGATAACCGATCCGCCTGAGGGCCATGCCCATCATGGTGGAACCGGTCATCATCCCCAGATAGATGCAGCTGTTGTAGATACCCATTGCCAATCCGCGCTGGACAATCGGGGTCAGCTCCGCAATCAGGGCGCCGATGGCGGTGAAGATTAATGCCATGCCGCACCCCAGCAGAACAGAGCAAAAGATCAGGAACTCAAACCTGATCGTCTGCCCGATGGTTGTGACGGCAAGCGCCAGACAAATCAGGCCGCCAGCGACGATCCAGCGCCGGTCGCGTCGGTCGGTTGCCATGCCGATTGGTACCCGGCCAATAACGTTGGTCAGCGCCTGGGCGGCGAATATCAGACCTACGTGGGCCGGATCATAGCCCAGTGAAGCGGCGTACAGCGGAATAAACGTCAGAAAAACACCAAAACTGATGCAACTGCCGGCGGTGGCCAGGAAACAGGCCAGCAGATGACGGCTGTGCAGCAGTTCAACGCAGCCGGCCAGGGCCGCATAGAGATCCGTCTTGTGGCGCGGCGGCGATTTCGGCAGCAACGGTATGGCCAGCAGGGCAACCAGGCCCAGCAGAGCTGCTGAAACGACAAAGACCTGCCGCAATCCCAGTGACTTTGCCAGAAAACCGCCGCAGGCCGGTCCCAGGGTCATGGCGACGTAGATGGCAGTGGTGTACCAGCCGTAGGCCTGGCCGAGTCGATCAGGCGGCACGACATCCGCCACCAGTGAAAGCATGCCGGGGGCAAAGGCGGCCAATCCGGCACCAAACAACACGTAGGCAGCAGCCAACTGGCCGGGCTGGTGGCACTGGGTTATCAACAGGGAGGATAGAGCGGTCGCCATGATGCCGGCCAGTACCGGAATTTTGCGACCGGTGCGGTCGGCAATCAGCCCGGCGGGGATGGACAGCAGGCCGGCCGTGAGCATGAAGGTGCCGTTGATCATGCCCACCTGTGCCGGTCCGGCACCCAGCGTGGCTGCGAACAGCGGCATAACCGGAATGCGCAGGTAGGAGCTGAAAAAGGTGGCAAATCCGATCAGACAGAGGATGAAAAAAGGGGTGCGTCCCTGCAAGGGGCTGCTCACGTTGGGAGCACTTCTGAAAGCGGCCTCTGCAGGCCGAAAACCTTGAACAGCCCCTTGACCCCCGAACTGCCGGCATCGATGAGCCCCTTGCCGATGCTGCCTGGGCCGGCAACGCCCTGCAGTTGCAGCTGCACGAGCTGGGTCAGGTGTCCGGCGGCTGCGCCGGTCAGCAGGACCAGGGCCGCCAGACCGGCGGCCAGGATTTTTAGATTATTTCTGTTCTTCATCAGTCAGGTTGACCTTGTAATACAGGGGAGCTGGTTGCCGGCAGCAGATGGCGCATCAATCGCGCGGCACGGCCAGCATGCGGTCCAGGGCCGACTTGGCCCGCATGCGGGTCTCTTCCGGCACCGCGACCACCGGGGACAGGGTCTGCAGCGAGATCAGCACGTCTTCCAGCGAGGTCAGTTTCATGTTGGGGCAGAACAGGGCCGGCGAGGCCAGGATGAACTGCTTGCCGGGATTCTCAAGCCGCAGCTTGTAGAGGATGCCTGCCTCGGTACCGATGATGAACCGCGTGGCCGGGCTGGTGCGGCAGTAGTCGTACATGCCGCTGGTGGAGCAGGCGTGGTCGGCCAGGGCCGTGACCTCCGGGGCGCTTTCGGGGTGGCAGATGAAGAGGGCATCGGGATACTCGGCCTTTTTCTGCAGCACCGCCGCCACCGTCATGCGCTCGTGGGTCGGACAGAAGCCTTCCCAGAAGATGAACTCCTTGTCCGGGACGAATTTTGCCACCCAGCGTCCCAGGTTGCGGTCCGGGACAAAGATCAGCTGATCTTCCTTGAGCGACTGTACGACCTTGATGGCGTTGGCCGAGGTGCAGCAGATATCGGAACAGGCCTTGACCTCCGCTGAGGAGTTGACGTAGGTCACCACCGGCACGCCGGGGTGTTTGGCTTTCAAGGCCTCCAGCTCGCTGGCCGTGACCATGTCGGCCATGGGGCAGCCGGCATCTGGGCGGGGCAGCAGGACCTTCTTATCGGGGGAGAGTATGGCGGCAGATTCGGCCATGAAGTGTACGCCGCAGAAGACGATCACATCGGCAGTGGTCTTGGCCGCCTCCAGGGAGAGCCCCAGGGAATCACCGGTGATGTCGGCGATCTCCTGCACCTCGTCGCGCATGTAGTTGTGGGCCAGCAGCACGGCGTTGTGCTGATTGATTAGGGTTCTGATCTGCTGTCTGAGAACGTCGCTCATGCCTTCGTTTCCTCCTGCCGCTTGCTGTGGTTCATGTCCGCTGACGAGAGCGAGCATACGTGAAACACCCCAAAAAAACAATACCGGCAGCAGCCTGCTGCTATCCGCCCGGAGGGTTCCATTCGCCCTTTTCCCAGCGCTCAACAGCAACACTGGCCCGGAAACCGAGCAGACCGGGTTCCGCCGCAATCCTTCGCAGAACCGCCAGACAGGGTTCGGGATCAAGATGCAGCGAATAAACGGCCGCCATGCCGGCCACCACCGGGTCCGCGCTTTCGGTCAACGCCA
>JBBQXT010000067.1:0-16094 GCA_038209415.1 Geobacterales bacterium
AACCGCAAGATGGCCAAGGAGCTCAAGGAGCTGTTCGATTACGAGGCCGGTTTCGAAGTCAATGAGAAGGGGCCACTGGCGACCTACACGGAAAAAGACGACCAATCCTTTATCAAGTAAGGACGCTGATGCAAAAATACATCTCCCAACAGAACTTCAACACCCTCCTGGACAGCCTGATCAAACAGGGCAAACGGGTCGTGGCCCCGCGCACAAACGCCGGCACCGTGCTCTACGAACCCCTGAGCGCTGCAGCGGAACTGGTCATCGACCAGCTGCCCAGACGTTCCGGCAAAGAGGCCTTCTTCCCGCTCTGCGAGAACATCCTGTCCTACGAGAAGGAAGGGCAGCAGGTCAGCATCACCGACATCGACCCGGCCCGCTTCCCGGAGACCGTGCTGCTGGGGGTGCGCCCCTGTGACGCCGCCGCGATTCCGGTGTTGGACGCGGTCTTTTCCTGGGACTACCAGGACGAGTTTTATCTTACGCGCCGCAGGAAGACCACCATCGTGGGGCTGGCCTGCACACAGGCCGACGACGCCTGCTTTTGCAGCGCCGTGGGGCTCTCTCCATCCGAAACCAAGGGCAGCGACCTATTCCTGACCCCCGTGGAGGGGGGCGGCTACGAATGTGTGACGTATTCTGACAAGGGCGAGGCGCTGATCGCAAACAACAGAGAACTGTTCTCCGAACCCAACGGAACCAAGGCCCTGCCCCTGGCCCAGCCCCAGACTGCGGCCTTCGATCTGCAGAAGGTCAAGGCCTGGCTGGACGAGCACTTTGAGGACCCCTCCTGGGATTCCATCGCCACCCGCTGCGTCGGCTGCGGGGCCTGCGCCTTCGTCTGCCCGGCCTGCCACTGCTTCGACATCGTGGACGAGGGCACAGAGAAGAGCGGCAAACGCAGAAAAAACTGGGACGCCTGCGGCTTCTGGAAGTTCACCCAGCACGCCTCGGGGCATAATCCGCGCGACCAGCAGCCCAAGCGCTACCGTAACCGCATCATGCATAAGTTCAAGTACTACGACGACAAGTTCGGTCAGACCCTCTGCAGCGGCTGCGGCAGATGCATCCGCCTCTGCCCGGTGGGGATCGACATCGCAGCTATTGTTGAAGAGATCAGCAAGAAATAAATTCAAAAAGGTTTCCCCGAAATGTGTGATCACAGCAACAAGAACATCTACCTGCCTTACCTGGCCACTGTCGAGGATGTCATCGACGAAACCCCCGATGTGCGTACCCTGAGACTGGTCTTTCAGGATGAAAAGGTCAGGGACAGCTTCGCCTTCCGGGCCGGGCAGTTCGCCGAATACTCGGCCTTCGGGGCCGGCGAGTCCACCTTCTGCATCGCCTCCTCGCCCACCCGCACAGGGCACATCGAGTGTTGCTTCCGCTCCGTGGGCAGGGTCACCGAGGAATTGCGCCGTTTGGAAGTGGGAGATAGCGTTGGGGTCAGAGGCCCCTATGGCAATTCCTATCCCATTGAGGAGTTTTACGGCAGAAACCTGGTCTTCGTGGCCGGGGGCATCGCCCTGCCGCCTCTGCGGACCCTGATCTGGAACTGTCTGGACCTGCGGGACAAGTTCGGCGACATCACCATCGTCTACGGCGCCCGCACCGAGGCCGATCTGGTCTACAAGCGCGAACTGCAGCAGTGGCAGGAGCGGAGTGACGTGCGCCTGGTCAAAACCGTCGACCCCGGCGGCAACAGCCTGGAGTGGGACGGCCGGGTCGGCTTCGTACCGACCATACTGGAAGAGGCCGCTCCCAGCGCCGAAAACACGGTCGCCCTGGTCTGCGGCCCGCCGGTCATGATCAAGTTAACCCTGCCGGTGCTGGAAAAGCTGGGCTTCAGCGACGAGCAAGTCTATACAACGCTGGAAAACAGGATGAAGTGCGGCCTGGGCAAGTGCGGCCGCTGCAATGTGGGCAACGTCTACGTCTGCAAGGACGGCCCGGTCTTCACCGCCAAGCAGGTCAAGGCCATGCCGATGGAGCTCTGATGATCGTTGTACGCTGATGAGAAAGTTCCGCTGCATGTCCATACGCAATCAGATCGTTGTCCTGATCATCCTGATGACGATTCTGCCGCTCGGCATCATCGTTTATACCGCTATCAAACAGCAGCAGCATGAGATTGAAGAAGCGTTAGCGATCACCGCCTCGGTTGCCAGCCAAGTCCAGAACGATCAAAATGTTCTGCTGGCGGGAGCAGAACAACTGGCGGCCACGGTCTCAATACTGCCGGTCGTCAAACAGCACGATGCTGCAGCAGTAAATTCATTGTTGGACGAACTCGTCAAAACAAATCCGCGCATCAACAATATAATCATCGTTGACAAGACCGGTGCTCTCTGGGCTTCAGCGATCCCGTCCAAGGGCCCTCTTTCATATGCTGACCGGCGCTATTTCAAAAATGCGGTCGCTACCGGAAAAATATCTTCCGGAGAATATTCCATCGGGAAAATTTTTCAAGCACCCATCATCGGCTTTGCCTACCCGATCAAGGATCATTCCGGCACTGTTACAGATGTCATGACTGTTGTCATTTCTCTTGATACCTACAGCCAACTTTACACCGGGGAGAACGCCACTCCCGCATCGTCAATCCTGCTGGTTGACCATAAAGGTACCATTCTCTATTCCTCTGCCGATTCGAGACTGACCGGCAAACAGGATCGGGCCGACCTGTTCAAAATAATGGTCGAAGGCCCCGCTCAAGGGTCGTTTGAGGCGGTCGGCAATCTCGGGATAAAGCGCTTTTTTTCCTACCGGAGACTGAAACTGAAGGACGAATCCGCGCCCTACATGTACATTCGCACCGGGTTGAACAAGGATTACGTCCTGGCAAATGCTCGCAAGGATTTCCTACTTGGAGCGGGGATCATACTGCCGACCATGTTCATTATGCTTGGCCTGGCAATATATTTCTGCAAACAAGGGATATTGGACAAGATATCCGCCCTTCTGAAGGCCACACAAAAGATCGCCGACGGAGATCTGCAGGCCAGGGTTCCGGATCTTTTTTCCGGCGGCGAACTGTACGAACTTGGACATTCATTTAATGACATGGCCCAAAGAATTCAGCAGGCAAGTGAGGCACAACGTGAAAGCGAAGGAAAATACCGTGAACTGGTTGAAAATGCCAACAGCATAATTCTGAAGCTGGATACCGAAGGCAGGATCACCTTTTTTAATGAATATGCCCAGCATTTTTTCGGATTTTCAGAGGCAGAGATTCTGGGGCAGAACGTGATCGGTACGATTGTTCCCGCGACCGAATCCACCGGTCGGGATCTGGTGGAAATGGTCCAGGGGATATTTGCATATCCTGATGTTTACACCCACAGTATTAATGAAAACACTCGCAAGAATGGCGAGCGGGTCTGGGTATCCTGGAGCAATCATGCCTTTGTCAATGCCGATGGATCCAAGGCGGGTATTCTATCGATAGGACAGGACATTTCAGAACGCAAGCAGTCTGAAGAGAAATTTTCTACCATTTTCCATGCCTCACCCGATGCAATTATCCTGTCCCGTTTTCACGATGGAATGATGCTGGATGTTAATGCAAGCTTCACCAGAATTACGGGATTCACCTCCGACCAGGCGATTGGAAAAACGTCCCGTGAGATCGGCTTATGGAATGATTTCAATGACCGGGTACGACTTGAGGCAGTAATTAACAGGTATGGAGAAATTTCATGCTTTGAGGCTTATTTCAAGACCAGGGTTGGCTCAAACCTGTTAGGACAGATTTCAGGCCGCACCATTGAAATTGATGGCACGCTCTGTCTGCTCAGTATTATTCGTGACATAACCGAACGGGATTACATACTATGGGAACGCATCAAGGCCCAGAAACTGGAGTCCATCAGCGTCCTGGCAGGAGGTATCGCCCATAATTTCAATAATGTCCTCACCGGAGTTATCGGATATATATCCTATGCAAAAAAAAATCTGGGGGATGCGGCGAAGGTTCTGCAAATACTGGATGCAGCGGAAAAATCCTCCTACCGCGCAGCCGGTATAGCACGGCAGCTGCTAACGTTTTCCCAAGGCGGTCCGACTGTCAAAGAATCCGTTTCAGTAGACTCTCTTGTGCAGGAAGCGGTGTCGCTTTTCTTGAGCGGCTCCAACATCAAGGGAGATGTTGAGTGCGCATCTCACCAGACAATAACTGTTGACAGCCAACAGATCAGCCAGGCCTTCAACAACATCGTGCTCAATGCCGTCCATTCCATGCCTGATGGCGGTACTCTGGCGGTGCGCGTTGATAGATGTTCATTGGATGAAAACAACAGATACTCGCTGCCGTCGGGCGATTATGTTCACATAGTTTTTGCGGACAGCGGCTGCGGCATAAAAAAAGATGATCTTATCAAGGTCTTCGACCCCTATTTCACCACCAGGGATAGCGGGACCGGTCTCGGATTGAGCACAACCCATTCCATTGTCAGCGAACATGGTGGTCACATAGACATCGCATCGGAGGTCGGCAAGGGGACAACCGTCACGATCATTCTTCCCTCCTTGCCGGAAGAACTGATTGATGATAAATGCTCCACGGATCATACGAAAAAAAGTCAGGGGACTGGTTCTATCCTTGTCATGGACGACGAAGAGATGATCAGGAACATCACGGAAGAGATGTTGGGTGGCCTGGGTTATCAGGTTGCAACCTGCTCCGATGGCGAAGAGGCCTGCACCCTGTATAGAGAGTCCAGGGAGGCGGGGGAAACCTTTTCAGCAGTAATCGTGGATCTGTCCATTCCGGCGGGCATGGGGGGGATAGAGACTGCGCAGCACATCCTCGGGCTTGACCCGCAGGCGTGCCTGATAGCTTCAAGCGGTTACTCGAATGACCCGGCAGTCGTGGAATACAGGGCATTCGGGTTCCGCGGTTCGATTGCCAAACCCTACAGCAGCCATGAACTGGCGAATGCGGTAATAAACGCCCTCAAGGCCTGTCCTTCATCCTGACCATTACGGCCGGGCTCCCAGGACCTCTTCTATCCGCTTGATATCGAACCCCACGATGATGCGGCCGTTGATCATGAAGGACGGCGTAGAATCCACCTTTGACCTCTTTGCAATCTCCACATGCTGTTCCTGCAGCTTCACACCCTCTGGTGTTGATGGCAGAAGTCCGGCAGAATCCATCTTTCCCGACATGACCTCATGATAGGCCCGGGCCTTGTCCGGCCTGGAGAGCACGTACCTCGCCTTTTCCTTGGCCTTGGGGTGCCGTGCCAGCGGATAAAAGAAGACATGGCGGGTAACGTCCGGGCGGCCTTCGAAATACGTGGAGGCCTTGCGACAGAAAGGACAGTCAGGATCAGTGAATTCGACCACTGTCTTGGGGCCGGAGCCGATAGTGATGGCCTTACTTAAGTCGATCTCCGCTGCTGACGCCGGGTGCGTGATGACGGCAGCAACCGCCAGCATCACGAAGAGAATTTGCCTGATGTTCATGAGTGTGTCTCCGCTGTAAATTTACCGCAATGTGATGTGCCGGGATAACAGGGCAGAAGTATGATGAACTCACTGCCAGCCCCGGCCTCGCTTTCAGCCCAGATAATGCCGTTGAAGCTTTCCACCGCCATCTTGCAGAACGCCAGGCCCAGACCGGCGCCGCCCCTTACGCTGCCGGCGGCGTTATGGGACTGGGTATAGCGGTCAAAGATATGATCCAGGTCTTCATGGGGTATGCCGTTGCCGGTATCCTTGACGCTGATGCGCACGAAACAGTTCCGGTTTGCAAACCCTGCCGGTGGAACAAAATAGACCGGAATTCTGATTCGATGGGCTGCGCCGTTTCTGACACAGCGACATGACACCCTGATTGACCCGCCGGTGGGCGTGAACTTTATGGCGTTCACCAGGAGGTTGGCAAAGACCCTGTTCATCAGGCTCCTGTCAACGGCAATCTCTGTCGAATCGTCGTCCGTATCAAGCGTAAGCTCTATGCCATCATACTCGGCCGCCTTGCTGAAACGTTCAATCGCTGCCGATGCAATTTCAGCAGGTTTGTTGGGACGAATCACGACCGGCATCCGGCCTGCTTCGAAACGCTGTACATCAAGCAGATTGTCGATCATCGCCACCACCTCATTACAACTGTCGATGGCGGATTGCAGATATTCAACCTGTTCTGTATTCACCGGGCCGAGACGCCCTTCACGCGTGATATCGATGGATCCGATCACAGCCGTAATAGGGTTTTTAAGATCGTGGGACAGCATGAAGAAGAAATCCTCCTTCTCCTGTTCAAGACGCTTATTGCCCAGCAGGGTAAGCCTGTTGCCAATGGCGCGCTCCACCCGCTGCAGCATGTCATCCAGAGAAAAGGGCTTGCTGAAGTAATCCACGGCCCCCGATTTCATACATTCTACCGCCAGGTCTTCGCTGCCATGGGCAGTCATCATGATCACGGTCGTGTCAATACCCGCCTCGCGAATCCGATGAAGCACCTCAACGCCGTTCATGCCGGGCATTTTGATATCCATGAGTGCCAGCGAGTACTCGCTGTCTTTCAGCATTGCCAGCGCTGCCGCGCCATTTCCTGCCCAAGCGGTGATATAACCGGTATCCTCCAGGTGCAGCTTGAGGATGGCGGCAATATCAGCTTCGTCATCAACGATCAATATCCTTTCAGACCTTTGCACAGCCATCGTCAGCCTACCTTTCTCTCGCCTGTCAGAAATGCCTCCGCCAGGACAAGGTCCTCGGGAGTGGTGATCTTGATATTTCTGTAGTCGCCGCAAACAACCCTGACTGCACCGCCGCAACGTTCCACCAGCGAGGCATCGTCTGTTCCCGTGAAGCCTTCCCGCTTTGCAGCGAGGTGGGCTCCATAAATCACGCCGAAGCGGAATGACTGGGGCGTCTGGGCCTGCCAGAGCGTGTCGCGAGGAGGCGTATCAATGACCAGACCGTCACGGACCGTCTTGATGGTATCCTTGGCCGGGACCGCCACCAAGGCGCCATCATTCGTGCGGGCAACCTCGATGGACTCCTGCAGCAGCTGTGCGGTAATGAAAGGACGGACACCATCGTGGATCAGCACCACATCATCATCTGCCGCCTGACGACGCATGGCATTCAAGCCGTTCATGACCGAGTTCTGCCGCTCCCGGCCGCCGGGGACGATCTCGACAACCTTGCGGAATCCACAGGCCTCAAGCACATGTTCGCGGCAATAGGGGATCTCATCGGCAGGGATGACCAGGTAGATGGCTTCGATCAGTGGGGATTGCTCGAATAGGGAGATGGTGCGGGCCACAATCGGCAGTCCGTCCAACTTCAGATACTGTTTGTTGATGGAGGCTCCCATACGTTTGCCCATGCCGGCGGCAGGTATCAGGGCGAAGGCTTTGAATCCGCTCATGGCTGGTCCTTGGTGAGGGTGGCGCGGGCCTCTGCAATTGATTGAGCCAGGGCAGCCAGATCCCGGTCCATAACCGTCCGGACATCCAGCAGGTAGCGGTCACGGTGAATCCGGCCGATCACCGGCACCGTCGCCCGACGCAGCGCGGCTTCGATCTGCTGCGGCAAAAACCCGGCAATTCTGACCTCGATCAGCGTTGTCGGCAGCTGCAGCAGCGGGAAGGAACCGCCGCCGGCACTGGACTCTCCCGGGTGCTTGACGAGAGTGACGGAATCCGGAAGGGTGCGGCGCAGTTTCCGGGAAATGCTGTCCGCCCGACGGGCCAGCTGCACGGCCGTCATGGTCAGCATGCGCAGGGTGGGGATGGCGGCCAGTGCCCGGCGCTCATCGCGGTACAGACGCAAGGTTGCCTCCAGTGCGGCCAGGCTGAGCTTGTCCATGCGCAGGGCCCGCAGCAGGGGGTGACGCTTCATAGGCTCTATATACTGGCGCTTGCCGGCAATCAGCCCGGCCTGCGGCCCACCCAGCAGCTTGTCGCCGCTGAAGGTAACCAGATCGGTGCCGGCATCCAGATACTGCCTGACCGTCGGCTCACCGGTGATGCCGTAAGCGGAAAGGTCTATCAGGCAACCGCTGCCGGCATCCAGCATGACCGGAATATCTGTCTCACAACCCACTGCGGACATCTCAGCCAGCGAGGTTTCGGCAGTAAAACCAACGATAGCAAAATTACTGGTGTGCACCTTGAGCAGCAGGGCCGTAGCGTCTGTCAACGCAGCCCGGAAGTCACTAATATGGGTCCGGTTGGTTGTGCCGACCTCGACCATTTTCGCGCCACTCTGTCGCATCACGTCCGGAATGCGGAAAGAGCCACCGATCTCCACCAGTTCCCCGCGCGAAACGATCACCTCGCGCCCCTGTGCCAGTGACGACAGGGCCAGAATCACCGCTGCGGCGTTGTTGTTTACGACCAGGGCCGCTTCAGCGCCGGTCAGCTCGCAGATCAGCCCTTCAACATGGGCGTAGCGTGTACCCCGCTCCCCGGTTTCCAGATCAAATTCCAGGTTGGAATAGCCGGCTGATACCGTATGGATGGCCGCTTCCGCCTCATCAGCCAAGGGAGAGCGACCCAGGTTGGTGTGCACCACCACACCGCTGCCGTTGATCAGGGCCTGCAGACTGGGTTTGGAGCGGGAGGCTAGTTCGGATGCGACCCGTGCAACAATCCGGTTCGGTTCACAGGCAGCGGCCTCCCCGCTGTTCTTGACACTTTCACGGAGCTGTCCGAGCACCTTCCGAACGGCAGCCAGCACCTCGGGCCGGTTATATTCCGTGAGCAGAACGGAAATTTCCGGCCAGTCGAGCATGAGGTCTACCTTGGGAATCTCTTTGAGCATATTCTGGACAGACGTCAGCATGTCAACACACCTTCAAATAGTTTCCATCCCGAAACTCCGGATGAGAAACTGTTGGTTTACTAAATATCTATCTGAAGCTCGGCCTTCTGAGAGGCCGTCATACCATCGTCCAGCAACACCCTGCCCCCATACTCGGCATTCTTGCGCACCAGTGTTTCGGCTGTTTCAGCATCCCTCCTGCGGAATGCTTCAATAATCTTTTCATGTTCCTGTGCCGAGATCTTCATACGTCCCGGCAGGCTGAGCGACATGAAGCGCAGACGCTGGAAACGGGTTACGACACTGGTGATCAATTCCCGCAGCCGCTCATTGTCAGCCGCTTTGATGAACATCTCGTGGAAATCGTTATGAACCTTGAAAAATGTCTTGATATCATTCTGTTCAGCCAGGTCGTGGAGTCGCTTGTTATTGGTCTGGAGTTTATCCAGCTCCCTGTCTGTCAGCCTGCTGCAGGCCTGACGGGCGGCATACCCCTCCAGGATGCTCTTTATTGCATAAAAATCCTCAACGTCCTTTTGACTGAATTCGCTGACTACGGCGCCGCGACGGGGGATAACGGTCAGATAGCCTTCGGATTCCAGCTGGCGGAGCGCTTCACGGATCGGCGTGCGGCTGATACCGTAGCGTTCGGCCAATTCCGGTTCCGAAACCCGGCTGCCGGCCTTGAGTGATCCCGAAATGATTGCGTCACGAATGTTTTCCAGGATTTTTTCACGCAGTGTGAGGTGCTTTCCCATTGGTTTTTTCATTATAATACAGCTCCGCGAAGTAATTTTGTACATTGTATACAGTATGCCGTATTTGTCAATTGTACCCTGCCGGTTATATGGCTTTTTTTCCCGGTTGGCAGCGATGTAACCCGTATCGATACACTCCGGCCGGGAGTATGTTGGATCCTGTCACAATCGGGCTTGAATTTTACGAATTCAACAGGTAATCTGCGGGGCATGGATCCTGTCAGACACTTGAAAATATCGATGGTGGTCATGCTGCTGCTGGTGTCGCTCGGCACATCCGGCTACATGAGCATAGAGGGCTGGCGCTTCATCGACGCCCTCTACATGACCGTCATCACTCTGGGCACCGTCGGTTTCAAGGAGGTCCATGACCTCTCCGACGGCGGCAAGTTCTTCACCATGGGACTGATTGTGGTGGGCGTCAGCGTACTGGGTTATATCGTCGGCAGTCTGGCCCAGATCATGTTTGAAGGCCAGATTCAGCGGATCATGGGGAGGAAAAAAGTGGAAAAGAAGATAAACGCACTTTCAGAACATTACATCATATGCGGCTTCGGCCGCATCGGTTCCTTGATCTGCAAGGAATTCAAGGTCAATCATCTGCCGTTCGTCATCGTCGAAAAAAACATCGAGACGACAGAAAAGCTGGATGAAGAGGGCTATCTGCACCTGAAGGGCGACGCCACCCTCGATGAGACCCTTCTGAAGGCCGGCATCAAGCGGGCCAAGGGTCTGATTTCGGTGGTTACGTCAGACACGGAGAACGTCTACATCACCCTGACCGCCCGCGGGCTCAATCCGGATCTGTTTATCCTGGCGCGCTCCGGCGAGGAAGGTTCCGACATCAAGCTCAAGCGGGCCGGGGCCAACAAGGTCGTTTCACCCTACCTCATCGGCGGCAGTAGGATGGCCCAATCCATTCTGCGACCCAACGTGGTTGACTTTATCGAGATCGCCACCGGCAGTGAACACCTGGATCTGCAAATGGAAGAGATCACCATCCCTTCACACTCGGCCTTCGCCGGTGAAACCCTGGTCAGCTCCGGTTTTCGCAAGGAGATCGGCGTAATCATTGTCGGCATAAAGAAAGCCCATGGCAAAATGGTCTTCAACCCGCACTCCCAGGCCAAGATCGAGGGGGGCGACACCCTGATCGTCCTGGGCGAACCGGGTTCCGTTGCAAAACTGGAGGATCTCGTCGATTGCACCCCGACGGATGAGCTCATACAGCAGCATCGGAAGGATCAGGCCAATGCGCTCTAACATCCATGCCCATGTCCCCTATCCGCAACTTTCGAAATATCTGGAGCATATCGTTTCCAAGGTCATCAACCCGGAGCTCTTCTTTTCGGCCGAGGCCCTGGATCATGTCGTCTGGGAAGAATTGTCGGCACAGGCCCGGCAGCTGCACTCAGCCGGCCTGGCTACCACCATTCATGCCCCCTTCATGGACCTGAACCCCGGCGCTCTCGACCCCTTCATCCGCGATGTGACACGGAAACGTTTCCGGCAGGTTTTTCAGGCGGCAGAGCACCTCAAGCCCAAGGTCATCGTTTTTCACCCCGGTTACGATGATCTGCGTTACGGAAGCAACCGCCTGGACTGGCTAAAAAACAGCATGGATTTCTGGAGGGAATTTGTCCCGCGCGCCAGAGAGCTGGGCTGCATCATCGCCATGGAGAACATCTTCGAGAAAGAGCCATCCACCCTGCGCGGACTTCTGGAGGCGATTGATGCCCCCTGCTTCAGGCACTGTTTCGATGTGGGACACTGGAACATGTTTTCAACCGGCAGTTTGGAGGAGTGGTTCGACGAACTCGGCCCGTTCATGGCCGAAAGCCATATCCATGACAACCATGGGCAGACAGATGAGCACCTGCCGCCCGGCGAAGGGCAGATCGACTTCAATCGGCTGTTCGGCCTGCTCAAACAGTACGCACCGGATTGCGTCTACACCATCGAGGCCCATACGGTCGAACGCCTGGAGCGGGCGCTGAAAGGCATCGAAAAATACCTCTAGCACCATCAAGGGAGAATCATGCAAGAGAAGATCCTCGTCACTGGCGGCTGCGGTTATATCGGCAGTCACGTCACCCGTCAACTCAGCGAGTCAGGCCGCACGGTTGTTGTCTATGACAATCTCTCCACTGGGTTTCGCGATGCGCTGATCCACGGTGAAGAGCTGATTGTCGGTGACCTTTCCGACCGCGACACACTGGAATCGGCATTTGCCAGGCACCGTTTCAGCACCGTGCTGCATTTTGCCGCTGCCATCATCGCCCCCGAATCCGTATCCCTGCCACTCAAGTACTACGGCAACAACACCCGTAACACCCTGGGGTTGCTGGAAACCTGTGTCCGGCACAACGTCCGGCGCCTGATCTTCTCCAGCACCGCAGCAGTCTACGGGTTTCCCGACGGCGGTGTGGCCTCCGAGGAGAGCACACCGGCACCAATCAACCCCTATGGCACATCAAAATTGATGAGCGAGTGGATGCTGCGGGACACATCCGCGGCACACGACCTGCAGTATGTGGCACTGCGCTACTTCAACGTGGCCGGCGCCGACCCGCAGGCCCGCATGGGGCAGCGCACCCCCGAAGCGACCCATCTGATCAAGGTCGCCTGTCAGGCCGCCCTGGGGGCACGCGAGAGCGTGTGCATCTACGGCACCAATTACCCGACCCCGGACGGTACCGGCATCCGCGACTACATCCATATCGAGGACTTGGCTGCGGCCCATCTGAGTGCCCTGGATTATTTGGAAAGAGGGGGAGAGCCAACAGCCATGAACGTCGGCTACGGTCGCGGCAGCAGTGTACGCGAGGTTCTGGAGATTGTGCGTGAGGTAAGCGGGGTGAATTTCAAGTCTCTGGAAGCCGATCGTCGTCCGGGTGACCCGGCCTCCCTGGTTGCCAAAGCGGATAAAATCGGCCGGCTGACCGGCTGGCAGCCTAAGCACGATGACCTTCGCACCATTATCGCCGATGCCTGGCGCTGGGAGAGCAAACTGGCCGGGCGCTGAGCTCCCGTCCGGCGGCAGCAGCAGCCAAGACGCCCCGCTGCAGGGTCAGGTCTGTAGCAGTTTGTTCTTGAGAACCATGATCTGAAAAGTCAGCGATGCCTTGTAGACCAGTTTTTGCAACTCACCCAGCCTGCGCTGCAGGGACACCGCATCCGATGAAACCACGATCATCGCCACAACCCGGTCATTCATCACCACCGGCAGCGACAGGACCGGGTTGAAGGCGGACAGATTCAAGGCCTTTATGATCGGCAGGTTGGCGAGCGCTTCCGTCAGTATTCCGGAATAATAATGTTTCCCGACGAAAATTTCACTGAGTTCCGCACTTTTTGACAGTTCAAGGGATATATTTTCGAAGCCCCTGACCTGTTTCCCATTGACCACCGCCCGCCAGCCGACAGCCATATTCCCGCGAATTGTCATCAGGGCGCATCTGTTAAATTCCTGCCCCAGGTATTTGATAAAGACGTCCGCAACGTCATCACTGACTTTAGCCTTGGAAAACTCAAGGGAAAGCTTGTCGATGGTATACAGCTGGATGGTCTGCCTGTCCGTCAACTTCGGGAAGGCTGCTTCCCGATCTGCCGACTCGCCGATGAGTTCTTTCGGAATCGGGACATTGATCAGTTCTCTTGATTCATCAGCCTTTTCACAATCGGCGCTGATTGAGTATTTGCTTTCGTCAGTGACGAAAGCAGGTGCTTCCTCCACGTCACTCTGATTTCTCATCTTCTTGAGTTCGCAGCTGGCACTCACATAGCGGTGGTCAAGTTTGACGCCGTAATATTTTTCCAGGGCATAGAAAATCTGAATATCAGGAGCAATATTCGGAACAATGATATTACCGGTTATGAAGGACAACTCTTCCTGAGCCTTGAAATCAGTCGGGTCGGACATGGCAACATGCAGGCGCTTGTTCTCCAGCCTGACGGGGACCACACGAAACTTCTCGGCAACGGCAGGTGACAGGCGGGCGATTACGTCGGAGGGCACACCAAACAGTTCCGCATGGTTCACCGGCGGCACCCCCAGTTTTCGGCTCAACAGGTTCAGAAGCACCTCTTCGCGGATAAAACCGAGCTCAATCAGGCTGCTTCCCAATTTGATACCGAAAATGACCTGACATTTCAAGGCTTCATCCAGCTGGCCTTGCGTGATGATGCCCTCATTGATCAGTAACTCACCCAGCTTTATCGACATATCGACCTTCCCCGTGGCCCATCAGGGCAGTTTCAGCGCGCGTCCGACTTGAACTCCGGCAATGATAAACGAAGTTTCCATGTGTTGCATCAATAATGTCATCGCGGTGTCATCCTGCTATCGGCCAGCCCTTTTCAAAACCTTCCGGGAAGAAGTTTTCCCTGGTCCGGTTGTAATAGCCGAACTGCAAACGGGGAAACTCCTGCTTCAGTCGCTGGAGCAGGTGATACATGCCGATGCCCTTTCCTGAAACCCCCATTTCCCGATTGTAGTAATCCGGGTCAATCGACAGATTACGCAACTGGATCATGTCCACACCGGAGTCAGCCACGAAGCGCAGCAATGCTTCCACCTCTGCCGGCGCATCGGACACGCCCGGCGACACTAGGTAATTGATCATGGTGAAACGTTGATTGTCCTTGGAGCATTTTATTGAACGCAGTACATCCGCGAAAGCATATCCATTGGGGCGATAGTAGCGATTATAGAGCTCCTCCCTGACCGAATTCATCGAGAAACGGAATGAATCCATGCCGGCATCGCAGAGCAACTGCACCCGGTCAGGCAGGGAACCGTTGGAATTGAAATTGACCGTGCCACGGGAGGTGGCCTTTTTCATGCGTCTGGTGGCCTCGGCAATAGTATCGGCCTGGAGGATCGGGTCGCCCTCGCACCCCTGACCATAGGAGACAATGGCCTGATCGGCCTGTTCCAGGTGCGGCACGGCGATCTCGCAAAGCTCCTCGGGAGTGGGTACAAAGCCGATCCGCTCGTGATTGGAGGGACAACACTCCGACGGCTGTAGACTGATGCAGCCCAGGCAGGCCGAGTTGCAGACCGGCGAGGTGGGCAGAGGCGCCTCCCAGCGCCGGTAAAAAAGGTTCTTAGCGGCAAAACAGTGATAATCAACCGCGCAGCGCGACAACTGTTCCAACAGCCGGTTATCAGGCATAACCTTCAGCATCTGTCGCACCAGAGGATCAAGCGTGCGGTCGTCGTAATTGACCGGATTCCAATTGCTGTTGACATCCACCTGTGTGGCCGCCACCACGAAACAGTCGCGCTCCTCGTCCCACCCGACAGCGGTGTAGGACCAAAGCGGCAGATGTGCCTTTTTGCCGGAATACACACAGGCCGGCAACAGCGTGCGCAGATAACCGGGGGCCATGAAGGCTGCCACAGCTTGGATACGCTGGGTTCGGCGACCATCACGAACCTCGTCCACGGTAACAAACAACTTCTTTTTGGCATCCCAGGCAACCGGCGGCATAGCCGGCATTGTGAACAGACGGCTATCCTCGGGAAGCGGAATCAGTTCCACATCGTCTGGCAGGACCGTCACATTGCCGTTCATGCCAGCCATGCACAGCTCCGGGTGGTCGAATATGTTCCCTTTCGCGTCGGCGTAGATCATCTTGGGAAGTCTTTTGGACATACTGACCCCTTTGTATCTGATTTATCACACACTACCTATGTTGTAATTACCGCAGAGACAATACATGCATATCGTCCTGATGGTGTAACATTTTGCAGTAAAAATATCTCCTCTTGGAGCAGAAAGAACTCACTCTCAAATAAGCACCTGGCAGAAAATTATAAAAAATAGGCTACACAGCTTTTGCCATGCAGCCTATTCGGTATTAAAATCGCACTTGACTTCAGTGGACCGAATCAGCCACCACCTTGAGTCAAGTCATCCAGCTGTTGTATTGTTTCATCCAAATCCCGGTTGAGCTTATTCAACTCGTCATTGGTGTACACGTCTGATCCTCGCGAAATTTCGCCCTTGATCCTGTCGATTCTCTGCTGAATAGAATCCACCTGATTTGCGCAATTCAAGGACACTAATAGGCACTCATCTTTTTCACCCTGTTGTCCCTGCTGAATCGCTTTATCCATAGCAGCATCCTCTGCAAATACTGGAGCTGTTGTGATCATCATAACAGCCGCCAATAAAGTTAGCTTACTGATTATGCATCTCATGATTAACCTCCTGTCAGCTATCTTGCACTTCTACATGTTGGAATTATACCTGAAACCAATACTATATTGCAATTGATTTTCAATATCGTACGCCGGCTGCATGCTCTTAGCCTGAACAGGAACTTTGTCTCTCAGACTGGCGTTGATAAAGAGCCTGAGACCGTATACCGAGTGGTGTGGTGGCGGCGATACATTAATGGAAAAGCCCCTGATTTCTCAAGGGCTTTTTTTGACCAGGACAGTGCCGGAGTGTTGATTACCGTTTTGCGCTATTCAATGGTGGAGCGGATCCTAACGCGGTCGCCAACATGATAGCGGGTTTTTGTACGGAACTCTTCTCC
>JBBQXT010000068.1:0-16076 GCA_038209415.1 Geobacterales bacterium
CGCTTAAAGTCTGCTGTTACCAGTAGACCTCCAAGGACTCGCTACCCGGTGGAGGGCCTTCCTTCCGGGGCGGGATTCACACCCGCTGAATTACACGACCTTGCCCGGCCGCACAATAAATCTGTCCCACATTATTGCCTCTATTGTATGACGGCAATAATTTCAAAGGAGACCTCTCAATTGTTCTAGTATTATTCAACTCGGTAATCACCGGAATTCCGGTCATCTATCCAGTCGATTATTAAACTTCAAAAACACCACAAGATGAAATTTGCACAACTGTCTGATAAATATACATTAACACCACTGAATAACATTCCAAACAACTTGTTGACTGGAATTCCGGCCAACATTACTCACGCCCCAACCTTGTGCCATGAGGTCACGGAAATACCTGCGTCTTTATACTCCATCTCGAACGATGTCAGAAAAGAATAAATCTTTTAAAATCCGGTCTGTTTCGCGTTCTTTCGGTACATGAACGGGCAGTAAATATCGGTAATCATAAGAGTGCAGTCCCAATGGGATATTCTCGGTGCTTTCCTGTCAATCCCCTTGAGTCGTGAAATGCGTTAGTTCTTTTCCCACATACGAGTCCAGAAAGAAAATGATTCATTATCTTGACGCACCCATATCGCCTCTTCGGTGGATACGGTCAGTACCCATGTCTGGGTTGCGCTGTCCGGCTTCCTGGCAGTGAATGCTTGCGGGGTTAATATGGCAATACAATAGTGCTGGTCAGGGTCACGCACGGACTGATACACCAGCGCCCCGATTCCAGCTGTCCGTGAAACTCGACCGAATGTCTGTGTACCGGTATAGTCCGCAGGGTGGCGCCAGACATCCGAATACTCATCAAAAGGCGGCTTGCGTAAATCAATACAGGATGTTTTTATCGGCACTCGAAAAGCAGTAAACGGGCATGGTTGAAGACGGGTTAATCCGAAAGTGTCCTGCAAAAAACGCCATCGCCAGTATCCTGCCTCGGCGGCGGCTGTGCGGACTGTTTCGGCTGCGTAGAAAACTCCGGGGTCATTGATTGCCCGAAAACGTGAGCCGGAAGGGGGACGTGTGTCATACCGGAAAGGACTGAACAGAAGATAGTGCAAACCCATAGCCTCGGAAGGAACAGGCGGCTTGCGTTCTTCAATTATCTCTTCCAGCAACTCCTGTTCGGCACGGGTGTCCACTACTTTCAAGGTGGAGACAATATGCTGCGCCTCCACAATCCGCCATACCTTGCAAGAGATATCGCTGGATTCAGATGACAGCTCGGCAGGCGTCCAGGTAGGTAACGACACGTACTATCCCCTCCGTTGATTCAATTAAATCAGCAGGTTTCTTCCCGGCAAATGCAATGTTCTCACTGGCAAGCCATTTACGTGCATCGTCCACCGACCCGCCAACAATGGAGTCGAGCGAACGGAATAGCCTGACCAGAAGCACGGCAAAATCCCATTCCTTCTTTTCCGGAGAGAGCTGGTAAGCGTTTGAGTAAAGCCGGGTAATGGTCGCTGCGCTTAATCCAAGAATATGGGCGAGCTTCCCTTTGGGCAGGTCAAGATAGGTGGCGGTATTAACAACAGCTTTGGATAATACTTGCGGTTTGTTTATCGCCTGCTGTATCGGAGCTGTGCGTGGCATGACAATCTCCCTTTTTCACTGTACGTGCTTTCTGTAGAAATAATATCATAACTAATTTTCTGTTGGTAATTTATATTACTTCACCCATGCATATCCGGCACAATATTCTTGCACCATATTTTATTCAGCTTTATTGTTAACACGGATTGACCGTTCAACGGTAAAACTGCACTGACGTTTTTTGAAAGGAGTTGTCCATGATCCGCAAGGCACAGATCAGTGATGTCAAGGAGATCCAGAAGCTGCTGATTACCTTTGCCAGCCAGGGCGATATGCTCTCCCGTTCACTGTCGGAGATTTACGAATCCCTGCGCGATTTCTACGTGTTCGAGGAAGACGGGAACCTGCTGGGAGTCGCTGCTCTGCATATTGTCTGGGATGACCTGGCCGAGGTCCGCTCTGTGGCAGTGATCGAGGATGCCGGGCGCAGAGGCATCGGCAGCAAACTTGTGCAGGCCTGTATTTCCGAAGCACGCGAACTCGGTCTCAAGCGCATCTTCTGCCTGACCTACAAACCGGGTTTTTTCGGCAAACTGGGCTTCCATCTGGTTGACAAAGCGGAACTGCCCCACAAGGTATGGGGCGACTGCATCAAGTGCGTAAAATTCCCGGATTGTGACGAAAACGCCATGATCCTTGATCTCTAATTCCAATTGCAAATCAAGGATGAAATCAAGGCGACGAGGATTGAGGCGACGAAGGCGTACAAGGTAGTACGCTGAGGAGCCGAAGGTGAGCCAACGAAGATAGCGCCTTGATTTGGAATTGGGATCACCCTTCCTGTAGCTCGATCGACACCAGGTTCCTGCCCCGCCGCTTACTCTCGAACATCAGCTTGTCGGCCCGTTCAACCAGGGAGTCCGTCGTATCGACAACACGGGCAAGGGTGGCGCCGATGGAGACGGTAACTCCGATTGTCTCTCCATTTTCGAGAGTCAGCATCGATTTTTCCACCAGCCTTCGCATCCGGTCAGACAACCGGAGCAGGTCATCCGCCTGCAAATTTACCAGCAGCGTAACAAACTCCTCTCCCCCCCAGCGGCCAATAACGTCAAACGAGCGCAGGCTGTGGGCCAATGTGGCGCTGACCATCTTGAGGATGCGGTCTCCCACACTGTGGCCATAGGTATCGTTGATCTGCTTAAAATTATCCACATCGATAAACATGATTGCAAAAGGGAAGTCGTAACGCCTGAGTTCTTCTAACCGGGCAGCCAGACTGATCTCGACAAAGCGGCGGTTGGCGATGCCGGTCAACGGATCGTGCATGGCCATTTCCTGCAGTTCCTCCAAACGTTGCCGCATGGCATAACGCGGGGAATTGCTGCTGTGTATCTCTACCGCCACCACGAAGTGCAGATCTACCTCGCGAACCGGAGCGATCCTGATGGAGATCGGTAGCAGGTGCCCTTCCTTGTGGCAAACATAGGCTTCAACCTCGTTCACCTGGGATGATTCAAACACCCTGCGGATGGGGCAGGCGCTGCTTTCGCAGAGATTGTTGCCATGTTTGTCCAACGGTTTGAAAACATCACAGTAATTCCTGCCCTGGACATCCGTGGCGCTGTAGCCGGTCAGGCTGGCCGCGCCCCTGTTCCAGTAGGTTATGCGGCTCTCCGTATCCACAAAGAAAACGCCGTCGTACAGGTTGTCCAGTATCTCACGGTAAAAATCCACGGTTTCCAGCATGCTTAGACCTCCTCACGAAATTTGCACAGTTTAATCCCGCCGAAAGACGAATGCAACAGGGAATTCACCGATAAACTTTGCGTGAATTACTTTTCCATTCGGTCGCTTGTCACGTTTCCTTCCGGTGGTATAATACTGCGGCCAATGGGGACAACCTGGGAGATGGCGAGGATTATACAGGATTGGACTGGGGTCGAGATCAGTCTGGGAGGGTTGTGTAGTGAATGGCAATCTAAACGCCATGAGCAATCCGGCCTGGCTCTACATAGAAAAAGCGCCCGGAAAGGCGCTGTTTTCGTGCTGAAAATACCTTCGGCAAGGTTTCAGATATAGTACATGATCCGCGGATCCATCTCCTTCTTGATGCCCATTTCCTGCCCCCGCTGGCAGAGAGTCTGCAGCGTCATGCCGCCAAATAGACCGTTCAGCATCGTACTGGCCTCTTCCCATACCGACTGGGTAATACAGTTCCCCTCAAACGGACACTCGGTCTTACGCTTGCGGATTTTACCCGATTTACCGGCACAGTCAACCAGCAGGACGTCCTGTTCGGTGGCGTTAAGAACCTCCAAAATCGTGATTTCATCGGGCTTTTTCGCCAGGCAGTAGCCCCCTTGGGGGCCGCGCTTGCTCTTGAGAATGCCGGCTCGTTTAAGATTCTGAAATATCTGTTCCAGATAGCGGGGTGAAATCTGTTGCCGACGGGAAATATCCTGAATCTGCGCCGGTTTGTCGCCACTGTTGTAGGCGATATCAAACAGGGCACGCAGCCCATAACGGCTTTTTGTCGACAGACGCATGTTGCCTCCAATACAGCAAATTTACTTGCAGGATGATTACTGTAACACACCGGCACTGTCAACAAAAAACAGGCTGGAGCCAGGTAATTCCACACAAGAACCTGGAACCGCCGGAGGGGTTCCCGGACAGACTACACAAGGGCTCTGGCGACGGTAATAACGGACACACCGGCGGCACCAGCGGCCTTCAATACCTTGGCACACTCCTCCACTGTGCTGCCGGTCGTAAGGACATCGTCCACCAGCAGCACCCGGCGGCCATTCACCAGGGCCGGATCATGGATCGCGAAAGCGCCTTTAACATTCGTTCTTCGATCCACCGCCGACAGGTTCACCTGCGGTTCCGTCCAGCGGATACGGCGCAGATTGTGACGATCCAGAGCAATCCGAAACCGTTGGGAAAGTATTTCGCCAAGCAGCAGCGCCTGGTTGAATCCGCGGCTGGACAGTTTTTTACGGTGCAACGGAACCGGCATGATCAGATCATGGCGTCCGGCAAGTATGAATTCTGGAAGTTCCTGTATCATCAGCAGTCCCAGAGGTCGGCGGAGATGAGTCTTGTTGCGGTACTTGAAGGCGTGGATCAAATCACGGCCGGGCCCTTCATAACCAAGGGCCGCCCGCGCTAAATCAAAGCTGGGGTGGGTTTTACTGCAGCTGCCGCAGATATGGTCCTGACCGGCGCCCATAAACGGAATCCCGCATACCACGCACAGTGGCGCCCTGATCGGCGGCATCCGCTCACGGCAGGCGGTGCAGATATGAAGTTCTCCGGCGTCAGGGATGAATTCGCGGCAGACGTGGCAGAGCGGGGGGAATATAACATCGAGGGCCGCGGCCAGGAACGCTTTCAGCATGCCTGGTCAGAAACCGAGATCGGCATTGACCACCAGTACCCGCATATCCGTCCAGCGCGGCTGGCGATCTATGATGGTCGTAACCCGGCAGAGACGGTCGGGAGAATTGCAGTCACAGCAGAAACCGCTGCTGGCACAGGGTGTTTTGAAGTTAAGGCGTCGGGCGTTGGGAGGTGTGGCCCAGTTTTTCACCCGGTCAATGGCATCCCGGGGCGTTCCGTCCACCAGTTTGTTGCGGCCGGCCACCACGATCACCTTGCGGGGGCCGAAGAACATGGCTGCGGCACGGTTGCCGGTGGCATCGATGTTGACCAGCTCGCCGGAAAGGGTCAGGGCGTTCGTGCCAGAAAGGAACAGGTCGCAGGTCAACTGGCGGCGCATGACCTCCATCCGCTCGGCGCCGGAGAGGGCTGGAGACGCATGATTGAGGATCTCCTTGCCCATCTCCCGCAACCGCGCCTCGACCCCCAGGCCCAAAATGGTCATGGAACCGCCGAAACCTATGGAGGCGGCATCCGTAGCCTCTCTGACGATGCAGTCAAAGGCCTCCTGTGGCGTGGCACAGTACACGGCGCCAAAGCCGTTCCTGTTCAGTGAATCCACCGCCTTCCGGCATTTCTGCTCATGCGTCCAGAGTACCAGTTCTTCTGTAGCTCCCATAGCGCCTCCCTCAAACATTGGGAGCCGTTACGAACAACTGTTACATTTCAGCTGGTTCGTTACGGCTCCTTATGCCATTCTTGCACAATTTAATGTAACAGTAATTTTATTTCAACGGCCTATTTCAACAGCTTCACCGATTTTATGACCACCGGCACTTTCGGAACATTCTGAAACACGGAGTTCTTTTTCTCCTGCGGAGCAGCAATGATCTTATCCACAACGTCCATTCCCCCGACTACCTTGCCGAAGACGGCATACCCGGGGGTACCGGGGCTTTTGCCGTCGGGTGCGGGGCGGTAATTGAGAAAATTGTTGCCGACGACATTGATGAAAAACTGCGAGGTGGCGCTGTTCGGATCACCGGTGCGGGCCATGGCAAGCGTGCCGCGGTCGTTCTTGAGGCCGTTAGCGGATTCGTTCTTGATGGCGGGGCGGTCGCCCGGCTTGGGTTGCAGAGCGACGGTCAAGCCGCCCCCTTGCGCCATGAAACCGGGAATGACACGATGAAAAATCGTTCCGGAATAGTAGCCGCTTTTGACGTATTCCAGAAAATTACTGACACTGAGCGGAGCTTCCTTTTCAAAAAGTTCGATCTTGACCTTCCCCAGAGTGGTATCCATCTCCACCACCGGGTTCTTCTTGCCTTCCGCGCAGGCAATTCCGGCAGACAGGCACAACGCGGCAATCACAATCACGAATCGTTTGAACATACATTCTCCTTCAATAGAGTGGTGTTGTCTCAGAACATGCGGCGAGAACGGGACGGTAAATCTATATGCCATAACCAAGCCAAATGCAACGCCTGAAACCAGAATTTACTTCTGTCCGCAGGGCTGGCCATTGCAGCCGCCCGGGCCGTTCTGTTTGTTGCAGCCGCCATCCGCTTTGAGACACTCGCCGTCACGTTTACCATCGTCAGGGAGACCGCTCTGTACACGAATCTGATTGATCCTGGCCTGAATTGCGCCGACGTCTGCCTTAAGTGCGGCAGTTTTGGCCGCATCAGGAGTAGCCTTGAGATTTTCACGTTGCAGGTCGAAGCGCTTGTTCATCATTTCCTGACGCAGGTCCAGGGTGTTCTGCCTGAACTGGCGATAGAGGTCAGACTCCGTTACGTCTGAGCTGCCTGGTTTGGCCGGGGCAGCCTGATTAAGCTGAGTTGCCTGATTACATTTGCTACACTGGGCAAGGGCTGTGCCGCCAATGGTCAGAGCCAGGGCGAGTACTGTTGTTGCTGCAAGAATCTTTTTCATTATAAATCTTCCTCCTCGGAAATGTGTGCTGCCTGTTGAATTCATTGTAACTATTTCTTATTTCCCCGCAGCCTGTACCAAGTCTGCCAGACAACTGATAAAGATCGGCGAACTGTTGAGCGACTCCATCCTGCGGAAATCGGTGATACCCAGCCGGTGGGCCTCCGCGCGGTACTCGATATCGATTTCGTGCAGGGTCTCGATATGGTCGGACACGAATGAAAGCGGCACCATCAGTACCTGCGTGTGCCCCTGCCCGGCCAGTTCCTTCAGTTTGACGCCGGTGGACGGCTCCAGCCACTTGACCGGTCCGGCCCGCGACTGGAAGGCCAGGTGATGGGCGACACCCTCGAAACGCTCCATCACCAGCCTGACCGTGGCCTGGATATGATCAAGGTAAGGGTCACCGTCAGTTATGAACGATTGCGGCAGCGAGTGGGCCGAGAAAAAAAGCTGCGTCTTTGAACGGTCGGGAAACCCGGACAGGCCCTGTTCAATCTTTTCCGTCAAGGCCTGGATATACAGCGGATGGTCGTAAAACTGGCGGATACGGACAAGATCGAAGCGTGTCTTTGTGGCTGCCAGCGCCTTGTCCAGATCATTGAAGCTGGACCCGGACGTGGCCCGTGAATAGTGCGGATACAGCGAAAGAGCTATAATTTTGCCGATTCCCTCTGCCTGGATCGCTGCCAGCGCTTCACGGGCGAAGGGCTTCCAGTAGCGCATGGCCACAAAGCAGCGATACTCGCCACCCAGAGCCTGCTCAAGGGCGCTGGCCTGCGCTTCGGTAAGTTCCCGCAAGGGAGACTTGCCGCCGATATCCCGGTAATTGGCTGCGCTTTGGGGAGCGCGGCGCTTGACGATCATCCGGGCGATAAACGGCTGTAGGAAGGCGGGGCCGATCTTGATGATGTCCCGGTCAGAGAACAGGTTATACAGAAAGGGTTCCACGGCCTCTATCGAATCCGGTCCGCCCATCTGCAGAAGGATTACGGCGGTTTTATCTGAAACACTCATGCCCTGATCATGACCAGCAGCATTTTAAATGGCTTGACCGCCTTCAGCGAATGCGGCCTGTTGGCCGGCATGATAATCAGCTGACCTGCCGAAACAATGTGGATGGCATCTTCGATTGTCACCTCGGCCTCGCCATCCACTATCTGCACAAAGGCATCATAGGGGACGGTATGCTCCGAAAGGCCTTGTCCGGCATCGAACGAAAAGAGAGTCACCGTGCCGACCTTCTTGTCGATCAAGGTCTTGCTGACAACCGACCCCGCGTTGTAGGTCACCAGATCGTTCATGGTCAATGCATTTCCGATCAGCTCCATATATTCCTCCAGTGCATTCTCACTTGCATAATAATACCCCCGGCCTGCTGGTCGGGCAATAAAAAAAGGCCGAATGCTTACGCATCCGGCCTTATCATTCAAAAGCGTCATCTCCAAAAACGCTTTATTTTTCGTCCTGGGCAGGAAATCAAGGAATTGCGCGGAGGCGTAGCAACGCTACGCCGCACAAGTAATTCCGCCGATTGCCGCAGCCAGGGCGGAAAAGAGACGTTTTTTAATACATGCCGCCGCCGCCCATGCCACCCATGCCGCCCATACCGCCCGGCATACCGCCGCCCATGCCGCCGCCGTCTTCCTTCGGCTTCTCGGCGATCAGCGCCTCGGTGGTCAGCATCAGACCAGCGATGGAGGATGCGTTCTGCAGAGCTGAACGGGAGACCTTGGTCGGATCAATGATGCCGGCCTTGATCATGTCAACGTACTCGTCGAGTGCTGCGTCATAGCCGAAGGCATCCTTGCCGTTTTTGACCTTGTCAACCACGATGGATGCGTCGATGCCGGCGTTCTCGGCGATTTGGCGGATCGGGGATTCGAGGGCAACCCTGACCACGTTGACGCCAAATTGCTGCTCATTGACCAGCTTGAGGCTGTCCAGAGCGGTAAGGGCGCGGATGTAAGCCACGCCGCCTCCGGGGACGATACCCTCGTCAACAGCCGCACGGGTTGCGTGCAGTGCATCTTCCACGCGGGCTTTCTTCTCTTTCATTTCAACTTCGGTAGCAGCACCGACCTTGATCACGGCCACGCCGCCCACAAGTTTGGCCAGACGCTCCTGGAGTTTTTCCTTGTCATAGTCGCTGGATGTTTCTTCGATCTGGGCGCGGATCATCTTGACGCGGCCTGAAATGACGTCTTCCTTGCCGGCGCCGTCGATGATGGTGGTGTTGTCCTTGTCAATGGTAATGCGCTTAGCGTTGCCGAGCATTTCCATGGAAGTCTGGTCGAGTTTGAAGCCGACCTCTTCCGAGATCACCTGGCCGCCGGTCAGGACAGCGAGGTCTTCCAGCATGGCCTTGCGGCGGTCGCCGAAGCCAGGGGCCTTGACGGCACAGACGTTCAGCACGCCGCGCAGCTTGTTGACCACCAGCGTAGCCAGTGCTTCGCCGTCGATGTCTTCAGCGATTATCAGCAGCGGACGACCGGACTTGGCGGTCTGCTCCAGAACCGGGAGCAGGTCCTTCATGTTGGAGATCTTCTTGTCATGGATAAGGATCAGGGCATTTTCCAGGGCAGCTTCCATGCGCTCCGGATCGGTCACGAAATAGGGGGAGAGGTAGCCGCGGTCGAACTGCATACCTTCGACGGTTTCGAGGCTGGTGTCCATGGACTTGGCTTCTTCGACGGTGATGACGCCTTCCTTGCCGACTTTTTCCATGGCCTCGGCAATGATGTCGCCGATGGTCTTGTCGTTGTTGGCGGAGATGGTGCCAACCTGGGCGATCTCTTTATGGTCCTTGATCGGCTTGGAGATTTTCTTCAGCTCTGCAACGATGGCCTCAACAGCCTTGTCGATGCCGCGCTTGATTTCCATCGGGTTGTGACCGGCGGCAACCAGCTTGGAACCCTGCTTGTAGATGGCCTGGGCCAGTACAGTGGCGGTGGTGGTGCCGTCGCCGGCAACATCGGAGGTCTTGGAAGCGACTTCCTTGACCAGCTGAGCGCCCATGTTCTCGAACTTGTCGTCCAACTCGACCTCTTTGGCAACGGTTACGCCGTCCTTGGTGATCAGGGGAGCACCGTAGGACTTGTCGATGACAACATTACGGCCTTTGGGGCCAAGGGTCACTTTCACGACATCTGCCAGTGTGTTTACGCCTTTCAGGATTGCGTTGCGGCCATCCTGGTCGAACTTGATGATCTTTGCAGCCATGTTATATTCCTCCGTGATTTTTGATATTTTTGTTGGGGCGAACCGCGTTCGCCCTGATTTGCCACGTACACAAGGGCCGTATGCCATACGCCCCTACGAGTTCGGACTTATTCTACAACAGCAAGAATATCGTCTTCTCTCATCATCAGTAAATCGTCGCCGTCAACCTTGATTTCGGTGCCGGCATACTTGCCGAACAACACGGTATCGCCAACCTTGACATCCAGCGGCAGCACTTTGCCTTCTTCGGTTTTCTTGCCGTTGCCTACAGCCACGATCTTGCCGCGCTGCGGTTTCTCTTTGGCGGTTTCTGGGATGAAAAGTCCTCCGGCGGTCATGGTTTCTTCTTCGACCCTCTTGACAATGATGCGATCCTGCAGTGGTCTCAAATTCATGTTTTCCTTCTCCTTTCGGTATAGTGACTTCTTGGTAAAGTCGAGATGAATTTAGCACTCGAATCGGCTGAGTGCTAACACTACCGGAATATAAACAGCAGCCCTTCAAAAATCAAGGGCTATCTGAAAAAAAACTCCTCCGGTTTAACTTTTGACTTTGGGGGGGCTTATCTGTTACAAGACAGCACATTCGATTTATCCGGTCTGGTGCCGCACTCTTAATATTCCGGTTTCAAATCAGAGATGCCATCAAGGCGGCGAGGATTGAGGCGACGAAGACATACATTACAGTATGTTGAGGAGTCGAAGACGAGCCAACGAAGATGGCGCTTCGATTTGGAAGTGGAAGGGGGAGCGGTTAAAAGGGAAGAGGGTGCAACTCCCTCGCTGTCCCGCAACTGTAAGGGAGTACCGATTCCGCAGCAAGCCACTGGGGTTTACCTGGGAAGGCGCGGAAAAGGGCTGATACCCGAGCCAGGAAACCTGCCATTCCGATGCTTTCAGGAACCTCCGTGGAACGAGGGGCCGAAGCCGGATATTTTACAAGCTTCGAGCCCTTGTTCCCACCGGACAAGGGCTTTATTAATTTCAGGGAGAACGGCATATATGTCCAGAACTGTCTTCATAACCGGCGGCGCCCGCAGCGGCAAGAGCGCATTTGCGGAGCAGCTGGCCCTCCAGTCGGGACCGAATCCCTGCTACCTGGCTACGGCACAGCCCTTGGACAGCGAGATGGGCGTGCGCATCAGAAGGCACCAGCTGCGCCGTGGAGATAACTGGCAAACGGTAGAGGAATCTCTGGATCTGGCCCAGGCCTTGGCATCCAATGACGGTCAATACAGTGTCATCATGGTAGACTGCCTGACCCTCTGGCTGACGAATCTTTTGCTGGTCGGCGACGGGCGAGACGACGGGCTGGAGGACGCCATCCTGGAGCGGGTACGGCAACTGGCTGACGCGCTGCGCACCATGACGACCCCGGTCATCATCGTCTCCAACGAGGTCGGCATGGGCATCGTGCCGGAATATCGCCTGGGGCGCATCTTTCGCGACATCGCCGGCCAGGCCAACCAGATCGTGGCGGCCGCCGCCGACGAGGTCTGGCTGGTGGTCAGCGGCATACCGTTGAGATTGAAATAGGACCTCCCCCCATCCCCCTCCTGAATCAGGAGGGGGTGCCTGACAGGGCGGGGGTGGTATGTCTGTAAAGGAGAATGCTATGAATATCGTTCAAACCACACTGGACCGCATCAAACCGGTCAACCCGGAACTGCTGACACAGGCCCAGGTCCGGCTGGACAACAAGACCAAGCCGCTCGGTTCTCTGGGCCGGCTGGAGGAATTTGCCCGCCGTGTGGCCGCCATCAGCGGCAACCCGCAGCCTGATCTCGGTAAAAAGGTGATCTTCACTTTTGCCGGTGACCACGGCATCGTCGAGGAAGGGGTTTCCCTCTTCCCCAAGGAGGTCACGACCCAGATGGTCTTCAACTTCCTGCGGGGCGGGGCCGGGGTCAACGTCCTGGCCCGTCATGCCGGAGCCGAGGTGCGGGTGGTAGATGTGGGGGTCGATCATGATTTTGAAAACTGCGCCGGCCTGATTCACAGGAAAGTCGCTCGCGGCACCCGGAACTTTGCCAAGGGACCGGCCATGAGCGGGGCGGAGACCCTGGCTGCCATGCGGGTCGGCATCGAACTGGCCGATCAGTGCCAGGCCGAGGGTGTCGGCCTGGTCGGGACCGGCGAGATGGGCATCGGCAATACGAGCCCGGCGTCGGCCATAATCGCCGCCATCTCGTGCCTGTCAGTGAGAGAGCTTACTCATCGCGGCACCGGCATCAACGACGCTGCCCTGGAGAACAAGATTTGTGTCATCGAGCAGGGGCTGGCGCTGAACAAGCCGGACCCGGCCGACCCGTTGGATGTGTTGGCCAAGGTGGGCGGCCTGGAGATTGCCGCCATTGCCGGCCTGGTACTGGGCTGCGCCGCCAACTCGATCCCGGTGGTCATCGACGGTTTCATCTCCACGGCCGGGGCGCTGATCGCCTCGGAGCTGCACCCGGCTGTGCGCGAGTACATCTTTGCCGCCCACCGCTCGGTGGAGATCGGCCATCAATTCATGCTGGAACGCATCGGCGCACGGCCGATCCTGGATTTGGACCTGCGTCTGGGCGAAGGGACCGGTGCCGCCCTGGCCATGGGCCTGATCGAGGCCGGCGTGAAAGTACTGAAGGAGATGGCGACCTTCGACGAGGCCGGGGTCAGTCACTGACAATGCGTCTCTACCTGATCGCCATGCAGTTCCTGACCATCATCCCGATCCCCTTTGACACGCGCTGCCAGAAGGAGGACCTGGGACGAGCGGCGGTCTTCTTTCCGCTGGCCGGGCTGACCATCGGAGGTCTGCTGGCGGCCCTCAACTGGCTGATCGCCCCCTGGCTGGCGCGGCCTCTGGTGGATGCCCTGCTGATCACGACCCTGGCAGCCATGACCGGCGTACTGCACTTGGATGGACTGGCCGACGTCTGCGACGGACTGGCGGCCCGCGGCAACCGGGAGCGTTTCCTGGCGATCATGAAAGACTCCCACGTGGGAGCGGCCGGGGCGGTCGCGGTTGTACTGGGCATTCTGCTGAAGTGGCAGGCGCTGACGGCTGTGCCGGAAGCGGTCAAGTGGCAGGCGCTGCTGATCTTTCCCGTTCTGGGGCGCTTTGCTCAGGTACTGGCCATGGCCGGTGCCAAACACGCCCGCCAGGACGGACTCGGTGCGGCATTCATCCAGGGCATGACCGCCTGGCGTTTGATAACGGCACTGTGCCTGACCGCGTCCATCTGCGGGTTGCTGCTGCCGGTGGCAGGCCTGATCGCCCTGACCGTCGTCTTTGCGGCAACGCTGGTTATCAAGGGTTACTTCCAGAACCGCCTGGGCGGCCTGACCGGAGACATCATCGGCTGCATCTGCGAACTGGCGGAGATCACCTCGCTGATTGTCCTGTCCCTCAACCTGCCGCACCTTTTCTAAGAACTACAACCAATCAAAGGAGTTTTTCACCATGCTGACCCAGATCGAATCTGCCCGTCAGGGCATCATTACCCCCCAGATGCAGACCGTGGCCAATAACGAACAGCTCGAAGCCGAGTACATCCGCCGCATGGTGGCCGAAGGCAAGATCGTCATCCCCTGGAACCACAACCGCAAGCCGGCCCGCATCGCCGGCATCGGCAAGGGACTCTCGACCAAGGTCAACGCCTCCATCGGCACCTCCTCGGACATCATCGATTACGAGGCTGAGGTCAGAAAGGCGCTGGTAGCCCAGGAGGCGGGGGCCGACACCCTGATGGAGCTCTCCGTGGGGGGCGACCTGGACCGGGTCCGGCGCGAGGTGATCGCCGCCGTTGACCTGCCGGTAGGCAATGTGCCGCTCTACCAGGCCTTCTGCGAGGCGGCCCGCAAGTATGGCGATCCAAACCGTATGGACCCGGAAGAACTGTTTGACCTGATCGAACGGCAGTGCGCCGACGGCATGGCCTTCATGGCGGTGCATTGCGGCATCAACCTCTGCACGGTCGAGCGTCTGCGCAAGCAGGGCTACCGCTACGGCGGGCTGGTGAGCAAAGGCGGCGTCTCCATGGTGGCCTGGATGATCGCCAACAACAGGGAAAACCCGCTCTACGAGAAGTTCGACCGGGTGACCTCAATCCTCAAAAAATACGACACCGTGCTCTCCCTGGGCAACGGCCTCAGGGCCGGAGCGATCCACGATTCCTCGGACCGCGCCCAGATCCAGGAACTAATCTTCAACTGCGAACTGGCCGAGATCGGCCGCGACATGGGCTGCCAGATGCTGGTGGAGGGGCCGGGACACGTGCCGCTGGACGAGATCGAGGGCAACATCCAGCTCCAGAAGCGCATGAGCGGCGGCGCCCCCTACTACATGCTGGGACCGATCACCACCGACGTGGCCCCCGGCTTCGACCACATCACCTCCGCCATCGGCGCGGCCCAGTCCAGCCGCTTCGGGGCCGACCTGATCTGCTACATCACCCCGGCCGAGCACCTGGCCCTGCCCAACGAGGAAGATGTACGCATGGGGGTCAAGGCGGCCAAGATCGCGGCCTACATCGGCGACATGAACAAGTACCCGGAAAAAGGGCGCGAGCGCGACAAGCAGATGTCCAAGGCCCGCCGCGACCTGAACTGGGAGAAGCAGTTCCAGCTGGCGCTCTACCCGGAGGACGCCCGCGCCATCCGCGCCAGCCGCACCCCCGAGGATGAAGACACCTGCACCATGTGCGGCGATTTCTGCGCCTCACGCGGGGCCGGCAAGCTGTTTGCCTGTGACCTGAAGGGCGACAAGATTTGACAAAGATCCTCCCCTCTGACAATTCCTACGCCTCCTTCTGCGACCTGACCAGCGGCTACCGCATGGTCTGCGTCATGGGCGAGGCGCTCCGTTCGGGCGTCATCGACCTGCTGGAGGCAGGGGAGCGTAGCCCTGAAGAGCTGCTGCAGGCGACCTCCCTGAAACCCGGAGAGGGGCGGCGTTTCATCGACCTGCTGCTGAATGTGGGACTGCTGGAACAGTACGACGGCCGGCTCTCCCTGTCCCGTTTCAGCAGGAGCTACCTCAGCCGGACCAGCGCCACCAGCCAGCGCAATGTGCTGGAGTTCGAACCGCTGCTGATGGACAACTGGCGCCAACTGGGGACGGTACTGCAGCAAGGGCAGGGTTCCCTGATCCGCGAGCAGGCCCCGCAGGAATACCGGGAGCGGCTGGAACTCTACCAGCAGGCCATGGGCGAGGCGGCCCAGGTCCGCTCCCGCGAGTTGTGGGAGGCGCTGCCCGGACTAAAGGGACAGGGTACTATCATCGATATCGGCGCCGGGGACGGTACCTATCTGCGCGCGTTTCTGGCGCGGCATCCCCTGTGGCAGGGGATCGCTTGCGACCTGCCGGACGTCTGCAACCGGCTGGCGGCCCAAACCCTGCCGGAGAATCTGAAACTTCATCCCTGCAACATCCTGGAGCAACAGGAGCTGGCCGGACTGGTCAGCAGCTACCATGCACAAGCCGATCTGCTGCTGTTCTCCAACATCTGCCACTGCTACGGCCCGGACGAAAACCGGGCACTGCTGGAACAGTCAAGTGAGCTGCTGGCACAGGACGGCCTGCTGATCGTCCACGACTTCTTCCGGAACGCCAACAGCTTCGGAGCGCTATACGACCTGCACATGCTGGTCAACACCTGGAACGGCCGCAGTTACACCACCGCCGAGACCGCGGACCTGCTGCAGAGCGCCGGGTTCGAGCATACCACGATCATCGAGCTTCCCTCCCGCTCCCTGGCCCTGGTCGCCACCCGCAAGGCCCCCTACCGGGCAGCCTCGTCGCTCTTCGGCCTGAAAAGCCACGCCCTTTCCCACGGTTTCTTCGCCGCCGTCGAGCTTGATCCGGCCAGCATCCGCTCCGAGGCCTGGGTGCGGGCCAAGTGCAGCTACGGCTGTTCCCGGTACAACACACGCTGGAGCTGTCCACCCCACTCCCTGGACCAGGCC
>JBBQXT010000069.1:0-16062 GCA_038209415.1 Geobacterales bacterium
TCCTGCGGGGTCAGTTTGCCCTCTTTGTGAAGCAGGCTGAGATCGACACCGATCTTCCCGATATCGTGGAGGATGGCCGCCCGCTCAAGAATCTGCATGCGGTCTGCTGTCAGGCTCAGTCGCCGGCCGATTTCAAGGGAAAAGCGGGTTACCCGCTCCGAATGTCCCCTGGTGTAGCTGTCACTGGCTTCTATGGCCGAAACCAGCGCCTGGATCGTGTTGAGGTAGGTTTGCTGCTGCTCATCGTACAGGGTGGCATTCTTGATCGATATGGCTGCCTGTGCGGCGATGGTGCTGAGCATCTCCATTTCCTCGGCATTGAAACGGGACTCATCGCTCTTGTTGACAACGCTGATGGTGCCGATGATTTCGTCTTTTACCATTAAAGGCGCACAGATCAGCGACTTGCGCTCGTAGCCGAGATCGCTGAAACGGTCGAATTGCGGCATGTCATTTATGTCTGTTATCAGCATGGGCTGACGGTTTTTGATGACCCAGGTTGATACGCTGGATTCCTTCATGGGTATGGCTGTCTTGGGCGCAAGCAGCTTGCCGTGGCCGATCAGGTTGGTGACATTCAGACAGCTGTTTTTGGCGTCATACAGTATAATATAGCCGATATTTGCTTGAAGCGTCGTTGTCGTTGTGCGTACGATCAAATTGAACAGCCGGTCGATATCCATGGTCGAGTTGATGGCCAGTCCGATTTTGTAGATGGAGGATAGACGCTCGACCGCGCGTCCAAGATGAAGATTTTTCTGTTCTAGCTCACTGGCCAGGTCAGTGATGGTATAGTTGGCCAGTTCGATCTCTTCTATGCGCTCTTCCAGAGAAACATTGAGGTTTTCGATTTCCTTCAGCTGCTCCTCTAGTTTCAGGTTTAGCTGGTGGGTTTCGTGGTGGTGCTCCAGTTTTTCCTCTGCCCGGGCCAGTTCTCGCTCATGCATGACCGTTGTTGACATCAACACATTCAGCTTGGTGGTCATCAGATTGAAGTGTTTGGAGAGCAAGGTCATTTCATTGCTGCTGGAAATGTCTGTCGATACGGCAAAATCACCCGCTTCAACACGTTTCATTGATTTGATCAGTTGTTTTATGGGGCGGTCGACATACAGCATGAGAAATGTGAAAACCGTGCCAATAATCAAGACGATGATAAGAATTGATGAATATATGGAGTTTTGCTGCGTCTTCTTTATAAACAGAGCATATTTGGATAGGGATAGTTCTGTTTCCAGAAAACCGATTGTTGCCTGCCTGGCCGGATGGCAGCCATGACACTCAGGTTTATTGTCGATGCGGGAATATGAGTCAAACACACCATGTGTGCCGAAATAGGAAAAGTTGGATCTATACGCGTTTGTCAGAAATATGTTGTATTCGGCTTGAGGCAGATACTGTCCGATCTGTTTTTTATCGGCGGAGTGCAGGATCATTCCTTCAGTATTTATTATTCTCAGGGCCTTGATATATTCCTTTGATTTGACGCGGGCAAGTATGTCGTAAACATCGGTGGCATGACCCAGCTTCATAGATGTGTGAATGCTTGAAAGGATACTTTCAACGAGAACGATCGAGTTTTGCTGAGCCATTTCCTCCTGCATGGTCTTCTGATTGGAGAAGTTGATCCACGATGAAATGCTGATCGTAACGATGACAATTACGGCCACCAGTCCGACAATTTTAATTTTCAGTGAATTTATCAACGGGTTTATTCCCCTCAGTACAGATAAAACCTATGTTAAACAGCGCAGCGGTCATGTGACGGCTGTTCAGCTGCAACTCACGGAATAATAGACTAAAAGCATGATCGGCATTGATTTACATAATCACGGGCATGGTCAAAACACCATGAGTCCGTAGATATGCGTAAACAGAGACCCTGCCCGTCAGGCCTGGGTATTCGAAAATTCATAGAAAAATATCACTCATGAGACTAAAAATATACAGTAATTGTGCCAAGTTATCGATTTGCCTGTGTTAATTAAAAGACGTGGCGTCTTGCAGGAGCGGTGCAACGCAAAAAAAATTGACGGAAGCCTTATTTTGTGTTTGTATCATCAAGTTTTGAGCTCACAAGTTATACGCATATTCCTGACGGGACTTTTGATCGGTTCGCTGCAGTGTGTCGTCGCCCAAAGTGTGAGTGATGCCGCCGTGCCGGCCGAAACGATTCGAGTTGCCATACTCAAGAATGCTCCGAGTGTTACGGTGGACGGTGCCGGAATTATCGCAACCCGTGAGAATGGCACTGCAGTAGCTCTCTCCACGCCCGTCCTGATCAAGCCTGGCAGAGGCACGGTCATTGTCGATGGAACATCATACCGGAAGCTCACCTTTTCCGGTGCATCAGCTGTTTATGTCAACGGCAAGCCCTATCGAGGTGTTGCCGAGGCTTCTCCCGGCGACAGGGGCATACTGGTCGTTAACGAGCTGCTTCTCGAAGAATATCTGGTTGGATTGATAAATTGTGAAATATCCTCCGCCTGGCCCATTGAAGCGGTTAAAGCCCAGGCCGTCATAGCCAGGACCTACGCGCTGAACAGGAAGAAAAACCGCAGCACTGCCTTGTACCACCTTGAATCATCGGTTATTGATCAGGTCTATGATGGCTGCGAAATCGAGGACAGTCGTGCCCGCCGGGCAGTTTCCGATACCGTCGGCGAGGTTCTGAGCCATAATGGCACCATTATCCAGGCTTTTTATCATTCCAACTGCGGCGGAAAAACCGAGGCATCTGAAAATGTCTGGGGCGCTCGATTGCCCTATCTGGAGGGAGTGGACTGCAAGTATTGTCTTTCTGCGGCCTCCAGTGCATGGGAAATAAAGCTTTCGCTGGCGGAAATGGAAGAACGTTTGAAAACCGCTGGATACAAGGTGTCCGGTGTAACGGATATTCGACCCGGCGTCCGCAACAGTCGCGGGCGCTTGAAACATGTGCTGATTGTGTCGTCACGTGGTGAAACATCCCTGACCGGTGACCAGTTTCGAAAATGTATCGGGTATAGCGTAATAAAAAGCACCAATTTTACCGTTAAGGTAGCAAACGGCGAAGCTGGTTTCTCCGGCTTCGGTAACGGTCATGGTGTGGGGTTGTGTCAGTGGGGCGCCAAGCAGCGGGCGCTGGATGGCTTCGGCTATGACGAAATACTCGCCTACTACTATCCCGGCACTGCACTGAAAAAGCTCTCTGACATTCGTTGACAGGCTAGGGTGTACTGAATGCTGGTAAAGGATTTTGATTATCTCCTCCCCGAGGGGTTGATTGCCCGCTACCCCGCCCCGGAACGGGACGGTTCCCGACTGCTGCTGCTGAAGCGGTCTTCAAAAGGCATTGCAGAGGATCTCTTCAGAAACATATCCTCGCATCTTGTGTCCGGCGATCTGCTCGTGATGAACGATACGCGGGTCATGCCGGCCCGCCTTTTCGGCAACAAGGATTCCGGCGGCAAGGTAGAGATATTTCTCGTGCGATGTGACGAGGGGGGCAGCGGACGCTGGATATGCCTGCTGCGGGCCTCGAAAAAATTCCGCGAGGGGCAGGTCGTCATTCTGGCAGGAGGCATGCAGGCTACCGTCTGCGCCCGGTCGGCGAACGATTCATGGCTGGTTGAATTTGCCGGCCCCGAACCGTTTGAAACCTGGCTGGAGCGGGAAGGTCATATACCGCTGCCTCCCTATCTGCAGCGCGAGGATGACGCCCAGGACCGGGAACGGTATCAGACGGTGTTTTCCCGGGTACTCGGTGCGGTGGCTGCGCCCACCGCCGGACTTCATTTCACACGGGAACTGCTGGCAGAGCTGGAGGGAAAAGGGGTCAGAACCGCTTACCTGACCTTGCACACCGGCTTGGGTACCTTTCAACCGGTTCGGGTGGAGCGCGTTGAAGAACACCGGATTCATACCGAACGTTACTCCATACCTGCCGCCACTGCGGCCGAGATTCGCTCGGCGAAAGCCCGAGGGAGTCGGGTGGTTGCGGTTGGTACCACGACCACCAGGACACTTGAATACGCTGCCGACAGCAGCGGAAATGTTTCAGCCGGAGAGGGTGAGGCCGATATTTTCATCTTTCCCGGCTACCGCTTCAAGGTGGTCGATGCTTTGATAACCAATTTCCATCTGCCGGAGTCTACGCTGCTGATGCTTGTTTCTGCATTTGCCGGCCAGCAGTATACTCTGGCTGCCTATCGTGAAGCGATCAGCCGCGGTTTCAGGTTCTACAGTTATGGCGATGCCATGCTGATTGAGTGAGGAGTCGCCAGCACGTGTCTGATAATTTTACCGTATTGCACAGGGACGCTTCCTGCGGGGCTCGTCTCGGCTCTTTGAAAACTCTTCACGGCAGCATTGAAACCCCCATCTTCATGCCGGTGGGTACCAATGCCACCGTCAAGGCCATGACTCCCGAAGACCTGCTGGCGGTCAATGCCCAGATCATCCTGGCCAATACGTATCATCTGTATCTTCGGCCCGGCCATTGCCTGATAGAGAAGTTGGGCGGCCTGCATCGCTTCATGAACTGGCAGCGTCCGATTCTGACTGACAGCGGTGGATTTCAGGTCTTCAGTCTTGGTGAATTGCGCAAGATCAGCGAGGAAGGGGTAAAGTTCCAGTCTCACATTGACGGTTCTTCTCATTTTCTGACTCCGGAGCTGGCGGTTCAGATTCAGCAGTCCCTCGGCGCAGACATCATCATGTGCTTCGATGAATGCCCTCCGGCCACGGCCGACTATGATTACGTCAAGCGTTCCCTGGAACTTACCACCCGCTGGGCACGGCGCTGCAAAGAGACCCATCAGCGGGAAGGCCAGCAGCTCTTCGGCATTATCCAGGGCGGAATGCACTATGATCTGCGGGCCCGCAGCCTGGACGAGATATGCACGATCGGTTTTGATGGTTATGCCCTGGGCGGTCTCTCGGTGGGTGAAGAAAAGGAGCAGATGTACGGTGTCATGGAAGCCTGTGCGCCTTTGATGCCGCAGGACTCTCCCCGCTACATCATGGGGATCGGCTCCCCGGAAGACCTGATCGAAGCGGTCTGGCACGGTTATGACATGTTCGACTGCGTCATGCCGACCCGCAATGCCAGGAACGGTATGCTCTTTACCAGTCAAGGCCGGATCAATATCAAGGCCAAGCCCTATGAGGAGGACGCTGGGCCGCTTGACCCGGAATGTGGCTGTCATGTCTGCAGGAACTATTCGCGCGCCTATCTCCGGCACCTGTACCGGGCGGGTGAAATTCTGGCTTCACAACTGAATACGTATCACAACCTATATTATTTTCTCGATCTCATGCGGCGGGCACGGGAGGCGATCCGCGAGAATCGTTTTACTGAATTTCGCAGGGCTTTTGTTGTAAATCACACATGTAATCAAACCGCTAAAGGAGGATAGTTCAATGTTAGGATTAGCTTTTGCCATGGGTGGAGCTCCGGGTGGAGCTGCCGGGCCGGCCGGAGGAATGGCGGCGTTTCAGCAGGTGATTCCACTGGTATTTATGTTTGCCATCTTTTATTTTCTGTTGATCCGACCTCAACAGAAAAAGGCCAAGGAACACAAGGCGCTCCTCGAAGCCGTCAAAAAAGGAGATAACGTCATCACTGCCGGCGGGGTACATGGCAAGATAAGTTCGGTGGATGACGGTATTGTGACACTTGAAATCGCGACCGGTGTCAATATCAAGATCACCAAGAGTTATATCGCTGCAGTAAAAAAAGACTAGATCCGGCTGGCTTTTCAGCGTAACGACTAGATAATCACATTGAAGGGAGAACGAGCTTCATGCCCAAAGGAACCGGCTGGCGCATCAGCTTGATAGGAATTTTCGTCTTGCTGTCATTTCTTTACCTGACTCCAACTCTGGTGGGCACGCTGCCATCATGGTGGAAGGGACTTTTACCCAAGGACAAGATCCATCTTGGCCTCGACCTGCAGGGGGGTACGCACCTGGTGCTCGAGGTGGACACTCAGAAGGCCGTAGAGGGGACTCTGGATATTGTCGCAACTGATCTGGAAGACACGCTGAACAGCAAAAACCTGCGTTTCAAACGGATTGCCAGGACAGGTGCCGACAAGGTTTCGCTTGTTCTCTACGAAAAAGGAACCGCAGAGACGGTTCAGAAGCTGCTCAAGGACAAGTATCCCGGTTATGAGCAGAGCCCGGCCCACGATGATGGCGGATTTGTCGCTCTTGACCTGCGCATTAATGACAAGGATGCCCAGGACCGTAAGGACAAGGCGGTTCAGCAGGCCCTGGAGACTATCCGTAACAGGGTAGACCAGTTCGGTGTCTCCGAGCCGACTATCCAGCGTGAAGGGATTAATCATATCGTTGTCCAGCTGCCCGGCATCAAGGACCCCCAGCGCGCCATCGATCTGATCGGCAAGACCGCCCGCCTGGAATTCAAGATGGTGCGGGAGGATATCGCTCCCTCGTCGGGCACAATCCCCGAGGATGCCGAACTTCTAAAGGAGCGCATCGTCGACCAGACCACCGGCGCGGTCAACGAGGTGCCCTATGTACTGCAGAAGAAATCCCTGATCACCGGTGATCTGTTGACCGATGCCCAGGTGCGTATCGATTCGCAGTTCAACCAACCCTATGTGGCCATTGAATTCAACTCGCTGGGCGCCAGGTTGTTTGATCAGGCGACCGCCGCCAATGTCGGCAAGCGCTTTGCGATCGTCCTGGACAACAACATCTATTCCGCTCCGGTCATACGCGAACGCATCTCGGGCGGCAGCGCCCAGATCTCGGGCAGCTTCACCGAAAAGACCGCCGCCGACCTGGCCATCATTCTGCGGGCCGGTGCACTGCCGGCACCGGTCAAGATCATCCAGAACGTAACCGTTGGACCATCCCTTGGCCAGGACTCCATCAACAAGGGCTTGTATGCCGGCCTGATCGGTGTTCTGTTGGTAATCGTCTTTATGACGGTTTACTACAAGGTGTCGGGACTGGTGGCTAACTGGGGCATGGTGCTGAACGTGGTCTACCTGATGGGCGCCCTGTCGGCACTGGGTGCGACCCTGACCCTGCCCGGCATCGCTGCCATCGTCCTGTTGATCGGTATGTCGGTTGACTCGAACGTGCTCATATTCGAGCGAATCAGGGAAGAGCTCAAGCTGGGCAAAACGCCCAAAGCGGCCCTGGATGCCGGATACGACAAGGCCTTCATGACCATCATGGACTCGCACATCACTACCCTGATTACCGCTGCGGTGCTGTTCCAGTTCGGTACCGGGCCGGTCAAAGGCTTTGCAGTGTCTCTCAGCCTGGGGGTTATCATCAACCTGTTTACCTCGCTGATCGGCACCAAGGTTATATTTGATGTGGCTCTTCACAAAGGAAACATAAAGAAATTGAGCATATAGGGGGAGCACCGTACATGGAACTGCTCGGCAAGACCAACATAGATTTTATTGGCAAACGTAATATCTCCTTTGCCATATCGGCAGTCATCGCGATTATCGGCATTATTGGCATTATCCAGATCGGGCGCGGTGCTGCCAACATGGGAATCGACTTTTCCGGCGGCACCTCAATGCAGCTCAAGTTCTCCAAACCGCTGCCCATAGCCGATGCGCGGGCCGCCCTTCACAAAAACGGCATTGCCAAGGCTGATCTTCAGGAGATCAAGGATGGCAACAAGCTGCTGATCAAGGTTGACAAAAACACCTCCCTGGCCCTCGGCAAGGCCGCGGAAGCCGTTCAGACAGCCTTAAAAAAGGAGTTCCCCGATAACGCCTTCACGGTTGACAGCTCCACAGAGATCGGTCCTTCCATCGGAGACAAGCTGCGCAAGGATACCCTGGTGGCGGTGGTTATCTCGCTGTTGGGGATCATCCTCTATATCGCCTGGCGCTTTGACTTCAAGTTCGGCATAGGGGCCATCGTCGCCACCATGCATGACTGTCTGGCCATGTTTGCGGTCTTCTACGTCATGGATAAAGAGATCAATCTGCTCTTCATCACCGCCGTGCTGACCATAGCCGGCTATTCCCTGACCGACACAGTGGTTGTCTTTGACCGCATCCGCGAGAACCTGCACAAGAATCTCAAGAGCTCCATGAATAACATCTTCAACCTGAGCATCAACGAGGTCCTTTCCCGTACGATAGTCACATCATTTACGGTTTTCATGGCAGCAGCTTCGTTATTTTTCTTTGGTGGAGAGGTTATTCATGACTTCGCTTTGGCACTGTTGATCGGTGTCCTGGTGGGTACCTATTCATCGGTCTTTGTTGCCAGCCCGATTGTGGTAATTTTGGAGAACCGCGCCCTGACAAAGCAGGGTGAAAAGGTGTAACAAGCCGCAAGTCCACTCAAGGAGGTATTCCGTTGAAAAAAGAATCCATACTGATTGCAGCAGTGGCCTTGATTGTCGGTGTGTTGGGCGGTTTTCTGATTTTCAGCATGAGTTCGGTTGGTAAAAACCAGCAGCCTACCGCCGCCATACCGGCCGGTTCCGGTTCACCCGCGGACTATGCAACCCGTATTACTGAAGCTGAAAAGATAGTGGCCACTGATCCGAAAAATATTAATGCCTGGCTCTCCCTTGGAAACGACTACTTTGATACCGAACAGGCTCAAAAAGCGATCCATGCCTACGGCAAGGTTCTTGAAATAGAACCCAACAACCCTAACGTGCTGACGGACCAGGGGGTCATGTACCGTAAGGTTGGCTGGTATGACAAGGCGCTGGCAAATTTTGAAAAGGCGCAGCAGCTGGACCCCAAACACCTGCAGAGCCTCTACAACATAGGTGTGGTGTACGCGGTTGATTTGAAGCAGCCGGAAAAATCAGCCCCGATATGGAAAAAGTATCTGCAGATGGACCCGAACAGTCCGACCGCCATGCAGATCAAGAGCATGATGATATCTCCGCCGCCCAGCCAGCCAATGCAAAAATAACATCCTGAAATCCCCCGCTGGCCGGGGGATTTTTTTTATGACCGCCAAGGGCATTACGAGGGTAAATGAACAAACTCTGGGAACAGCGGGATAGCCTGAAAGCTGTATCTGAACCAATCAGTGAGAATCTGCAGATACATCCGCTTGTCGCCGAGATTCTTGCGCAACGGGGCTGCCGGGTGCCGGATGATGTCCGCTCTTTTCTCGCTCCCACTCTTTCCGACATGTTGGACCCCTATCTCCTGCACGGGATGGCTGCGGCAGTCGCACGGCTATTGTCGGCCCGCCGCAACCGGGAGACCATCTGCGTCTACGGAGACTACGACGTAGACGGTATTACCGGGACAGCTCTGCTGGTCTCGTTCCTTCGCACAACGGGTTATACCTGCCTGTATTTCATTCCCAACCGTTTCGACGACGGCTACGGCCTGAACGCAACGTCTATCGAATCCATTATCAAACAGGGGGCAACGCTGATCATTTCGGTGGACTGCGGAATCACCGCCGTGGATGAAGCTGCCCTCTGCCGGAAGCTGGGCGTTGACCTGATCATAGTCGATCATCATGCTCCCCGAGACGTGCTGCCGGATGCCTGCGCTGTGCTGAATCCGCTCCAGCCGGGCTGTGCGTATCCGTTCAAATCACTGGCCGGTGTCGGCGTGGCCTTCAACCTGCTGGTTGCCCTGCGAGCCGCCTTGCGTAATGCCGGAGCCTTTGCGGACAGCACAATACCTGACCTTCGGGAATGGCTCGACCTGGTTGCGCTGGGGACGATTGCCGACGTAGTGCCGCTGGTCGACCAGAACCGGATCTACGCTTTTCAGGGGCTGCAGCGCCTGTCTGCTTCAGCCCGGCCCGGCATACAGGCGCTTAAGCGTGTTGCCGGCGTCAAGGAGGGCGATGTAACCTGCGGTCAAGTTGGTTTTCGGCTGGCGCCGCGCCTGAACGCCGCCGGGCGCATGGAAAGCGCAGTCCCGGGTGTCGAACTGCTGATGAGCGATAGTCTTGAAGAATCCCTGCTGATCGCCGCGGAACTGGACACGGCCAATGCCGAGCGGCAGGCCATTGAGCGCCGCATCTTAGAACAGGCGGTCGTCCGGATTGAGTCAACGGGGGGCTGTTCTGATCGGCGCAGCATTGTACTGGCCTCTGCCGAGTGGCATCAGGGGGTGATCGGAATAGTTGCTTCACGTCTGGTCGAGCGCTATCATCGCCCGACGATTCTGATCGCACTGACCGATGATGGCCTGGGCAAGGGGTCGGGACGCAGCATTCCGGGGTTTCATCTGCTCGATGCGCTGGGGCCTTGCGCCCGTTTTCTGGAACGCTTCGGCGGCCATCGTTTTGCTGCCGGCATCGGATTGAGAGCGGAACATGTGGCCGCCTTTGCGGAATCGTTCGAGGCTGAGGCTGCCGGCCGGCTTACCGCTCGTGACCTTGTGCCGAAGCTGACCATTGACGCCGAGGTTCAGGCTGGCGAGGTAACCAAAGAGCTGGCCATGGAGCTGAAACGCCTCGAACCATTCGGCATGGGTAATCCGGAACCGGTTCTGATACTGCGCGGCATGACGGTTATTGAACGGCGGCCGGTAGGAGATGGACACCTGAGACTGCGCCTGACCAGGGACAGGCGCACCTTTACCGCGATCGCTTTCAACCTGGCGGACCGCGACACATCCGGAACCATGGACATCGCTTTTTATCCCGAAATGAATGAGTGGAACGGCTCTTCCAGCCTGCAGTTGCGGGTGAAAGATATGCGGCCGACGGAGTAGACATGCAACGTAATGAGAGATTTGACCGTGCCGACAGAATCATAAAGATCGGCTTCTGGGTTAATGCGGTTCTGATGATCTTCAAGATGGCTGCCGGTCATTGGGGCGGTTCCGAGGCTGTCTTTGCCGACGGTATCGAGAGCGCCTGTGATTTTGTGGCCATCTTTTCCACCATTGTGGCGCTCAAGCTGGGGCGCAAGCCGTTCGACGAACAGCATCCCTATGGTCACGGCCGGGCAGAAAGCCTGGCGGCACTATTTGTATCACTGGTAATTTTTTCTACCGGCGGTTGGATCCTGTCCAATTCCATCCAGACAATTGTTGAAGGGAAATTCCAGACACCCCAGATGATTGCTGTCATAGCGGCGTTTCTGACCATTATCATCAAGGAATGGCTTTACCGTTTTACCCAGAAGACTGGCGCGGAACTAGCCAGTCCATCCCTTCTGGCCATTGCCAAAGACCATCGCAAGGATGCCATCACCTCGATCTCGACCCTGGCAGGCGTCCTGGGTGCCTATTTCGGTTTCGGCATCATGGATCCGCTGGCAGCTGGACTGACCGCTTTCTTCATCCTGCACATCGGCTACCAGACCTTCCGGGATGCCGCACACGACCTGATGGACGGCAGCGCGCCAACCGATTTCATCGAAGAGGTGACGCGACTGGCTGAATGCGTCGAGCGGGTGGAGCATGTCCACGACATCCGCGGCCGTCGCACCGGCCAGTATATGGTCATAGACCTCAAGCTGGAGATGGACCCGAACATGACGGTTAAGGAGTCCCATGACATAGCCACCCAGGTGAAGAAGCTGATTTTCGACGGTTTCCCCAATGTGGGTGACGTGATGATTCACATCAACCCACATGACGAGGTGCATGAGGACCTGATCAGGCTGTGAAGAGCACGGCCCTGCCCATAGATGCGATCCTGCCGAATATCCTGCAGACCATCCGTAGAACCGCCAACTGTATCCTGCACGCCCCGCCGGGCGCCGGCAAGACCACCCGCGTTCCCCTGGCTCTGCTCGACATCATTCCACCCGAATCCGGCCGAATTCTCATGCTGGAACCTCGCCGCCTGGCTGCTGTTTCGGCTGCCCGATGGATGGCGGCCACCATCGGCGAAGAGGTCGGGCGAACGGTAGGCTATACCATTCGTTTTGACAGCTGCAGCGGTGCGAGTACGCGCATTGAGGTTGTCACCGAAGGCATCCTGACCCGACGTATCCAGAACGATCCGCTGCTGGAAGGCGTCGCCATGGTAATCTTCGACGAGTTCCATGAACGCAGCATCCATGCCGATCTGGGTCTGGCACTTTGCCTTGATGTGCAGCGCCAGGTGCGTGCAGACCTGAAGATTCTGGTCATGTCAGCAACACTGGAGTGCCAGCCGCTTTCACGGCTGATGGGCGATGCGCCGGTCATCAGCTCTGCCGGCCGGTCGTTCCCGGTTGAGGAGTTCTATCTGGAGGAGCAGCCACGCGGACCGCTGCCTGCGCGCATGGTGGCCGCCACCCTGCGGGCCCTGACGGAAACCGATGGTGACATCCTGGCATTTCTGCCTGGTGCCGGTGAAATACGCGCCTGTGCCAGCCGCCTGGCCGAGGCGGGTCTTGCGGAACGAGGCATCGCCATACACCCGCTCTACGGAGATCTCCCCTTTGACGAGCAGCAGGCTGCCATCCAGCCCGGCCAACAGCGCAAGATCATCCTGGCCACCAGTATCGCCGAGACCAGTCTGACGGTCGCAGGGGTGCGGACGGTTATTGACTGCGGTCTGTCACGCCGCATGCGTCATGACCGGGGCAGCGGCATGAACCGGCTGGTGACGGTCCGGGAATCCAAAGCCTCCGCCGAACAGCGCAAGGGCAGGGCAGGGCGGCTTGCCCCCGGCGTCTGCTATCGTCTATTCAGCCGGCATACCTTCAGCGCCATGACCGCCCACACACCGCCGGAGATACTGGACAGCGACCTGTCCGCACTGGTGCTGGAACTGGCCGCCTGGGGAGTCGCCGACCCCCTGACACTTACCTGGCTCGACCCGCCGCCGGCGGCGGCCATCGAAGTTGCGCGGAATCTGCTGGTTGATCTTTCCGCAATCGACCAGGCGGACCGGATAACCGTGCTGGGCAACAGCATGGCCCAATTGCCGCTGCACCCGCGTCTGGCCGCCCTGCTGCATCGCTCTCGCGAGATCGGCTGTTTCAGTACCGGCTGCGACTTGGCGGCGCTGCTCTCCGAGCGTGACATTATCCACCGCACAATGGGTAGCGGAAGCCTTCGGACCATGATCGATGTCAGTGAGCGGCTGGAACTGCTGCGGGGGGCTCGCCGGGGCGGGCGTAGCTCTGAATCCGTTGATTCCGCTGCCATCAGGTCGGTAGAACGGGTAGCCCGCCAGCTGCAGCGGCAACTGGGAACGTCTGCAACTGACCATCTCGACGCCGGTTGCGTCAGCCGCTTGCTGCTGGCTGCCTATCCCGACCGGGTGGCTGTTCAGCGCGAAACCGGCAGCGAGCGGTATCTGCTGGCCAATGGCCGCGGAGCCCGGCTGGCGTCAAAGGGACTGATTCAGAATAGCCCTCTGATGATAGCGGTGGCGGTGGATGGCGGCGAACAGGCCGAAGGGGTCATTCACCTGGCAGAGCCGCTGGGTGCGGAACTGCTGCGTTCCGAGGCGGGCGGGCGGATCCTGTGGCATGACCGGATTGTCTGGGATAGCCGTGAGGGGCGGGTGGTGGCGGTCAGAGAGGAGCGTTACGGCGCCATCGCGCTTGCGTCAAGCGCCATTACGCCGCCGGCGGAGGCCGCGGTTCCGGTCGTCGTTGATGCGGTGCGGGCCTCTGCACTGGAACTGTTGGCGCGGGACGATCAGTTTTTTCAGTTTCAGGCCCGTGTCGGACTGCTCGGAAGGGTATTTCCCGACGACGGCTGGCCGGACCTGTCGGACGCCGCACTGCTGGATACGCTGGAGGAGTGGCTGGGGCCGCTACTTCCCGGCGTCCGCACGGCCCGGCAGTTGGCGGCGGTCAATTGTGCCCAGACTCTGCTGGCGCTGCTCGATTATCGCCAGAGACAGGCCCTGGAGAAACTGGTTCCGACCCATCTGGCGGTGCCCAGCGGTTCACGAATCAGGCTCGATTATTGCCTGGGCGACCAGCCGGTGCTGGCGGTGAAGCTGCAGGAACTGTTCGGACTGGCCGAAACGCCGACGATTGCCGGCGGGAGGGTGAGTGTTCTTCTGCACCTTTTGTCTCCGGCCGGGCGGCCGATTCAGGTGACGCTGGATCTGAAGGGCTTCTGGGACGGCTCTTATCACCAGGTGAAAAAGGAGCTCAAAGGGCGTTATCCGAAACACCCCTGGCCGGATGACCCCTGGAGTGCGCTGCCGACGCGCCGGGCAAAGCCCAAAGGGACCTAGGGATCAGGTACTGCTGGTTCAGTATTTCAGCGGGTCCAGTTCGTGGGCCTTTTTTAGATATGCCGAATGACACGAGCCGCACATACGGGCTCGAATGGCTGGAGACCTTTTACAGATACAGCGCGGCAACCGAAAATGTTTTTCATGGCTCCAGCAATATCTTTAAGCGGGACAGAGCAGCTCGGATCCTTAATTCAAGTCTATCGCAGCAACCCCCACTTTGCAGATTTTCAATATCAGACTGATAGACCAGCGCATTGACCAAGTGGCCTTTGGTGGACAGGTGCAACAGGCAAACGCCAAGGCACCCTACCGCCTCGTCGTCAACGACAGACACGGTTGATAACTCTATACACATTTGAGCGGCAAGGTCTTTTGCGTAATCTCGGATCATTTGCCGAACCCCACGATTGATAAACAGTGCCAGAGGTATACAGGAGGGCTCTCTAATGAACAATGTAATTGTGGGGGGTAGGGGAAGCCTTAAAGGATATGCCATTCGTGAGAGTGGCGGCTTTGCAATCCGTGTGTTGCCAACAGGGATTAAGACATTTCTGTACATTTACTCCTTTGGCGAAAAAAGAAAAGAAATGAATAACCCCGCCGCAAGCAGCAGGGTATCTGTAACCTTAGTTGATTGTTGAATCGCCACAAGTGGCGGGGAATTTACCCGTAGAGATTGAAATAGTGCGTGTCATTTAATCACCAATCAGCAATACTACATAAAGTGTCGATACAGCAAAGGGCCCATCTCAATGCGCCCTTTGTTTAAATTAAGAATTATATACCTATCAAGCTATTTAAAATATGTAACAGTTATCGTTTTAGTTGCTCCCACAGCATCTGTGACAATTACAGTTGCAGTATTTGATAATCCAGGGGGGGTAGCAGTATTTTTTAAAGTAATCGTAATGACTCCCAGGATAGGAGTTTGGGTAATAGATGCACCAATATCAAGTGGAACTGTTGATATCACACTCCATGGTAATGTACCGCCGGAAACATTAACTGGCGGCGTCGTTGTATTTGCAACATCTGTGGCCAAAAAAGCTGCTGTTGCTGAAGAAACCGCAAGAGAAGAAGTTGGAATTGCTCCTGACGGCACGAAAGCTGTGGTACCAGCAGTCATACCATTAACTGCGGCGCTTATATGAATAAGCGTTGAATTAGGCGCAATAAAAGTAAGAACTTTACCGGTATCGGCTGAATTAAATGTAGCTGTACTATTAACTAAAACCGTACCACTATTAGTTGTAATACTAATAGTAACAACTACACCTTGGATTGATTTACCAGCGGATGGGGTGTAAGTTACAGTGACACTGCCAATAGACGTACCATTGAGATTGTCAGTGAATGTTGGAGTACTTAACGTCAAGCCACCGCTGGTATCACTATTTCCACCACCAGTACCACAACCCTGTATCATCATGATTACAGATATTGAGAAAATAATTGCAAAGCAACGAAATCCTTTCATGAAGCCTCCAAACAAATCGTTATATCGAATTCAGAATTCTGGGCGTTATGAATATCAGCAACTCAGTTTTTACTTTTGTTTTATTATTTGACTTAAACAGTTTACCCAAGAAAGGAATATCCATCAGATATGGAACGCCATCATCAGACTCATTATCACTGTCAACGAAAATGACACCGATAACAGTTGTCTCACCGTCACGCAGAAGCATCTCCGTCGTTGCCTGCTTTTTATTGATAGACGGTGCTGTGCTTCCGCCCGAGGCCTGACCAACTGAATCATTCTTTGCATCAATCTTCATGCCAATTGTGCCATTGGCATTGATATGCGGAGTAACCTCAAGCGACAGTGCCGCTTCTACAAATTTTGTTTCAACTTTATCCGATGTAGACGATGTGTATGGAACCTGTTGCCCCTGAGTTATCTTGGCTGATTTATTATTGAGTGTTGCAATTTTGGGTGTT
>JBBQXT010000070.1:0-16001 GCA_038209415.1 Geobacterales bacterium
GAGCGAGTGAAGCGGACCTCGGAGAACATTCTCAGACCGGGGAGCGGCGGCGAGTACATCAACGAATACCGGACGATTGGCATTCAGGATGGCAAGGAACGCTGGATTGCCTCCCGCGGCCGGGTTTATTACGATGAGAAAAGTCAAGTCGTCCGCTTAACCGGGACAACCCTTGACATCACCGAACGCAAGCAGGCGCAGGAGGAGATCGCGCGACTGAACGTCGACCTGGCGGTGCGGGCGACCGAGCTTGAGAATGCCAACCTGGAGCTGGAGGCGTTCAATTATACGGTAGCCCACGATCTGCGCCAGCCGCTGAATGCTGTCAGTGGCTACTGCCAGCTAATCAAGGAGCTGTGCGGCGACAAACTCGATGAACAGTGTCGGCATTATCTCCAGAAGACCTACACCGGCACCTTACGCATGAGCAGGCTTATCGACACCCTGCTCAATTTTTCTCGCCTGGCCCATATAGAGCTTCGCCGGGAAACTATCAATATCTGCGACATGGCGAAGCAGGTGACTACGGAGCTGAAGCTCTCCGATCCGGAGCGCCGGGTCACGTTCCGGATCGCCGACGGAGTGAGCGCCGAAGGGGACCCCTATCTGCTGGAGGTTGTCCTGGATAACCTCATTGGCAACGCCTGGAAGTACACCGGCACACGCGAGGAAGCGGTCATCGAATTCGGCGTAACCGAAATTGACGGCAAACAGGCTTATTTCGTTCGGGACAACGGCCCAGGATTCAATATGGCGGATGTGGACAAATTGTTTATTCCTTTCAAACGCCTCCCCGGCACTGAAGAATGCAGAGGTTTCGGCATCGGCCTGGCTACGGTTGAGCGGATTATCCGGCGCCACGGCGGGCGAATATGGGCCGAGGGGGAGCCGGACAAGGGAGCGACCTTTTTCTTCACCTTGTAATTTAAGGCTGATCTGATACGTTCTAGCATACGCATGACATTTAGGAGGAACACATGGCTGTACTGATCGACTCGAAGAAAAGCAGCCTGCTGCGTGCGACGCCGCGACTGCTGAAAATCATGCGCGTACTCGCCCGGCACAAGTTTCTGGGCGCACTGCGCGGCAGTCAGCATTGGCCGTCGCCGAAAGAGGTGCGCGAAACCATCGAGGAACTGGGGCTGACCTTTCTCAAGCTCGGCCAAGTCCTGGCGTTGCGTCGCGACCTGTTGCCGGACGCCTATATCAATGAGTTGGAGCTGCTGCTCGACCAGCTGCCGGCGCTCGGTTTTGACGCGGTGCGGTCAACGGTTGAATACGAACTGGGGGCGCCGCTGTCGGAACTGTTCTCGTCGTTTTGCGAAACGCCGCTGGCTGCCGCCACCATCGCTCAGGTGCATGAGGCGACCATGCCGGACGGGAAACGCGTTGTCGTGAAGGTGCAGCGGCCCGACCTGGAAAATATGATCGCCACTGATATCGCGGCACTGAATTACCTGGTAGCTCTGGGGGAGCGCCTCTTCCCGCGTCTGCGCGCATTCGACCTGCCCGTCCTGGTAGACGAACTGGCCGACAGCCTGGGCCGGGAAACCGATTTTCAACGGGAAGCGCGATCCATAAGCAGCTTTCGCGCCGCACTGGCAGATATCCCCGACCTTTGGATACCCGGTGTGATATCAGAATATTCGAGCGCCGCGGTGCTCACTATGGAATTTGCTGACGGCGAACGGGTGGGGCTTTACGCCAAAAAGCATCCGGAAGCAATGTCAAAGGTGATCGGAACCCTGGTAAGGTTGATGCTGCAATCGATCTTTGAGGAAGGCCTATTTCACGCCGATCCGCATTCCGGCAATCTCCTTGTCATGCCCGATGGACGGCTGTGTCTGATCGATTTCGGGATGACCGGTGAGCTTGACGAGCAGATGCGCGATTCGCTGACACACCTGCTTGAGGCGATCGTCAACCAGGATACACGGACCGCCACTGACTCGTATCTCGAAATGACCATGTCCAGTGAAAAGGTCAACCGTGCCGCTCTGATGGTGGACATGAAGACCGTGCTCCAGGAGATTCATCGGCAGAACCTGACGGAGATTTCAATCGGGGATGCGTTTGCCTCGCTTTTGCGCGCCGGTAGCCGGCACGGGGTCCATAACCCCGGTGAGTTTTTCCTCCTGACGCGCGCCTTCGTCATCATGGAATCCATGATGCGTCAGCTCGATCCAAAGTTTGATTTCATGGGAGCGTTTCGTGAAGAGATAAAACGCCTGACCACGCAACACTTTTCACTGGAGCGAATCAAGGACAAGACCACCAAGTTTGCGCGCGAACTGGAGCGCCTGATGATCGATGCGCCCGGCGATACGCGCCGTGTTCTGCGACGCTTGGCCGAAGGCAACCTGGGCCGGCTGCAGGCTCCGTCCCTGGAAGCCCTGGGAGGCCGCATCAACCGCAACATCAAGCGACTTACCGATGCCATCGCCGCTGCTGCGGTTTTAATCGGCGGCGTGATGCTGGTGAATGCGCCTCGGGACGCCGGCTGGCATCATTTCTTCGGTGAAGCCTTGGCCGCCGCCGGGATCTTCAGCATGCTCCTGGTCGGCATCGCAGCTTTTCGCCCCGACCGTGGTCGCGGCCTTGGACGTCGCTGAAGCACTGGTGAAGAGTGAAGGGTTAAGAGTTGGATTATCGGAGAAAATAAAATGAAGATTCTGATAGCGGAAGATGAACCTGCTTTTCGTCAGCTCCTGGAAGAGGTTTTGGTCAGGTGGGGGTACGAGGTCATCGTCACCCGGGATGGCAGCGAAGCCTGGCAGGTTTTGCAATCCAAAGATGCACCACAGCTTGCCATACTTGACTGGATGATGCCGGGCATGGAAGGAGCGGAAATATGCCGCCGCGTCAGGAAAGAGTTGCAGGAGCCTTACACCTACTTAATCCTTCTGACGTCGCATCAGCGAGACGAAGATCTGGTCATCGGCATGGAATCAGGAGCGGACGACTACATCATCAAGCCGTTCAAGCACAATGAACTACAGGTCCGGCTGCGCGCCGGGAGGCGGATCATCGAGCTGCAAAATGAGCTGCTGGCAGCGCGGGGAATCCTTCAGAAAAAGGCCAGCCACGATTCTCTCACCGGCCTCCTGAATCATGAGGAGATCCTCGTCATCCTCGGAAATGAGCTGGACAGGGCGGAGCGGGAAGGTGGCTGTGTCAGCGTGATCATGGCCGACCTTGACCATTTCAAGAACGTCAACGACACCTACGGTCATTTGGCGGGCGACGCGGTGCTCCACTTAGCCGCCCAAAGAATGCACGCGCTGATGCGTTCCTACGATTTCGTCGGGCGTTACGGCGGCGAGGAGTTCCTGTTTATCTTGCCCGAATGTTGCCGGGATTACACGGTCGCTTTTGCGGAAAGGCTTCGTTTGTCCATATGCAGCGATAGCATGGATACGTCGGAGGGGGTCATACCGGTCACTATAAGTCTCGGGGTGGCGCAGAGCGGCAAGGGGGGGCCATGGGATGCCGAAGCCCTGGTCAGGTCCGCGGATGCGGCCATGTATCGGGCCAAGAAGCAAGGCCGTAATTGTGTGGAAGCTGCCGATTACTCGGAATGCAACCTTGAATCAAAATTAGAGACAAAAAGTACATGTCAGCAGGGATGGAGGCCAGCATGACAAAATTGGCACGGGATAAAAAACCGCTCTATATCGTTGGCATCGGCGCATCCGCGGGCGGCCTGAATGCACTGGAACAGTTCTTCGACAACATGCCCGTTGACAGCGGCATGGCCTTCGTCGTTATCCAGCATCTCTCCCCTGATTTCAAGAGTCAGATGGAGGAACTGCTGGCGCGTCACACCGGCATGCCGATCCGCCTCGTAAAGGATGGCAGCAAGCTGGTGGCTGACAACGTCTACCTGATTCCATCCCTGTCGCAAGTGACCATCAAGGGTGGGCGGTTTTCCCTGAGCGAGAACATTGCCAGTGAGCATGTGCATCTGCTGATCAACCGGTTCTTCACATCGCTGGCCGAGGATGCGGGAGCAAAGGCGGTGGGGGTGATCCTGTCCGGGACAGGCAGGGACGGTACCCAGGGTATTCTGGCGATCCATAATGGCGGCGGCCTGGTAATCGCCCAGTCGCCCGAGACATCCCAGTTCGATGGCATGCCGAAGAGTGCCATCGACACCGGCGTAAGCGACTTCATCCTGGCTCCCGACAAGATGCCCGCTATCCTTATGAAATACATCGTCAGCCCGCTGGAGGTGCGCGGCGAAATCCTGCGCGATCCGGATACGGTAGCCACGGGGGGAGAAGGTGGATTTGACGAGGTATGCGCCCTTCTTTTGCACAGCTACAATCTGGACTTTTCCAAGTACAAGCTGACTACGGTCGGGCGGCGTATCAGGCGGCGCATGGAGTTTCGCAATCTTGTCAAGGTTGCCGACTATGCCACCATTTTATCCGCTGATCGTAACGAATTGGAGGCCCTCTACAAGGATCTGCTGATCGGCGTGACGGAGTTTTTTCGTGACCGGGAGGCATTCCAGTATCTGGAATCCGATTGTATCGAGCAGCTTTTCGCGACCCGGAACCCGGATGAGGAACTGCGGGTCTGGTCGGCAGGCTGTGCCACCGGCGAAGAGGCCTACTCTCTGGCGATACTCCTGAAGGAAAAGGCCGCCCAGCAGAAGTTTACCGGCCGGATAACCGTGTTCGCCACCGATGTGCACAAATATTCACTGGACCTGGCCTCTCAAGGGGTCTATAGCCGTGAGCGCCTGGCAAATGTCAGCCCCGAGCGCCTGGAACGTCACTTCAGCGAGGCGGGAAACAACCTTTTCAAGGTCAGCACGGAGCTGCGCAAGCTTTTGGTCTTCGCACCCCACAACTTGATCAGCGATCCCCCTTTTCCCCGGATTGACCTGGTCTGCTGCCGAAATCTGCTGATCTACCTGCGACCCGATACACAGAAAAGGGTGCTCTCCCTGCTTCATTTCGCCTTGAACAGGAACGGAGTCCTGTTCCTGGGGAGTAGCGAAGGCTTAAATGAGTTAACGAGCGAGTTTGAGATAATCAGCAGCCAGTATAAACTGTTCCGCAAAATCGGTGATAAAAATCTGCTGATGGAGTTTAGCTCTGATCGGACGGTCTCTGAACGAACTAACCAGGAGATGAACTTCAGATCGGCCCAGTCGCGACTCGTCAGCCTGGACCGCCAGATCCTGTACGATTACGACAAGCTGCTCGGCAAACACATTCCCCCCGGCGTCCTGATTGATGAAAAATATAAGATTATTCACTATTTCAGCGACGTGGCCGAATACCTGAAGACGCCCGAAGGACGGACGGAATCCGACATACTCCAGCTCAACGATGACAACCTGCAGATTGCCCTGAGCATCTCACTGCAGCGGGCGGGCAAAACCGGGCAGAGTATCGTCACCCGCAACATCCGCATTCATCGAGCTGGACAAGAGTGTCTGCTTGACCTGACCGTGGAACCGATCCCTGATTCAAAGAGCGGGACGGTACACTATCACGTCTATTTCGAGCGGGTCCGCCCGCTGGAACAGTCCCCTCCGTCGAAGGAACTTGCCGCGGGGGCAGTCGGCAGCTTCGATGCCAATGTTTACAGCAGTGAGCATATCAACGATCTGGAGTCGAAGTTGCAGTCCACCCAGGAGAACCTGCAGGCCATCATCGAAGAGAATCAGGTTGCCAACGAGGAGCTGCAAGCCACCAATGAGGAACTTCAAGCCACCAACGAGGAACTTCAGGCCACCAACGAGGAGTTGCATAGCACCAACGAAGAACTCTACTCGGTCAATTCCGAATCCGAACGCAACTACATGGAGCTCAAGCGGCTCGGCGTCGAACATGACAATATGCTCAACAGTGTCGACAGCGGCATGATCTTCCTCGACCGGGAGTTGCTCATTCGCAGGTTCAACCCGGCCATCTTGTCGTTTTTTACGCTCCTGCCCCAGGATATCGGTCGCCCGATCGACAATATCGTCTTTCATCTTGCCGTCCGCGAACAGATGCATGCCGACATCCAGCGCGTGCTGAAGGATGCCATCCCGATTGAAAAAGAGGTGATCGACGGTGAAGGTAAATGGCTGCTGATCCGCATCATGCCCTTCAAGATCGAGACCGGCCGTGTGGAGGGGGTGGTCATTACCTTCACCGATATTTCCAAGTCCAAGGCGGCTGAACAAACGGTCACCAGGCTCAACGAGGAGTTGAACAAGGCCAACGAAGAGCTGGAGATCCGGGTTGCGAAGCGCACGACGGAACTGAAGCAAAGCAGCGCAAACCTGAAGACGCAAAATGTGGAACTGCAACAAACCTATGCCGGGTTGGAGAAGGAAACCGCGAGCCGCATCCTGGCGCTGGAAGAACTGCGGAACAAAGATCTGCTGCTGATCCAGCAGAGCCGTATGGCGGCCATGGGAGAGATGCTCATCAACATTTCCCACCAGTGGCGTCAGCCCTTGAACATCCTGGGACTCAAGGTTCAGCAGATAGGATTATCCTATGAACTGGGCGGCTTCAACAAGGATCTGCTCGATACCAACATAGCCAAGGCGATGGAAATCATCCTTCACCTTTCACAGACCATTGATGATTTTCGGGATTTTTCCGCACCGGACAAGGAAAAAACCCTCTTCAGAGCGGATCTGGTCGTCACGAAAACGGTCTCGCTCCTCAAGGACAATTTCACGGAACTAGGCATTTCGATCGATATCAACAGCAGCGGGGAGCAGCGGATCAACGGCTATCCCAATGAATACGGCCAGGTGCTCATCAACATCCTGATGAATGCCAAGGATGCCTTCGAGGAACGGCGCACAATCGATGCGCGCATAAGCCTGCGCCTGTGGGCGGAGGCCGGCAGGGTCGTGCTGACGGTTACCGATAATGCCGGCGGTATCAAGGCCGAAATCATCGACAGGATTTTCGACCCCTACTTTACCACCAAGGAGCTGGGCAAAGGGACCGGCGTCGGCCTGTTCATGTCAAAAACCATCATCGAGAAGAACATGGCTGGACGTTTCAGCGTGCGTAATGTTGAAGGCGGCGCGGAATTCAGGATTGAAGTCTGATATGGAACCCATGAATAATTCACGATCAAGTCTGTCGATACTGATTGTCGAGGATGACCCGTCAGCCATTGAGATTATTCTCCTGATGATCCCCTTGAACTTCCCGGAGGTCACCATCTACGGCGCCCTAAATGGCACTCAGGGAGTGGAACTCTTCAAAGAGCACCTGCCTGATATTGTCATCACCGACATCAACATGCCGGGGATGGACGGCATCCGCATGGCCGAGGAAATCAAAGCCATGAAGGCCGACACAAAGTTCATCGTGCTCACCGGCTACAGCGATAAAGTTCACCTGGATAAATTCATCGACATCGGCATAACTGATTACATGCTGAAACCGATCGACTTCAAAAAGTTGTTCGCCGCGATAGAAAAATGCATTGCCGGGATAGAGCTGGAACGGCGCTGATCCAGCGGCGCCCAAGTCCGCCTGGAAGCTGCTTCAGGAAATGAAATAACCTGCGTGAGAAGGATACATTCCGAGGGTGACAAGTCAATGAAACACACCACAACAACAGTGCAACAGGAACTCATAACCTCGGAGATTTGTTACCGGCGGCTGTTCGAATCCGTCCGGGACGGGATCTTGATTCTCGATGCCGAGACAGGCGTGATCAGCAACGTCAACCCTTGCCTGATCGACATGTTGGGGTTCTCGCGCGAAGAGTTAGTGGGAACGAAACTGGAGGAAAACGCTGCCTTCAAGAGGATCGGAACGGGCGCGTCCTTCGTCCCGGCCTTGCGCAAGAATGAGGTTACCCGCCACAAAAATTTTCCGCTCAGGACAAAAAGCGGTCGGCTGATTCAATTAGAATTCGTCGCTACCGCCTATCTGGATAGCGATAAAAAAATCATCCTGTGTTCGATTCGTGACATTACTGCTCGCAAACGAGCCAAGGAGGCCATACGGGCGAAAAACAAGGCCCACGGGTTACTGATCGAAAATCTGCCGGCAGGTGTGGTTCTCTATTCTCCCGAAACGGGGATCGTGCTGAGTAACTCCGAAGCCTCGAAATTACTGGGGATAGCACAGGAACAGATGCTGGGCATGAAAGTCGCTGACCCGTTCTGGCGTTTTGTCCGCGCGGATGGCACCCGCATGCCTGTAGAGGAGAATCCCGTCAATCAGGTGATCGCATCGGGGCATCTGCTGAAAAACTTCATCATGGGGATCGACCGGGGAACCGACGGAGAATGTATCTGGGTGCTGGTTAACGCCTACCCCGAGTTTGATAGTGACTTGAATTTGCAGCAGGTTGTGGTGACATTTACGGACATCGGCGAACTCAAGAGCGCAGAGGAAAAGATTCAACGGCATCTTGAGCATCTGGCTGCACTGGTTGAAATAGTTCGCGCCATAAATTTCAGCTTTGACTTGAACCTCAGCCTGGCGACTCTCCTTACTCATGTCATTGTGCAACTCGGTGTTGACGCAGCCGACGTTCTGCTGTTCAACCCCACTACCCGGATGCTGGAATACGTCGCCGGGCGAGGTTTTCATACCAAAGCCATCGAACACTCGCGGCAGCAATTCGGCGAGGGCTGCGCCGGGCGAGCAGCCCAGGAACGCGCCATCGTCCATATCCCTGACCTGGTCAATGAACATGACTGTTATCTGCGTGGTATACTTTTGGCGGGCGAGAATTTCGTCAGCTACCACGGAGTGCCGTTGATCGCCAAGGGACAGATCAAGGGGGTGCTGGAGATCTTCCATCGCGCGCCGTTCGCGGCCGATGAAGAATGGCTTGATTTCCTCAAGACCCTGGCTGACCAGGCCGCGATTGCTATTGACAATTCGACCCTGTTCGACAAACTGCAACGCTCCAATACGGAACTCGCGCAGGCTTATGACGCCACCATCGAAGGCTGGTCGCACGCCCTCGACCTGCGCGACAATGAAACAGAAGGACACACCCTGCGGGTTGCTGATTTGACGGTCAAGCTGGCCCGCATATTCGGCTTGAGCGAGGAGGAGTTGGTGCAGATTCGCCGGGGTGCGCTGCTGCATGACATCGGCAAGATAGGGGTTCCGGATGGAATTCTGCTCAAGAAAGACACGCTGACCGAAGAAGAATGGGTTGTCATGAAGAAGCACCCCACGTTTGCTTATGAGATGCTGGCACCCATTCGCTACCTGCGCCTGGCGCTGGAAATCCCCTACGCCCATCACGAGAAGTGGGACGGCACTGGCTACCCGCTTGGTTTGAAAGGAGAACAGATACCACTTGCGGCACGCATTTTTGCGGTGGTTGATGTATGGGATGCGCTGATATCAGACCGGAACTACCGTGCCTCCTGGCCTGTGGAAAAGGTGCGCGAGCACATCCGGTTGCTTGCGGGAACCCACTTTGATCCACACGTTGTAAAGATATGTCTCGAATCGGACGTTCTTGTGAGTTATTCGACGGAGGGGAGTCATGACAAGAGCATAGCTCTTTGAGACGATACTACACGAGTGCGGGCCTGGTTATCTTATCAAAGTAAAGGCTGACAATCCGTCTGGATCGTCAGCCTTTTTTCTTTTCCCTGCGCCTCGACAAGCGACCACTTCAACAAGTCTAAGGCATCACCACCAGATTATCCCGGTGGATAATGACATCGGCGTAGCGATATCCCAGTATATTCTCGATTTCACTGCTTTTATGACCCGCCAGCCGGCCAATCTCCGTGCCCGAATAATCGGACAGCCCCCGTGCAAACTCCTTGCCGTCCGGTCCGCACACCCGTACGCAGGCACCGCGCTCGAAACGCCCTTCCACACCGAGAACCCCGGACGGAAGCAAACTTTTTCCCTTCTTCTGAATCACGTTCATGGCCCCCTCGTCCACAATGACACGGCCGGCAGGCTTGAGGGTATAGGCGATCCAGTGCTTACGGCCCTTCAGACCATCTCCGCTGGGCAGGAACAGAGTGCCGACCTCTTCGCCGTGCATGGCGGCAGCGATGATGCCCGTACGCTTGCCGTCAATCAGGATGGTCGCGACACCGTTCCGGCCGGCCTTCTTGGCGGCGGCCACCTTGGTGGACATCCCGCCGGTGCCGACGCTGGAAGCGGAGCCTCCGGCCGCTCGTTCCAGCTCACGGGTGATTCCCTGCACCAGCGGTATCAGCCGGGCCTCGGGATTCACGCCCGGATCGGCGCTGTAGAGCCCCTCGACGTCGGTCAGGATCAGCAGCAGGTCAGACTCCGCCACATTGGTGACCAGGGCCGAGAGATTGTCGTTGTCGCCGAATTTTATCTCGTCCACCACTACCGTGTCGTTCTCGTTGATGACCGGGATGATGCCGAACCCCAGCAGGGCATCGATGGTGGCCCGGGCATTCAGGAAACGCTGCCGGCTGCCCAGGTCCTCGCTGGTCAGAAGCAGCTGTGCCGCCTTGAGGCCGTGGGGAGCCAGCGCTTCTTCGTAAGCGCGCATCAGTCGCATCTGACCGATGGCTGCCGCCGCCTGTTTCTGGGGAATTGTCTTTGGCCTTCCCGGCAGACCGAGCTCACTGCGCCCCGCGGCAATCGCGCCGGAGGAAACCACCACAACCTGCTGACCATGCTCACGCAGCAGCCCGATATCCGTGCAGATCCTCCCGAGCACCGCCATATCAAGGGCGCCTTCATCATCGGTCAGCACCCGGCTGCCGATCTTGATGACCACGCGCTTGACAGATTTCAGCAGTTCCCGACGCATCACCAATCCTCTTCCGCGCTGCCCCACAGGCGGCGGGCGATCTCATCCAGCAGCTGTTCCACACCATCGCCGGTGGCCGACGAGATCGCGAAGACCTTGATGCCGCGCCCTTCGAACCAGGCCTTTATGTCGGCCAGCTGCTCCCGTGTCTGGGGCAGATCGGTCTTGGTGATCACCACAACCTGTTCCTTGGCCGCCAGTTCGGCGCTGAACATGGCCAGTTCGCGGCAGACCGCCTCGTACTCGGCCAGGGGATCACGCTCCGGCATCCAGGAGATGTCCACCAAATGCAGCAATATCCCGGAACGCTCCAGATGTTTGAGAAAACGGTGCCCCAGGCCGGCGCCTTCATGGGCGCCCTCGATAATGCCGGGGATATCGGCCATGACAAAGGAACGGTAATTCTTGTACGGCACGACGCCCAGACTGGGAACCATGGTGGTAAAGGGATAATCGGCGATCTTCGGGCGGGCCGCCGACACCTTGCTGATCAGCGAGGACTTGCCGGCGTTGGGCAGGCCCAAAAGCCCCACATCAGCCATCAGCTTCAGCTCCAGGCGCAGCTTGCGCTCCTCGTGATCCTCTCCCGGCTGGGCAAACTTGGGGGCCTTGTTGGTGGCGCTGGCAAAACGGGCGTTACCCTGCCCGCCCCGACCGCCCTTGAGTAGTATGACCCGCTGACCATCCGCGGTCAGATCGGCCAGTATCTCGTCCGTATCGGCATCCTTGATCACCGTCCCGATTGGCACCTTGATGACCAGGTCTTCGCCACCGGCGCCGTGCCGGTTCTTGCCCATGCCGTTGTGACCCTTTTCGGCCTTCTGATGCGGGCGATGGCGCAGCTCCAGCAGCGTCGAAAGTCCGGCCGTGGCAACAAAGATCACATCGCCACCCTTGCCGCCGTCCCCGCCGCTGGGACCGCCGAACTCGATAAACTTCTCGTGGCGGAAGGCGATACAGCCGGCGCCGCCGTGGCCGGAAGTCGCAATTAATGTTACTTCATCAATAAACTTCACTCATTACCTCGTAATATTCTGAAACTCAACTTCTCACTTGTTAGAGAACGGTTTACACCTTATTTCCCGTCCAGCCATTCCTGGATCGCCGTCAGTCGCGCCGGCCAGCCATCGGACAGGCGCTCCTTGAGAAATGCCGTGAACAGGCTGTCAAACAGCTGCACGCCCTGTTCCAGCAGGTACATGCGTTCGTAGAAGGCGGCCTCACGCTCGCTCATCTCATCGACAGTGGCATCCTTCTCGATACGGATCTGAGGACACTTGAAGGAGGCGAAACCGAAGGTATCCCCCTTGAGGGTCAGCTTCCAGAGATTTTCGTCCTTCTCCATGCAGACTGTGGCGCTGGTGATGCGCTTACCCCCCTTGAGGGCTGAAATGGCCTCCAGGTAGCTGTCCTGGGAGCCGGACACCGACACCTTCTGAACGCCCCCTTCTTCGCCGCCGCCCTGAAGCTGGATGCGGTCGTCGATCCAGGCGGCAAAACGCTCACCGGCCCCGAAGTGTCCCGGACAACTGACCGCGACATCACTGTCACCGGCAATCCCGCGCTGCAGCAGCCAGAGCATGAAATCCCACCCCAGCCACTGGTTGTCGCGGATCAGGGCGGTGACGGCATCGGAGTTGGCCTGGTTGGCCTTTTCAAGAGCCTCCAGCAGTTGTCCGTCCAGCAGCATGCGGGCCCGGGCGAAGGGATGAATGATAACCGGGCTGAGGCCCTCGAAGGTCTTGCGGAAGAAATCCTCGAAGCGTTCTATGACCTTGCTCCCCAGACTGAACAGCGTGAGGATGCCCTTTTTCTGGTCCCAGACCACATCCACAATGGCCGGCACCGGCAGGCATTTCGTCAGCAGGCGCAACTGCACCAGTTCCTTGATCTCCTCGCGCTTGTTCTTGGGAGCGCGGCGCAGGTTGGGATGCTGGGCCAGGAAAGCCCCCTCCTCGCGCCCGGTATGGGACTTGAGCACGGCCGCCGGGACCCGGCGCTGGTCACGGCGCAGGGAAAAGACCAGGTAGTCGTCGCGCCAGAAGTCGGAGGGTGACTCGAAGGCAGCCTCATCGGGACGGTCCACCTGGACCCAACCTTCCGAAGCCTCCTCGGTGGAGTCCTCTATGGACTGGAAACCCTTGCCGGACAGTTTCTCCGAAAACCAGGGGAACTGTTCATTCTTGGGCAGGTCGCCGGTTACGGCGTACTGGGTGATGCTGACGGTGTTGGCATAAACTCCCATGTGATTCGTATGCTTCCTTTCTGTTGGGTTTAAACTTAAACAAGTCTGATACTATGCCACATTTTTTGCCGGTGCGCCACGCTGTATTCGGTCTTGTTGTTGCAAAGGTATTAAAAAAATGCCGGCATTTCTCTGAAATAGCATATACTGGAAAAATAATATTAACAGCTGACGACAAAGATAAACGATTTCCATTTTATTCAGGAGGCAATTGCATGTCATTCGGACTTTATCTATTGGGGTTTGCATTCGTCATCGGCGGATTATCATGGGGACTTATCATTGCCGGAGTGAAAACCCTCTATGTGATTATCGCAGCCATCATACTGATTGGCATTGCGATCCTGTCAGGAGTGACCCGCACTCGCACCAAGGATTGACCAGGTTTTATTTCACCGCGTTGATTTTATTTTTCAAAAATGCATCTCAAACGAAGACTGGATGACGCACGAGACTTGCCTTAAAGCCTGTTCCACATCCCTAGCGCCCCAACAACCTCCAATATTCCCCGATGTCCAGCCCGTTCTGCCAGTGCCCGCCGGCCTTGCCGGCCAGTGTCCCGCCCCAGAAGACCAAAACCACCAGCAGGGCAAAAACGACCCCCGGTACGGCATATCTCCCGGCGGCACGCATGGAGAGCGCCTGGTTGAAACGGCAGTGGCTGACGCAGCGCCAGCAGCCGATACACTCGGGCGATAAGACGCTTTTCCTGTGCATGACGTCGATGTAGGTCGGGCAGACCTTGCTGCAGACCCCGCAGGAGACGCAGCGCTCGATATTGCGGGTTACACGGACCGGCGACAGCATGGCCACCAGGCCCAGCAGGGCGCCGTAGGGGCACAGGTAGCGGCAGAAAGGGTTGCGCAGCAGCATCGAGGCAGCCAGCAGGGCCAGGAGCACACCCAGCGCCAGGGGCGACAGGTGCAGGAAAAAATCCAGCAGCCGGACGTCGGCAATCCTGTGGTAGTCGGACTGGATGAAGGACTGCGTGGCACCGGGCGACATGACAAAGGCGATGGAGTAGAGGAAGAAGGCCAGCAGCAGGTATTTCAGACCGCGCAGAGGTACGTCCAGCCAACGCGGCAGGCGCGGGTTGCGGCGCAGCAGCTTGAAACCAAACTTCCAGGAGCATTCCGAGATCGCCGCCACTGGACAGACCCAGGAGCAGAAGGAACGCCGCAGCAGGATAGCCAGAACCAATACCGTTGCAAAAATGACGACGGCGGCCGGATGGATGTCATTGATCCCCAGCCCCTTGAACCAGGCCGAAAGTCCCAGCAGACCGGAGATGGGCAGGAATCCTTCGATACCTGCCGGGCGAGGCACGAATGGCGTGGCAGCGCCGCTGCGGAAGTAAAGGACGAACTGATAGAATCTGATGCCCAGCCAGAGCATGAAACCGAGGAAGCAGAACTGAACCAGGATACGCAACGGCTGGACATAACGGGCGGACATGGGGACTCCAGATAGATAGACACCCTCCCCTTCAAGGGGAGGGCTGGGGAGGGGATGGGTCAGGGGAATTGTTTATTCCGACTTTATTGCAGCATAATACACACTGCCATCGGGGCGTTTGAGCAGCAGTCGCACTACATCGCCCTTTTTGAGCTTCGCAGCGATCTCGTTGAATTTCGCCTGAGTCTCGGGTCGTTGGCCATTGATTTCGATAACTATGCTGCCGGATACGATGCCGGCCTCTTCAGCCGGAGAGCCGGGTTTGACCTCGCTAATCACCAGCCCGCTTTTGACGTCCTTGATACCCAGGCGGGCGGCCAACTCCTTGGTCAGCTCCTGGATAGAGATGCCAAGCTTGTCGCTCTCACTGCCGCCAGTGGTGGCAAGTGCGCTCTCGCCATCCTTCAGCTTGCTGACGACAACGAAGATTTCCTGTTTTTTCCCTTCGCGGAAGATCAACAGCCGGACCTTGCGGTCAATCGGCGTGGCGGCCACATAACGGGGCAGTTCACTGCCTTCGACGATCGCTTTGCCGTCATATTCAAGGATGATGTCGCCGGCTTTCAGCCCGGCATTTTCAGCGGGGGTGTCCTTCTCGACACTGGAGATCAGGGCACCCTTCTCGGATTCAAGTCCGAAGGATTTGGCCAGATCTGCGGTCAGGGGCTGAAACCGGATCCCCAGATAGCCGCGGGTGACCTTGCCGGATTCGCGCAACTGGGTAATGATGCCCTTGACCATATTGATCGGGATGGCAAAACCGATCCCCTGGCCCCCGGCGATGATGGCGGTGTTTATGCCGATCACCTTTCCGGCGGTGTTGAAGAGCGGTCCGCCCGAGTTGCCCGGATTGATGGAGGCATCGGTCTGGATGAAGTCGTCGTAGGGGCCGCTGCCGATGATCCGCCCCTTGGCGCTGACAATGCCGGCCGTGACCGTCTGACCCAGACCGAAGGGGTTGCCGATGGCCATGACCCATTCGCCCACCTCCAGCGCATCACTGTCGCCCAGTTCTGAGGAGGGAAAGGATTCCTTTTCACTGATCTTGATCAGGGCCAGGTCCAGCTTGTCGTCGAAACCCTTGATCTCGCCTTTTACTTCACGCCCGTCGGCAAGCTTGACCATGACCTCGTCGGCACCGTTAACCACGTGATTGTTGGTCAGGATATAGCCGTCGGGGCTGATGATGAAGCCGGAGCCGAGACTCTGCTCGCGGCGCGGGCGCTGCTGAGGCATCTGGTCGTTGAACTGACCGAAAAAATCCTCAAAAAAGTTGTCAGAGGGGGATTGCGTGTGTGGACGCTGCAGGCGCTGTTTGGGCTTGATCACTTTGGCTGTACGGATGTTGACAACGGTCGGTTTGAGTTTTTTGGCCAGTTCGACAAAATCGGGACTGACGGTTTTTGCGGTTGAGGCTGCCGGGATAGTAAGAGCGCATACGAGAACCACGACCATAAAACGTACTGCGGAAACAACAATTTTAGACATGTCCTGACCTCCCTGTAGCCAATGGCTGTTTGAATGGAGAGAGGCGGGTCGC